>CAMDWT010000055.1 GCA_945877505.1 Crenothrix polyspora
TTTTCGTTCAACTGTTATAGTCATAATAATTACTACCCATCATTCTTATAAATTTAATGAATAAAACTCATATACCTGAGTCTTTCAGCCTTACTTGCCGGTCGCGCTGAAATAATCCTTTTATACACGCCTCTATTCGTATAAATAACTGTCAACACTAACAAAGCAGAGCCCACTACACCCATCGTTCTAACACGAATTTCACCCTGTTCGGGCTGTGTACTGTCCTCTTCAAGACGATTTGGGTCATCAAATACCCCGATAGCCATAGAAAAATCTATGCCATGTTTTTGTAGGTTAAGTTCATTTTTATTTGCATCCCATTCAAATAACACTGCCCACCTACCTCTTAATAAATACTGATTATCAGTATATTCCCACGTTTTATTAATGCAAGTTATTTATCTCGCGAGACGGGAGTTTACAACCCCGTCTCAAACGTTTGATATTGCCATTATCTTTGAAAGATCACCGAAGAAACATGCCTGCTTTTGGTTATATAGCGCCGTTTGGATACTTCAATAGCTTTCGAAACGTTAAGGACGGGGTTGCAAACCCCGTCCTGCTTAGATCAAATCCGTAAATCGTAGGGTGGTTTCGAAACAGAAAACCGCCTCACACCCGTAAGCTTGAAAACAATCGAACAAAAAACCTCACGATGGAGCATCCAAGTGAGGGTTAGTTTATTGCCCCGTATTTGGTGGATTGCTAGCACGAATCGACCCTACGCGAATATTGTGTACAGATTAAACCGCCGTAGGGCCGTAGATTGTTATTTGATTAAAATCTGGTCTTGTTGGTAAAGATTTAACTAAATTTTATAGCTCATTAACACTCGATAAAATCAATTTAATAACGGTGGCAGAAATGCGAAAATCAGAATGATGTAGTCGTTCAAAAGCTGCCTTTGCTGAGGGTATCAAGCCTTGTTTTTTGGCTAGTCCAATAATAGCGGCAGTGCCGGTAACGCTTAATCCCTTCTCTTTGGCTACAGCGCGTCCGGCACGCTCATCCATAATCAATAATACTTTATCAGGTTAACCTAAGGCTACATTGATGCAATCCGTTTCGCCGGCATCAAGATCAATATCTAATAATGGCTTGATTGGTTCAGGCCAAATGGTTAACCAACCAACATCAATGGCATGTGCGATAGCTGTTTTACCTGGTGCATTTTTATCGGGTAGTACTTCCCGCTTTACTGATTCCGGTAAGTAAACAGTGCCAAAAATAGCCGGTAACCACTGTAAACCATCGACTATGGCTAAGCCAATTAAAGGACTGGAATCAATAATAACAAGTCGTGTCATAAAGGCTTAGGCTTCTTTTAACCATTGATCCAAGGTGTCTAAGTCCTGCTTTACATCGACTTCTGTTTGATTAATAACCGGCACACCTAGTCTTGATATATGCGAGATAAAACTAGCCAAGGGCACATCAGCCAGTTTAGCTGCGCGTGCTAGGGATAAATCACCATCTTTAAATAAAGCTGTTGCTAAGGCTTTACGGACGCCTGGCATATCAATTATGTTTGATGATTTAAGCCCAACCATTAAAGCGTCAGGTTCGTTTCTATTCATTATCAACACTAAGTCAGTGTTAGCCATTCTCAATGCTTCACTAGGGTTGTTTTTTAAACCGCTGACATTTACAGTTTTCATGGTCTTTCCTTATAGGAATATAAGATGGGCTTATTATATAGGCTATTGATGTAAAGCCCAATGAATGTAAAACAAATGAAAGAGGTCTGACCACTTTAACTTTCCGACCGGCATTGAGATTTAGACCTGATCAAACGGTTAATAAATAGGGACTTCTAGGTTTTTACCTAACGAAAGCAAGTAGCATCGATGAAGTAAAATGGAGCCGAGGAATTAGATTCGATTATCTTTGATATAACTCCGTTATATTCACCCTAAGCAAGCCTCGATGAAACACAGAGGAATCGAGGTCGTCGGCGCGCTGTAAATTCTCCATTCCGCCTTGCTTCATCGAGAATACCAATGGTTTTACATCCTTGCAAACAGTTGTATAGTCACCCACTACGTATTCAGCTTGAGACTGATGATGGGCGAATAGTTATTAATGAAATTCCTGATGCGATTTACCAAAAAAATTTGGATACACTTATTTTCAGAAATCCAGCCACTATATCTAGCATTTCGGATTAGTTGAGAAGTAAAATTGATAAGGATAATTTTAGTGATCAACATAAAAACCTAATTTATACACTATTAGATACCTTGTTAGGCTTAAATTGAAGTCCTTGAAAATGGTAATATCTAAATAATGGAACGCATGAAAAACAAGATAGAGCAGCGTTGGATAGGCGCACGGTTCTGACAATTATTAATGCTTTAGAAAATTGATCGTTCTTTACGCCGTCATTCGAAATAAGACTCTAAACAGCATCATTACAAGGCAAACAACTCACGCATTTTTTTGCCTGGGCTTTCTGCTCGCATAAATACTTCGCCAACTAAAAAAGCATAAATCTCATTATCTATCATTAGCTTTACATCATCAGGCGTATGAATACCGCTTTCTGTAATAACAATACGATCGGCTGGAATTTGCTGTTGTAAATCTAACGTCGTTTGCAATGAGGTTTTAAAGGTACGTAAATTACGATTATTAATGCCGATTAATTTAGTCTCAAGCTTAAGCGCTCTTTGTAATTCCTCTGCATCATGAACCTCTACCAAGACATCCATACCTAGTTTTGTGGCCACATCCGACAACTCTTGCATTGGACCATCATCAAGCGCCGCTACAATCAATAAAATACAATCTGCACCCAAGGCACGAGCTTCATAAACTTGATAAGGATCAATCATGAAGTCTTTTCTTAAAACAGGCAAAGGACAACGCTCTCTAACCATTTGCAAGTAAGCTTCTGAACCTTGAAAAAATTCTTTATCCGTCAATACCGATAAACAGGTTGCGCCATTCATGGCATAGTCTTGACCGATCAGTACCGGTTGAAAGTTCTCCCTAATCACACCCTGACTCGGTGATGCTTTCTTGATTTCAGCAATAATAGCGGGTTTTTTGGCTATCACTTTACGCTGTATCGCATTATAAAAACCACGCGGATGCTCTACACCCGAAATAATTTCTTCAAGGTTAGCTATAGACATACCCGATTTGCGCCGAGCTACTTCCTCAACTTTTTTTGCCAGAATAGTTTTTAATATATCGGGAGTATCAGTCATCTTTTAATCCATTATGAAGTTTTGAATACGCAATTAATGCTTCGAATTTGGCTCTTGCCTCACCACTGGCGATAACCTGCCTAGCTTTTTCTATTCCCGCCGGTAGATTAGCGGTAATATTTGCCGCATAAATCGCTGCACCTGCATTTAATAATACAATGTCTCTGGCAGCTCCAGCTTGGTTATTAAGCACAGCTTTCACCATTACTAAACTTGATTCGGCGTCAGTAACGGCTAAATCGCAGAGATTCGCTCTTTTAAAACCAAATTGTTCCGGTGTAATATTATAAGTTGAGACCACACCGTCTTTAAGTTCAGCAATCAAGGTAGCTGAGGCAATACTGATTTCGTCTAAGCCATCTTCAGCGTGAACCACTAAAACATGCTGACTACCCAGTTTTTTTAATACCTGCGCCAAAGGTTCAACCCACTCTTTTGCGAACACACCAATTAACTGATTTAACGCACACGCTGGATTAGATAACGGACCTAATAAATTAAATAGGGTTCTAACCCCCATCTCTTTTCGTGCATTAATGGTATGTTTCATGGCGCCATGATGCTTAGGTGCAAATAAAAAACCAACACCTATTTCATTCACACATTGAACAACTTGTTCTGTGCTTAAATCCAAATTAACACCTGCGACTTCTAATAAGTCAGCGCTGCCACAACGACTGGATACAGAGCGGTTTCCATGTTTAGCTACTTGTCCTCCTGCTGCTGCAACGACAAAAGCACAGGTGGTAGAAATATTAAAGGTATTGGCTCCATCACCACCGGTTCCACAAGTATCTATAACATGATCACCGTTAACGACGACTTTGCTGGCTAGTTCGCGCATGACTTCAACAGCCGCGGCGATTTCATCGATGGTTTCACCTTTGCAGCGCAACGCAATTAAAAAACCACCAATTTGAGCATCAGTGGCTTTGCCCGACATAATAAGCCGCATCACGCCACGCATTTCATCTGCCGTAAGATTCTGCTTATTAAGCAATTTTTGTAATGTTTGTTGTATTTGCATTGTTTTTTATGGGCTAATTGAGGCCAGTAATCAGTATTACCGTTCCAAAAAATTCCTTAACAAATCATGTCCATGTTCAGTCAAAATCGATTCTGGGTGAAATTGAACACCCTCTATATCTAATGACTTATGCCTGACACCCATAATTTCATCCAAATTACCGGACTCATCCTGTGTCCACGCCGTAATTTCAAGACAATCAGGTAAGCTTGCTTGTTCTATCACTAATGAGTGATAACGAGTGGCTGTAAAAGGATTAGACAAGCCTTTAAATACGCCAAGGTTATAGTGATGTATTAATGACGTTTTGCCATGCATAATATTTTTGGCATGAATGATATTGCCACCAAAGGCATAACCTATACTCTGATGTCCTAGACAAACACCTAAGATAGGGTATTTTCCGGAAAATTTTAAAATCGCTTCAACTGACACTCCCGCCTCTTTAGGCGTACAAGGTCCTGGAGAGATAACAATTTTATCTGGCGCCAAATTTTCTATATCGGCGATCGTTACCTGATCATTACGCACAACCGTCACATCAGCACCCAGTTCACCGAAATACTGGACCAGATTATAAGTGAACGAGTCATAATTATCGACCATGACTACTTTTACCGCACTCATGCCTGTTCTCCTTCCAAACCGGCTTCAGCCATACTCACCGCTCGAAATATAGCGCGACCTTTGTTCATCGTTTCATCCCATTCATTCCTAGGTACAGAGTCATAGACAATACCTGCACCCGCTTGTATGTGTAATTGATGATCTTTAATTACAGCCGTTCTAATCGCAATCGCCGTATCCAAATTGCCAGACCATGCAATGTAACCAACAGCCCCAGAATAAATACCACGTTTGACAGGTTCCAGCTCATCAATAATTTCCATGGCACGTATTTTTGGCGCACCACTGACGGTTCCTGCCGGAAAAGTAGCGGCCAATACATCAAAAGCATTTTTACCTTGCTGAAGTGTTCCGGTAACATTGGAGACAATGTGCATAACATGAGAATAACGTTCAACAATCATTTTATCGGTCAATTGTACCGTGCCTATTTCAGCGACACGTCCTGCATCATTGCGACCTAAATCAATCAACATTAAGTGTTCTGCGAGTTCTTTTGGATCTGCCAATAACTCATGTTCAAGCGCAATATCCTGTTCAGGCGTTGCACCCCGTCGACGGGTTCCAGCAATCGGACGCACGGTAACGGTATTATCTTCTAGCCTAACCAATATTTCTGGTGACGAGCCAACGATATGAAAATCTTCTAAATTCAGATAAAACATATAGGGCGATGGATTTAAACAGCGTAACGAGCGATATAAATTTAGCGGAGAAGCACTATAAGGAATTGATAACCGCTGCGATAAAACCACTTGCATGATATCGCCATCCGTAATGTATTCCTTGGCTTTTAATACAGCCGCTTCAAATCCCTGCTGAGTAAAACCGGAAACAAAATCTGCCTCGTCAACCTGACAAGGTTTAGCCTGTTTTTCTGGTTTGGCTTGCAGTTCTCGCAACTTAACCGCCAAGTCATTTACTCGTGCGATAGCAAGATTATAAGCATCGACTTCTTCTGGATTTGCATGGGTCAGTAATAACACCTTACCCGACAGATTATCAAATACTAGAATTTCTTCTGAAACCATCAGCAAAATATCAGGGCAACCTAAGGGATCAGGCTTTTCTGTTCCACCAAGACGCGGTTCGATATATCGGATAGTTTCATACCCAAAATAGCCAACCAATCCACCATTAAAGCGGGGTAGATCAGCGATATCAGGGACGTTATAGCGTGCTTTAAATTGCTCTATCCAAATGAGTGGATTTTCATGCGTAAGCGCTTCGAGTAATTCACCATTTTTTTCTACCCGTATTTGATAACCGTTAATTTTAACGATCGTTTTACAGGGTAATCCTATAATAGAATAACGTCCCCATTGCTCTCCACCGTGTACCGATTCAAATAAATAAGAATACGCGCCATCAGCAAGTTTCAGATAAGCACTTAAAGGTGTATCCAAATCGGCCAAGACTTCGCGGCTGACCGGTATACGGTTATAGCCTTGTTCGGCATAGTGTTTAAATTGTTCTGGAGTCATGGTGCTTTTGTTATTAAACGTATTAATAGAGTTTGGCGAAAATTCTAGGCACTTATATTTCTACTGGGCCAATCAGGGTCATTAGCCTCAAAACACCTAAGTAAAATTGAGGCTGTTGTTTATTAAGACCAGAAGGCTGTCTTACTATTTAGACTTTATACTGCTAACGCCAATTCTGCACGCATTTCATCAATAACTTTTTTATAATCTGGTTGGCTAAAAATCGCTGAACCGGCCACGAACGTATCCGCACCCGCGGCTTTAATAGCACGGATATTGTCAGTTTTTACACCACCGTCAATTTCCAGACGAATATTAAATCCGCTATTATCAATTCTTGTTCTAACTTGACGTAGTTTATCTAAAGACGACGGAATAAACGATTGACCACCAAAACCCGGATTAACCGACATTAATAAAATCATATCTAATTTATCCATTACATAATCTAAATAATGCAATGGTGTGCCCGGATTAAAAACCAATCCCGCTTGGCAACCACAATCTTTAATCAACTGAAGTGTACGATCAATATGGACAGAAGCTTCAGGATGGAACGTAATAATACTGGCACCGGCTTTAGCAAAATCAGGAATTAAACGATCAACCGGCTCAACCATCAAATGCACATCAATAGGTGCGGTAACACCATGTTTTCTTAATGCTTCACACACCAAAGGTCCAATAGTGAGATTGGGTACGAAATGGTTATCCATAACATCAAAATGCACCACATCTGCGCCATCAGCTAAAACCTTATCAACTTCCTCGCCTAATTTGGCAAAATTAGCTGAAAGAATGGAGGGAGCAATCCAATTTTCATTCATATTCTGTTCCTCTGTGTAAAATTGTTTATTATATCTTTTTTTTATCAGTACATCTTCGTTAAAACAACGATAACTAACATCATACAGGAAAGACATTCGATGAAACTAGTGACCTTTACTCATAATAATCAGACGCGTATAGGCACTGTTATCAATGATACTGTTTTGGATAGTCTGGGCTGCGCTAAAATCCCAACCACTATGATCGAATTTTTATCGGCTGGCCCCAAAGCCTTACTAGTAATGCAAGAACTTATTAACAGTGGCCATGCGCATATTCCCCTGAATGAAGTCACACTGAACGCACCCATCCCAAGACCCGGAAAGTATCTCGGCATTGCTTTAAATTATGCGGACCATATCGCCGAAACAGGCCGCGACCAACCTGAATACCCCAGCTTTTTTACTAAACAAAGTAGCTGCGTTATTGGTCACAATACGCCTATTTACCGACCCAAAGTGTCCGATAAACTCGATTATGAAGGCGAACTGGCCTTTGTTATCGGCAAACGTTGCCGTCATGTCCCTGTTGATAAAGCCCATCAAGTTATTGCCGGCTTTATGATTGCCAACGATGTATCGGTACGCGACTGGCAAATGCGCTCTCCAACCATGATGATTGGCAAATCCTTCGATACTTGCGGTCCTCTTGGGCCGTGGATAGTCACTTCGGACGAAGTCACCGATCCTCATAATCTATCTATTAAGACGTGGGTTGATGAAGAGTTGCGGCAAAATGGAAATACCCGCCAAATGATTTTTAATTGTTATGAAATGGTTGCTTATTTATCACTCGCTATGACACTAGAACCGGGCGATGTCATTACCACCGGAACACCCAGCGGTGTCGGCGTAAAAATGCAACCGCGAGGCTATCTAAAGCTCGGACAAACCGTCAGAATTGAAATCGAAAATATAGGCACATTGTCTAACCCTGTTATCGAAGAACCTGAGAACCTCGCACTTTATTAACGGGGTTAATACAAATAATGAGGGGATATTGAATAGTTGGTAAATTGCTTTTATCCATCAAAAACAAGTGGACGGAGCGGTATACTCCGTCAACTCTCATTAGCAGATAACGTCTTTGCAAACCGACTTTCTCAATGCATTACTCGGACGTTTTATAAACTATTTTTCTAGCTTCAACTGCTTTTTCTGATACTAAAAAAACTTAATTTCTTTTGCCAAGAATTATCAACCGGTCTAATGGGTAAAGGAAATAATACCGTTACTTTTAAGCCACCGAATTGTGAAACACCCAAAATTAGATCGGCGTTATGAATCGCAGCAATTCGTTGTACGATAGAAAATCCCAATCCCGTCCCTTTTGCAGTATTGGCCGTTTCTACACAACGATGAAAGCGCTCAAGCGATTTTTCATATTGATCAGGTGCAATGCCAGGGCCTGAATCTTCAACACAAATTTGTAAATACTTCTCTTGTCCGGTGACTGTTATTAATACATTCCCTTTAGCTGGCGTATATTTAATCGCATTATCAATAATATTACGAAGCAAGATAGACACTAATGGACCGTTAACAACTACAGGAACCGCATTGTCTTCAAGCAACTCCAATAGAATTTTTTTCTTATGCGCTTCTGGATCAAGTTCAGCAATCACATGAATAACTTCACGACTGACCATCGTATTTTGTTTGGTTAAAAACTCCGTATTTGATTCAATCCGTGAAAAAGTCAGTAGCTGTTGAACCATATAAGTCATGCGATTAACGCCCTGCTTAATCCGAGAAAGCGCATGCTTACGCACTTCTTCATCGGTTGTTCTTAGTGCAACATGCGCTTGGGTCAGCAACCCTGCCAAAGGCGTTCTTAACTCATGAGAAGCGTCCGCCGTAAATCGGCGCTCATGTTCAAAAGCCTGTTCCAACTGCACAAAAAGATTATTAATCTCAGTAACAACCGGCACAATTTCATTAGGCAATCTTTTTATAGACAGTGGCTTAAGGTAACTGGCTTCTCGCTTTGCAAGAGCTTTTTCTAATCGATTAAGTGGTTTTAAGGCTAAACCCACAATAACCCAAATAACAACCCCCAAAAACGGCAAGCCAATAAGAAACTGAATACCCAATTGTGATGAGATTTCATCGGTTAATTCAGCACGAATTTCTTCCTTTTGACCTACATGAATAACATATTCACCACTTGCATTGGCAATACTAAAAACATGCCATGCATGCCCATCAATATTCGTTTCACTAAAACCATGATCGGATGATGAAAATGCAAATTTGGGTGCGCTATCAGAGCGCAACATCAAGCCCTCTTTTTTAGACCATAACTGAAAGGCAATTTTTCTTTCATACTTATGACCTAAAGCATTCGCCTTTAACAGGTCATCAAAGATTGGCCACAACTGATCATCGATAGTAGTTTGATTAAACCCATGCACTGAAAATGTAGTTGTATTTCCCGATCTAAGCAACAATCCATCATCACGAGACCATAACTGATAAGCGCTTTTACTCATAAACTTACGCTTTAAAGCATAAGTATGTAAAATTTCATCTGCTTTTTCCTGTTCCTGACTCCAATGCCCGGATAAAGAACCTTCTCGAAGCAAACTTTCTACAAAAGCATTAAGAACTTTTGCAGATTGTGCCAACTCAGCATCGAATAAGTTAGCAACCTCATCTCGCGTAATTTTATAGTTTATATAAGCGGCAACGCCCCAGATCAGCATAGATGCGGACAGTAAACTCACCAATAGTAATTGCCGAAGAGAATAATTCATAACTCATCTGCATTATCAATAATATAACCTACCCCTCTTACCGTTCGAATAAGACCAGGGTCCAGTTTTTTTCTAAGATAATGGATATGAACTTCGACTGTATTACTTTCCACGTCGGACTCCCATGAATATAGACTTTCTTCAAGTCTTGAGCGAGAAACCACCTTGCCTATATTGCTCATTAAAAAACTCAAAATTTCGAATTCTTTTTGTGATAACTCTACCTTTTCATTATTAACCGAAACTTGATGAGAAGCCGGATCCAAGCTAATGCCTTTATATTCAATTGTTGGCGCACTTCTACCTTCACTGCGCCTCGCTAATGCTCTTAATCTGGCACACACCTCATCTAACTCAAAAGGTTTAATGACAAAATCATCCGCACCGCTATCCAACCCTAATACGCGATCTGAAATGGTATCTTTGGCAGTTAACACCATAACTGGCGTTTCATCCTTACGACTTCTTAATGCCTTCAAAATAGCCATACCATCCATATCGGGCAAATTGAGGTCTAAGACAATCAACTCATAAGTATTTAACTTTAAAGCTTCATCTGCCAATTTTCCATTAGTCAGCCAATCAACCGCATAACCTTCCATTTTTAGCCCAGCGACCAAACCATCGCCCAATATTTCATCATCTTCAACTAACAAAAGTCGCATTAAGCCTCCAAAATCATTTATATAGGGATATTCTTGGTTTTATTCCACTGTGACTGACTTAGCGAGATTTCGTGGCTGATCCACATCTGTTCCTTTTAAAACAGCGACATAGTAAGACAGTAGTTGTAATGGGATCGTATAGATAATAGGTGAGATTTCATTTTCAACTTGAGGGACTTTAATAATTTGTACATTCTCACTTGCTGCAGAGGCTAACGTCTCATCCATAAACACGATCAACTGCCCCCCTCTTGCACTGACTTCTTGAATATTTGATTTCAATTTTTCAAGCAAACTATTGTTAGGTGCTACCGTAATAACGGGCATCTCTGAATCAATCAACGCCAACGGTCCGTGTTTTAATTCACCAGCAGGATAGGCCTCTGCGTGAATGTAAGAAATCTCCTTTAATTTTAAAGCGCCTTCCATTGCGATGGGATAGTGACTTCCTCTACCCAAAAATAAAGCATGCTCCTTTTCAGCAAACTGTTCGGCCAAAACTTTAATTTGGTCATCCAGTTTCAACACAGCTTCAATCTTTCTGGGTAACTTAAATAAATCGGAACTGATTTTTTGCTCCATAGCTTCAGTCAACTCAAAACGTCTGCCAACCGCTATAACCAATAACATTAATGCCGTTAATTGAGTTGTAAAGGCTTTAGTCGAGGCCACTCCAATTTCTGGTCCTGCACGGGTCATTAATACTAAGTCTGATTCTCTGACGAGTGAGCTTTCTGGAACATTACAGATGGCTAAAGAATATTTTGCACCCAATCTTTTAGCTTCTTGAAGCGCTGCAAGTGTATCTGCCGTTTCTCCCGACTGTGAGATCGTCACAATTAAGGTATTCTCAGCCAAAACTGGATTTCTATACCGAAATTCACTCGCTACTTCTATATTACAGGGTACGCGCGCCAATCTTTCAAACCAGTATCGAGCGACTAAACCAGCATGATAACTGGTGCCGCAAGCAAGTATTTGTATTGATTTAATCGTATCAAACACTTCAGCCGCTTTATGTCCAAAACAGTTTTCTTGAAGACGATTGTTAATAAATCGACCTTCAAGCGCTTGAGAAATGGCAAAGGGTTGCTCATATATTTCCTTAAGCATGTAATGGCGATAATCACCTTTGTCCACTGAATCAGCTGTTAACTGACTTTCTTTAACCGGCCGAGTGACCACCTCATCATTGGCATCGTAAATAATGAGTTTATCAATCGAAATTGAAGCGATATCGCCCTCTTCCAAAAATATAAAACGCTGTGTAACAGGGAGTAATGCGGCCACATCAGAAGCAATAAAATATTCTCCGATACCTACGCCAATAACAAGTGGACTTCCTTTTCTGCACGCAATCAGTGTATCAGGCTCTTCAGTGCAAATTATTCCCAAAGCATAGGCGCCTTCAAGCTTCTTTACCATCAACTTTACAGCCTTTAAAAAGCCTTGAGTATGCTCCATTGTCTGATAAAGCTGATGCACAATCACTTCAGTATCTGTTTCTGAGGTAAACAAATACCCCTCATCAATCAAGGCGCCTCTTAAGGGTTCGTGATTTTCGATGATGCCATTATGGACAACGGCTACTTTGTTACTTGAGACATGCGGATGCGCATTTTCAGTACTAGGCTTTCCATGAGTGGCCCAGCGAGTATGAGCAATACCGATAGGTCCAAAAATAGGGTCGACCTGTAATAATGCCTCAAGGCCTTTTACTTTACCCAATTCTCTTTTACGAAAAAGGGTCTGATTATTAATGACCGCTAAACCTGCCGAATCATAACCTCGATACTCTAAACGCTTTAGACCTTCCAGTAATATCGGAACAATATTACGTTGTGCTACCCCACCTACAATTCCGCACATCTTATTTATCCTTAATCAATGTTTCAGCTAGCACCTTATTGCCTGTAGCTTGGTTCTCGAGTTTAACAGGCCGTTGCCAAGCGGCAAGAGAGATTTGTTTAGCTCTACTTAATGTTAGTTGATTCTCGGGGCTATCTTTTGTAATAGTTGAACCAGCACCTATAGTGGCATTTTTGCCAATAGTCACCGGCGCAATTAATTGTGTATCTGAACCTATGAAAGCACCATCTTCAATAATGGTTCTGAATTTATTAACCCCATCGTAATTACAGGTGATAGTGCCGGCACCAATATTTACGTTAGCACCTACCGTACTATCCCCAATATAACTCAAATGATTTATTTTACTGAATGCAGCGACTGATGATTTTTTAAGCTCTACAAAGTTTCCAATATGCACATTTTCTGCCAGCACTGTTTCCGGCCGAAGTCTTGCATAAGGTCCTATTTTACTGCCTTTACCGACCACTGCATTATCAAGTATACAATTAGCTAAAATAACGACATCATCAGCAATAATAGAGTTAGTAATAGAGGTATTTGCGCCAATGGTTACGTTGTTACCGATGCTGTTTTTGCCTTCAATAATAACATTCACATCAATAATAATATCTACACCTAAATTCTCAATAGACCCTCTTAGATCAAAGCGAGCAGGATCAATTAAGGTGACGCCTAGCTCCATTAATCGATTAGCCTGTTCTAACTGGTATATCCGCTCAAGATGACTGAGTTGTATCCTATTATTAACACCCAGCACTTCATCGATGGTTTCTGGTTGCGTAGTTAAAATAGTTACACCATCAGCTACCGCCATTTCAATGATATCGGTTAAGTAATATTCACCTTGCGCGTTATTATTAGTCAATTGACTGAGCCATTTTTTTAAATGTTTGCCTTGCACAGCCAGAATGCCTGTATTACCTTCAATAATCTGTTTTTCAATGGGTGTTGCATCTTTCTCTTCAACAATTTTAATAACCTGCCCAGCCGCATTTCTTACAATTCGACCGTACCCAGTAGGATCTAGTAAGTCAACGGTTAATAACGCTAATGACGTATCACTAACATTTACAATTAACTGCTCAACTGTCGCTAATTTTAATAAAGGCACATCACCATATAAAATTAATACTGTATCAGATTCCGTAATTTCATGACTCACCTGCTGAACAGCATGTCCTGTACCTAACTGTTGTTGTTGTTCAATCCATGTGACGTCTAAATCTTTCAAGGTCTCTCTTACCAAGTCAGCACCATGACCGTAAACAATTTTTATCGCATTATTAGTGAGTTGCCGACTCATATCATAAACATGCTGTAGCAATGGCTTATTAGCAATATTGTGTAAAATTTTAGGTAGCTGAGAACGCATACGCGTCCCTTTACCTGCTGCAAGAATAATAGTCGTAATTTTCATTTTTGGTCCTGAGAAACAAAAAAGCCCGATAGCGTACTTTACGTTATCGGGCTTTTTGATAAATATATTGCGATTTTAACTTAAAATTTATAATAACAAATCTGTGCAATTAACCGCCACGCTTTCTGAGCCTATCTAAGGTTCTTAATTGCATAACAGCTTGAGATAGTTGAGATTGTGCTGCTGCAAAATCAATTTTACCCGATTTATCGGACAAAGCTTCTTCCGCTCTCGCCTTAGCATCAAGCGCTGCTGCTTCGTCAATATCACTCGCTCTAATAGCTGTATCGGCTAAAATCGTAACTAAATGAGGTTGTACCTCTAAAATACCACCAGAGATATAGAACGGATAACTTTCGTTATCACTTACTCTAACTCTAACTTCACCGGCATTAAGCTTTGTTATTAATGGGGCATGCCGAGGCGAAATACCCAACTCACCCAGTTCAGCAGGGGCAAATACCATTTCCGCTACGCCGGAAAATATCTCCTTCTCTGCACTTACGATGTCTACATGTACGGTCATGGTCATTTGTTTACCTTTTCTAAAATTCTCTCTGCCGCTAAGCAGAGAGAATATTTATTAGCCTTTTAATGCGTTTGCTTTCTCAAGCACTTCTTCAATCGTGCCTACCATGTAAAAAGCTTGCTCAGGAATGGCATCATAATCACCGGCAATAATACCTTTAAATCCAGCAATCGTATCTTTCAACGAAACATATTTTCCAGGTGAACCAGTAAAGACTTCAGCAACAAAGAACGGTTGCGATAAGAAACGTTGCATTTTACGAGCTCTAGATACGGTCAATTTATCTTCTTCTGATAATTCATCCATACCCAAAATCGCAATAATATCGCGCAATTCTTTATAACGTTGCAAAATACCCTGAACACTACGAGCGACGTCATAATGCTCTTGACCAATAACTAAAGGATCAAGCTGACGACTAGTTGAATCCAATGGGTCAATAGCAGGATAAATACCAAGCTCAGCAATTTGACGTGATAAAACCACGGTCGCATCTAAATGGGCAAAGGTCGTTGCAGGCGATGGATCTGTTAAGTCATCAGCTGGAACATATACAGCTTGAATAGAGGTAATCGAACCTGTTTTAGTTGAAGTAATACGCTCTTGTAATACACCCATTTCTTCAGCCAAGGTAGGCTGATATCCAACCGCTGAAGGCATACGACCTAACAACGCAGATACTTCAGTTCCAGCCAAGGTATAACGATAAATATTATCGACGAAAAATAATACGTCACGCCCCTCATCACGGAAATATTCCGCCATGGTTAAACCTGTTAATGCAACGCGCAACCTGTTTCCTGGAGGCTCGTTCATTTGTCCGTAAACTAATGATACTTTATCGATTACGTTAGAGTCTGTCATTTCGTGATAGAAATCATTTCCTTCACGAGTACGCTCGCCCACACCCGCAAACACAGAGTAACCACTGTGTTCAATAGCGATGTTACGAATTAACTCCATCATATTAACGGTTTTACCTACACCCGCTCCACCAAATAA
>CAMDWT010000056.1 GCA_945877505.1 Crenothrix polyspora
ATAGGAAGATGTGTTAACTGATGAATTGGAAATTCATCAATAAAGACATTTCTAGCGGCAACATTAAGTCGCGCACCATCACAGACATTACAAGGCCGATGAGACCTATATTTTGACAACTCATCGCGCACCAACTGCGAGTCAGTTTCATGATAACGACGCTCCATATTGGCAATGATGCCTTCAAAGCGATGTTTCTTTTTTTTCACCGACCCTGTGCCGGCCATAAATTTAAACTCAATAACATCATGTCCGCTACCATAAAGCACAATATCCTGAACTTCTTTAGAGAGCTCTGAATAAGGCACTTCAAGATCAAAATCATAATGCTGCGCTAGCGAACAAATCATTTGATAATAATAGGCGTTGCGTCTATCCCAACCACGTATAGCGCCCCCTGCCAAACTAATGTCAGGACTATGTACAATAAGATCAGCATCAAAATGTTGTCTTACGCCTAAACCATCGCAACTACTACACGCGCCTTTAGGATTATTGAACGAAAATATACGTGGCTCTAATTCGGTCAAGCTATAACCACAATGTGTACAGGCATAGCGCTCTGAAAAAACTAATTCTGTTGCATCTTCAATACAAGCAGCAATGGCAATGCCATCAGCAATACGTAGCGCTGTTTCGAATGACTCAGCTAATCTTAACGCCAAATCATCACGAATTTTAAAGCGGTCAACCACCACTTCTATAGTGTGCTTCTTTTTTAAATCTAACGCCGGCGCTTCATCTAAATCGTAAACAACGCCATCAATACGCGCACGAATAAACCCTTGTGCACGTAAATCATCTAATAATTGACTGTGCTCACCCTTCCGATCATTCACTACAGGCGCTAGCAACATCCAACGCTGATCTTGAGGCTGCGCAAGAATATGATCAACCATTTGACTAACTGTTTGCGCTTCCAGTGAAACATGATGCTCAGGACAACGCGGTGTCCCAGCCCGGGCATATAATAATCTTAAATAATCATAAATTTCGGTGATAGTACCGACGGTTGAGCGAGGATTATGTGACGTCGATTTTTGCTCAATCGATATCGCTGGAGAAAGTCCTTCTATATGATCAACATCGGGCTTTTCCATGATGGCTAAAAACTGACGCGCGTAAGCAGAAAGGGATTCTACATAGCGACGCTGACCTTCAGCATAAATAGTGTCAAAAGCGAGTGATGACTTACCGGAACCAGAAAGTCCTGTGATAACTATAAGCTTATCTCTGGGCAGATCAATATCAATATTTTTCAGGTTATGCGTTCTGGCACCACGAATGCTAATAGTATCCATCAAATAATTCCGGCAAGTAAAACAACTGAGTAATATACGTTTAAAGGGGTATTAGTACAAACACATCCCTGCGTAAGCTTGTTAGGCAATCAAATCATCTTTCTTATGTTCACTCATTAGTCATTAAAACGCTTTGAACCGACCATGACAAAAACAACTATCCAGTTGATAAATTATTAATGAATACAGGACAGTGTGATTTTCTTTAAGTATTAAGCGGCTCATTTAATCGAGGCATTAGGCAGAGCTATACAATCAGACTGATCTACGCTTAAATTCACTTCAGAAGTGTAATGATCGAGCCTATCCATAGACCCAATCACTACAAAAAAGCATTCAAGCCTTTTTATTTCTCAATAATAGCCAATCTATCCGAGTCAATTCCCAGTAATAACTCACCTTTTATGAGGCCCACTAACTCCTTGCCAGCCATCGTATAACGCCAACCGTGTAGTAAAGGGCATTCATCATCACCATTACTCAGTAACTCTTCAAGATCTTTGCGAGAAGCAAGAATAGTCGGATTTAAAGCATTTTCTTCAGCACGAACCCTTACTAGAGCCGTTAAAATATCTAATATCGCTTCTTGTTGCTGGGTTTTTTTAGCAGATCGATCTTTTTCATGCAACGGGAGTGGTGGACGATTTTTGGCCGCTGTAATTAATTGACACAATTCTTTGCCATAACGGCTCACTGCTCGCTCATTAATACCCCGTACATTAGCTAATTCCTGTACTGTTTCTGGCTGTAATTTAGCAAGATCAAAGAGTAGTTCATCACGCAATAACCAACTCTTAGGTCGGTCTTCTGCTTGGGCGGTTTTTTCTCGCCATTCCGCCAATGTTTGAATAATGGATAACTGCTTACCTGTTAATTTATTTTTGCCCTTAATCCTAAACCAAGCTTTTTCTGGTTCTACCGTATAAAGTGCAGGATTTGTTAACTCAGCAAAATCATTTTTTAACCAATCAATGCGACCCAAAGCCGTTAATTTTTGCACCATCAACTGATAAATCTGACATAAATAAATCACGTCATCAGCGGCATATTCAATCTCTGCTTCCGTTAAGGGTCGTTTACTCCAATCTGCACGCGTGTGCGCTTTATTAAGATTGACGCTTAATAAACTAGAAACCAACATCGCATAACCCGGATTATCTTGAAAACCTAACAAAGGCGCCGCTACTTGTGTATCAAAAATGGGGGTCGGTAATGTCCCTGTCCACTGAAAGAAAATCTCTAAATCTTGCCGGCAAGAGTGAAATACTTTGACGATTGCAGGATTATATATTGCCTCAAATAGCTGATCCAAATTAGGTAAAGCGATAGGATCAACACAGGCCACCCATTCTGGCGTAGCAATTTGCAACAAACAAAACTTGGGATAATACGTTTTTTCACGTAAAAACTCGGTATCTAATGCCAACCAAGATTCTTTTTTTATCTGTTCACATAGTTTGACTAGTTGATCAGGTGTATCAATATATTGTATGGCTGTCATAGGGTTACAAGAGCAATTATTTACAGTTATCCAAATAACTAGGCGGCATTCATCTTAGATGAACAAAAGCAATTAAGTGTTTTGGATAGGCTAAAAGGTATATCCGGAGCTTGTCCGCTATAATAAATAGACAGATAATTTCTCTGCCTTACATGGCTAATACATCTAAACCGGCATCATTTGACAACATCTGTCCTTCGGTTTCTTGTCCACGCATCAATCCTGAAAAATCGAACAATTCCCTATCTGCTAATTGTGAAGGGGCCACATTTTGCAGACTGGTAAATATAGTTTCTAGTCGCCCTGGAAATTGTTTATCCCAACTGTTTAACATGACTTTCATGGCCTGCCTTTGCAGATTTATCTGAGAGCCACATAAGTTACAAGGAATAATGGGGAAATCCTTAAAAGCACAGAAACGTTCTATGTCTTTCTCACGGGTATAAGCTAACGGCCTGATAATAATATTTTTTTTGTCATCACTTAATAATTTTGGTGGCATCGCTTTAAGCTTCCCGCCATAAAAAATATTAAGAAAAAACGTTTCAAGAATATCATCACGATGATGACCCAAGGCAATTTTAGTAATACCATTGGCTTCAGCGTACCCATATAATGTCCCTCGACGTAATCGAGAACAAAGGCCACAGGTCGTATTCCCTTCAGGAATAACACGCTTCACAACACTGTAAGTGTCTTTCTCAATGATATGATAGGGCACACCCAGTGATTCAAGATAAGCCGGCAAGACATGCTCAGGAAACCCAGGCTGTTTTTGATCCAGATTAACCGCTATCAGCTCAAAATTAACAGGTGCCGTTTTTTGTAAACCCATTAAAACGTTTAATAAGGTATAGGAATCTTTTCCGCCTGACAGACATACCATAACCTTATCACCATCTTCGATCATATTATAGTCAGCAATAGCATCACCAACCGTATGTCGTAAACGTTTACTTAGTTTATTAAATTCAAATCTTGATTTTTGCGTTGAATCTGACATGGTCAGAATTATATTGAGTCATAAAGAAGGGAAAGAAACCGGGGTTCATAGGTCTATTGAACCCCGATAAGAAAAGCATTAGCTGTTATAACGCTGAAAAACTAAGGTTGCGTTTGTTCCGCCAAAACCAAAACTATTAGACATGATCGTGTTTAACGTTATGTTATCTTGACGCTCACGAACAATCGGTATGCCTTCTGCACCTGGATCAAGCTGCGTAATATTTGCTGAAGCACTAAGGAAATTTTCTTCCATCATCAACAACGAATAAATAGCCTCATTGACGCCAGCCGCACCCAAGGCGTGACCCGTTAAAGACTTTGTGGAACTAACCCAAGGCACATTCCCTGCACCAAAAACGGTACGCAACGCTTCTAATTCTTTGGTATCACCCACTGGCGTGCTCGTGCCATGAGCGTTGATATAATCAATCTTCCCATCCACTGTAGCCATCGCTTGCTGCATACAACGCACAGCACCTTCACCAGAGGGTTGTACCATATCATAGCCATCAGAAGTGGCACCATACCCTACCAATTCAGCATAAATCTTGGCACCACGGGCTTTTGCATGTTCTAGTTCTTCAATCACTAAAACACCACCACCACCAGAAATAACAAAACCGTCGCGAGTTTCATCATAAGCTCTAGAAGCTGTCGCAGGGGTGTCATTATATTTCGAGGATAAAGCACCCATCGCATCAAATAAAACCGACATGGTCCAATGCAGTTCTTCACCACCACCGGCAAATACCACATCCTGCTTGCCCATTTGAATCAACTCCATAGCGTGACCAATACAATGAGCACTGGTTGCGCAAGCTGAACTAATCGAGTAGTTAACGCCTTTTATTTTAAAAGGTGTTGCTAAGCATGCTGTATTGGTGCTGGACATGGTTCTTGGTACCATATAGGGACCAACTTTCTTAACGCCTTTTTCACGCAAAATATCCGCAGCTTCAACAATATTTGATGTCGATGGCCCGCCAGATCCCATGACCAAGCCCGTCCTAAAGTTAGAAACCTCTGACTCTTCCAAGCCTGAATCTGTAATGGCTTGCTGCATGGCAATGTAGTTAAAGGCGGCACCATCGCCCATGAAGCGTTTTACTTTACGATCGATATAAGCATCTAAGTCAATATTAATGGCGCCATGTACATGACTACGAAACCCCAATTCCTCATAAACTTTTGCAAAAGTAATTCCTGAGCGACCTTGTTTTAAGGAATCGACCACCTCTTTGGAATTGTTCCCTATGCTAGAAACAATGCCTAATCCGGTCACTACGACTCTTTTCATATGCTTTAACCCTTAGAAGTTTTCTGTTGAAGTAAACAAACCAACTCGTAAATCAGTCGCTTCATAGATCACTTTGCCATCAACTTCCATGGTGGCATCAGCGATACCCATAACGAGTTTACGCATAATCAATCGCTTCAAGTTAATTCTATATATCACTTTTTTAGCCGTCGGTAGAACTTGTCCCGTAAATTTGACTTCACCAACACCTAAAGCGCGTCCTTTTCCGGGCCCACCCATCCAACATAAATAAAAACCAACTAATTGCCACATGGCGTCTAATCCTAAACAACCCGGCATAACTGGATCACCTTGAAAATGACAAGCAAAAAACCATAAATCAGGTGTTACATCTAATTCCGCTATGATTTCTCCTTTACCGTATGTGCCACCCTCATCGGATATATAGGTAATACGATCCATCATCAGCATATTAGGTAGGGGCAATTGCGCATTTTTAGGCCCGTAGAGCTCCCCTCTACCGGACTTTAATAGTTCTTCGCGCGTAAAACTATGCTGTTTCTCCATGCTATTCGTATACCTTAGTAATTATTATTATTAATATAATTGGGTATTATCTAACAGACACTAAAAAAAATCAGCTCAATTTTTAATAGGGAGGCACATCAAATAAAAATCTTGTTATTTTTAATGGATTTAATTGCATTCGTTGCTGATAAATAGTCGTGTAACTTAAGACGGAGGCCACATATTTTCTGGTTTCTTTATAAGGAATTATTTCAATCCATATATCAGCAGGCATTGTTCTATCAGTTGGCAACCATTTAATTACCCGATTGGGTCCGGCATTATAAGCCGCCATTGCCAACGCAAAATGACCACCAAAACGAAGCAATAATTGCTTATAGTAATAAGATCCATATTTTATATTAGTACTAGGATGAAATAAGCTGCTTTCCAATTGCCAAGTCTCTTTGAGTTGATGAGCCATTTGCTTACCTGTGTTAGGCATAATTTGCATCAAACCCAGCGCACCAACCGCTGACCTTGCATTTTCATCTAGCATGCTTTCCTGCCGTATAATTCCCAAAATAAGCGCAGCATCAATAGCCTGACGAGACGCATTATGCTGAACCGCATCCAAATATTTAACGGGAAAACGCAAGGCCAAATCATCCCAATAATCAGCCTTAACCAAGGTAACTATAGCAATTTGATCCCATTGCCATTTTTGCGCTAATTTAGCCGCAATGATGAGCTGTTCTTTGGATAATTTTTTTAACGCAAACCACCACTGGCGTTTTGCATCAGTCTCTCGACCTAAAATTTTAAATTCCTGAACAACTTTAAAGTCAGTCGTTCCAATAAATGCATCGATCTCACTCTCCGCAATAGCAATCGGTTTATCTGCAATAGAATAGGGCTTATTAACAACATCTGCTGCCATAAACCCATAATAACTTCTGTCTTCTGAAAGCTTATTATAAATAACCTGCCCCTGCTCAAAATATCCATTTTCTACCAAAGCTCGAGCTTGCCAATATTGCCATTGCGGTGTTTGCTGCTCTTCAAAAGATAATCCAGCCAAGGCTTCAGCTATGTGCTGCCAATTTTGTTCCCGCAAAGCAACTCTGACTTTCCATTCCCTAACTTCAGCATCAACATCAAACAATTTATTTAATCGGCTATAGGCTCTAACAT
Organism: Crenothrix polyspora; assembly: GCA_945877505.1. GTDB lineage: Bacteria > Pseudomonadota > Gammaproteobacteria > Methylococcales > Methylomonadaceae > Methylobacter_C > Methylobacter_C polyspora_A. The sequence continues at coordinate 6,767 of CAMDWT010000056.1, forward strand.
CCTGATTACGTGCGAGTGCTAGCGCTAACTTTCGATCTAATTGTTGAATCGCTACATTATCAATGAGTAAATCAAGCTTTCTAGCATCCCAAATCGTTATGGCTAAATCCAGGTCTAATTTGGCAATTCTATCCACACCATGAACAAAAATAGCCCCCATCTGTTCATCGCCACTTAAAAACTGCTCGGTCTGAATGAGTAAGGGTTTCTTATGAACCAGTAACCACAGATCCGCCATACGCTGATCCGGTTGCGGCAGAAATCGTTGAACGTAGCTGGCCAAGCTTTCATTATCTTCCTTCAAAGCTAGCTTAAAGCGCTGCCAAACAACATCAGACGTTAATATCGGTGACACCTCGAATAAAGATAACAAGCCATCACACTGCTTAGCCTGCTCATGCCCTACCATCCACAACCGCTTTGCTTCCTGCAAGGCTAACTGTTGATTACCCACTTTGTAATGTGCCCAATAAAACAAACATTCAAGCGCTCTATTATCCGCTTGATAATTAGCAATATATTCAAGCCATCGCTCTTTATTAGCTAAATACACCAGCCACTCAGAACGCAATAACTCAGCATAACGTGTTTCTTTAAAGGCCGATAAAAACACTAAGACCTTATCTGTTTGCTCTAAATGCTCTTTTAACCACTGATATTGTAGATAAGGATAAAGTGGATAATCTTCCAACGGTGCGGCTAACGCTAAAAACTCACGCTCATTACCGTTTTGTAATAGTTTTTCTGCCGCCAAAAAATCTGACCTTTGCTGATCCAGTGTCTGACTAAATAGGGTGCCTGAAGAAAACAGCAAGCCACTAACTAATAAAAACTGGCTCATCCACTTAGTAGGTGACTTAAGAATCTTTACACACTGCGAAATACCCATGGACTACCTAGTTTCTATGAAACAAATAACCAACCTTCTGAATTTAATCAATTACTTTAATATCTTGAATATAAACAGAACCATTTCGGATCATTAACGATATTACAAAGCAAATCGTTATTTAATTGAACCGAAATAAGCCGCCAATCTTTTCATATCATCCTCAGATAGACTTCCTGCAAGACTCCCCATAGGCCCACCTTTACGAATACCCCCCTTAAAATCCTGTAATTGTTTCACCAAATAGTTAGGATGTTGTCCCGCAAGCCTAGGGAACTGACCATTACCTTCTGCAGATGAGCCATGACAACCCAAACACATAGCAGCTTTACTCTGGCCTAGTTTTGCCAATTCAGGATCGCCACCAGCACTCACTGGAGATTGATGTGAAAAATAGGCCGCTAAATTACTAATATCATCTTCACTTAAGTTAGCCGCCATCGCTTGCATCACAGAATTCTTCCGCGCTCCTGCTTTAAAAGCATGGAGCTGATTAACAATATAAGGTGCTGATTGAGCCGCCAAATTAGGCCATTCAGGAGCACTACTTTTCCCCTTCGAACCATGACAAGCGATACAATTAGCGGCCTTTTGCTCACCTGCTGCTATATCAACAGCGGAGACAGGTAAAATCCAAAAACAAAGTGCTACGACAATAATTGAAAGAAGATTTTTTAATACGTACATAATTGTCCACCTTATAAAATTAAACAATAAATAACTATTTGCCCCTACATTACTTTAAAGAACTCAACCCAGCTCATAAAGTAACTTTTACAATCAACTGCCTTATACTGCCAAAAAATTATTTCTTTATAGCGTTAAGTAATCCGCCTAAACTGAACTTAACACTAAATCAACCTGAATGAAATTGCTGATAACGCAATTTTATGGCTTGTGCCAATTGATGCACAGCCATTGCGTATTTATTACTGTTATTATATTTTTTAATTACTTTAAAATTAGGGTATATACGCCAAAACTCATTACCCTCATAAGTACTCAATTCAATAACCTGAGGATCATTACCTGAATCAGCCCGTTTTGTTACTGGATCATGTAGTTGCCATCCGCTACGCGAAAAGTAATGAGCCACACTCCCGACTGCGTCCTTCGGATGCCAAAGATCTCGACGCCCATCATTATTAAAATCTACCGCTAATTTTCGAAAACTACTCGGCATAAATTGCCCATACCCCATCGCCCCAGCCCATGATCCTTGTGGCTGTAAGGGATCAAAGTCTTCATCCCGTGTCATTAACAAAAAGCTCTCAAGTTCTGACATGAAATATTTTGAACGTCTTTGGGTATCGAATGACAATGTTGTTAACGCATCAAAAATACACGTTTTACCAAAATTTTTACCAAAATAAGTCTCTACGCCAATAATACCAACAATATATTCAGGATCAACACCATAAGTAGAACTAGCTAAACGAATAGCATCCTCATTATTTCGCCAGAACTCTACGCCATTACTGATATGTGCATCTGTGAGAAATTTATTACGATAGCGCGTCCAACTTCCAAACCCTGGCTTAGAAGGTCCTTTTGAGGGCTCAGGGCTTTCCAAGCGAATAACTGATTCAAGACGATTTGCTCGCGAAAACAAACCATTTAAATAAGTTTCAGAAAATCCATATTTATGCACCATAGACTGGATAAAGTTTTTCACCTCTTGCGATTGCGCGTAGGTTCCCGTCAAGATTAGTGCCTCATAACTGCTTGAATAAGGTGCTTTTGCATGACTACCAGGGTATTGATGAATAGACGTATCAACCAAAGCGTCAGTTGTTTGTTGATTGCTATTATTAGAATAATGAAAATTTTCTGGTAACGGCTTACTGGCGCAACTAGCAAGTGACAAAATCACCGCCAACTTAACGATGTGTTTATAGGCCAATTTTGCCATAAAAATCCTCTTTTTTACTTTTAAAAAAACGCTCACATTCCCTCTTAAATCAAGTTATTAAGCTTATCCTAAGTTCTGCTTTATCCTCACAAAATACTCTCAAAAAGAGAACGAGACAGCACTAAACAAAACTTTACTCATTTGTTATAACTCATTAGCCCGCGCAGAATATTTCGTATAAAATCAACCTTATTCTATCCCAGATATTGCCATTTGTTTGGACTTTACAAGACTTATTATTTTATGACCATAAAACAGCATTGGCTAACAAATGTTAATCGTATCACTTCCCCAAATTGGGATGAACGCCCCGACCCAAGTGACATTTCACTCATAGTCATTCACTGTATTAGCCTACCACAAGGTATATTCGACACGCCTCATGTCGATCAACTATTCTGCAATACACTTAATCCTGATGATCACCCCTATTTTAAAGAAATCTATCAACTTAAAGTATCAGCACATTTATTTATTAAAAGAGATGGGGATTGTGTGCAATACGTCCCTTTTGACAAACGCGCATGGCACGCGGGAAAATCCAACTATGAAGGAAGGGAGTGCTGCAATGATTTTTCAATAGGTATTGAACTTGAAGGCACCGAAACTATAGCCTATACCGAAGCGCAGTATGCACAACTTAAAGAAGTCCTTAGCACCTTGCTTAAAACTTATCCTAGACTATCAACGCATCGAATAACAGGCCACAGTGACATTGCACCCGGAAGAAAAACGGATCCGGGCGCTTCGTTTAACTGGCAAAAAATAAAATAAAACTAGTTATCGAGCTTACTCTGACTGTTTTGTACCTATCCAACCAAAAGACTCAAGCAGCATTAAGACGACGCCTAAAGTAATCGCTGAATCGGCGATATTAAATGCTGGCCAATGCCAATTTTCATAATAGACATCAAGAAAATCGATAACATAACCATAAGCCAAGCGATCAATCAAATTACCTATCGCACCACCCAAAACCAGTGATAAAGCAACCGCCAACACTGTTTCATGCTGTTTCAATCGAGTCAACCACACCGCTATAACCATACTAATGATTATCGCTAATCCTGCAAAAAACCAACGCTGCCAGCCACCCGCTTCACTTAAAAAACTAAAAGCGGCACCCGTATTTCGCACATAGGTTAATTTAAAGAAAGACGTTATCGGAATAGACTGATAAAGCTGCATAGAACTTACTAGGACTAGCTTACTGACTTGGTCCAATATTACCGCTAACAACGACAATCCCAGCCATTTCAATCGTGTTAAATCACGCATAATATCGTTGCTCACCGTCACCCACTACATTTTCCACACAACGACCGCATAACTCAGGATGCTCTACATGCTCGCCCACGTCATAACGCTGATGCCAGCAACGCACACATTTTTTATGCTCAGAAACAATTACTTTTAATTTAACACCCTCAAGCTCAGTCTGAATAGCATCATCCGGCGCAAATTGATCCGCCATCAACGAAGCATTGGAGGTGATAAAAATAAAATGTAACTCACCTGACAACTGACTTAAGGCTTCATACAATTCGGCATTACAATACAATTCAACCTCAGCATTCAAAGAAGAACCAATATCACCTTTACCTCGGCTCTTTTCCAACTCTTTACTAACAGCGGTTCTTACCGCCATTATTTTCTGCCAAAACTCACGATTCATGGAGGTATTTTCATCCAGCTTGGTAAGTTCTTCATACCAGCCTTCTAAAAATACCGATTCACTACGCACACCGGGAATATATTGCCAAATTTCATCAGCCGTATAACTAATAATAGGCGCTAACCAACGTGTTAATGCTTCAATAACATGATACATGGCCGTTTGTGCGGAACGTCTCGCCACACCATTAGCTTTTGCTGTGTATTGGCGATCTTTAATAATATCAAGGTAGAAACCACCTAAATCAAGTACGCAAAAATGATGAACTTTTTGATAAATATGTTGGAATTGATAAGTTTCATAAGCCGCTTTCACTTCCTCTTGTAATAACAAAGTCCTATCGATCATCCAACGATCCAATGCTAACAAATCCTTAGTCGCCACTAAATCTTGCGCAGGATCGAAGTCATTTAAACTGGACAATAAAAATCGCGCCGTATTTCTTAATCGTCGATAGCCATCGGACGTACGTTCAAGAATTTCATCAGACACGCGCATTTCACTGCGATAATCTGTTGAAGCAATCCATAATCGCAATACATCCGCACCCAAATTTTTCATGACTGATTGAGGAGGAATAACATTACCTTTGGATTTAGACATTTTTTCACCGTTCTTGTCCACGGTAAATCCATGCGTCAAAACAGCTTTATAAGGCGCTACATCATTCATCGCTACCGAAGCCAATAATGAAGATTGAAACCAGCCTCGATGTTGATCAGAGCCTTCTAAATACAAATCGGCTGGTGATCTTAACTGCTCACGCTTATCTAATACACAGGCATGCGTCACACCAGAATCAAACCAAACATCCAGCGTATCGCTCATCTTTTCATAATCAGAAGCCTCGGAACCGAGTATCTCTTCTTTCTCTAACTCAAACCAAGCTTCTATGCCTTTTTCTTCAATACGCTTAGCCACTTGCTCAATTAATTCAGCTGTCCGAGGGTGTAACTCGCGCGTCTCTTTATGAATAAAAAAAGTAATCGGCACGCCCCAAGTACGTTGGCGTGAAATACACCAATCGGGACGACCTTCTATCATACTTTCTATACGAGCTTGACCCCATTCTGGAATCCACTCCACTCGCTTAACTTCAGCTAAAGCTTGCTCACGCAGTTTATTTTGATTCATAGAGATAAACCACTGCGGCGTCGCTCTAAAAATAATGGGGGTTTTATGACGCCAACAATGTGGATAACTATGCAAGATGGCTTGCTGATGCACCAAGTTGCCTCTAGTTTCCAGTACTTCTAAAACATGTGCATTAGCGTTAAAAACATGCTCTCCCGCAAACAATTCAGTATTAGGCAGAAACACGCCATCACCACCTACCGGATTATCAATGGGCAGACCATATTTCTTTCCGACAATATAATCGTCTTGGCCATGTCCTGGCGCAGTATGAACAGCCCCTGTTCCAGCTTCTGTAGTAACGTGATCACCCAAGATAATAGGGACTTGTCGATCATAAAAAGGGTGCTGTAATAATTGATATTCCCAAGCAGAACCTTTGCAATACCCTATAACATGATAATTATCATTGCCATACCGGAGCATAGTGTCTTTTAGTAAGGCTTCAGCAACAACTAATCGCTCTGATTCACATTGCACCACGACATATTCCAAATCTGGATTCAAGGCAACGCCCTGATTAGCCGGTAAAGTCCATGGTGTGGTCGTCCAAATCACGACTGATAAAGGCCCCTGCCCTTCATGCTCAGGCGCATGATGGCACAAATTCATAAATACATTTTCATCAACCACCTGAAAGCGCACATCTATCGCTGGAGAATGCTTATCTTCATATTCAACTTCCGCTTCAGCCAAAGCTGACCCGCAATCAGTACACCAATGAACAGGCTTGGCACCGGCAATAATATGACTTTTTTGACTAATTTTACCCAAAGAGCGAACAATATCTGCTTCAAAAGCAAAGTCCATCGTTAAATAGGGATTACTCCAGTCACCTAATATACCTAATCTAACAAAGGCTTCTTTTTGTATCTCAACTTGCTTCCCTGCATATTCACGACAAGCTTTCCGAAAAACAGCTGGCGATACTTTAATACCCGCTTTACCAATTTTCTTCTCAACCATTAATTCGATGGGCAGACCATGACAATCCCAACCGGGAACGTAAGGCGCATCAAAACCACTGAGTGTTTTTGATTTAATAATAATGTCTTTTAAAACCTTATTAACGGCATGACCGATATGAATTTCGCCATTTGCATAAGGCGGTCCATCATGCAATATAAATTGAGGACGTCCCGCAAAAGCTTGCCTGATTTTTTGATATAAATCTGCTTCGTTCCATTTTTTTAACCGCTCTGGCTCACGTTGAGCCAAATTTCCTTTCATGGGAAAGTCGGTATTAGGTAAATTAAGTGTTTTTTTATAATCCATTGTCATAATTATTTAGTCTCAGCAAATATCTTTTTGGTCTTAGCCACATCTTTTACAATCTGGGCTTTTAATTCTTCCAGAGATTGGAAGCGTAACTCATCTCTGATTTTTTGATGGAAATGTACTTCCACATAACGTCCGTAAATTTCTTTATTAAAATTGAACAAGTGCGTTTCAAGTATTACTTTTGAGCCACCATCAACTGTCGGCCGGGTGCCTACGTTAGCAACACCCTCATATTCCAGATCATCAATCCCTGTCATCGTCACGGCAAAGACGCCATTAATCGGTGTATTTTTCCTAAACATCCTTAAATTAGCGGTAGGGTAACCAATCGTCCTACCGCGTTTGTCGCCGTGTGCAACTCGTCCACATACCGAATAACTATGCCCGAGTAACTGAGCTGCTTGAGTCAAATCACCCAAACCCAAGGCATCTCGAATAAGAGTACTACTTATACGCAATCCTGATAACTGATAAGAGCGGGTATCTTCAACACTAAAGCCATGCTGCTTACCCTTTTCTTTGAGCATAGCAAAATTTCCACGCCGCGCCTTGCCAAAATGAAAATCATCGCCAACGACAAGATACTTTATGTTGAGTTTATTGATTAAAACATCATCAATAAACTGTTCGGCATCACAGTTTGCAAAGGCTTGATTAAACGGCACTATTAACAGATTATCAACCGGTAATTTAGCAATTTCAATTACTTTTTCCCGCAAACACATTAACCTTGATGGCGCATTATCACCTGAAAAATATTCTAATGGCTGAGGCTCAAACGTCATAATGACCACAGGCAGGTCCAGTATTTGGCCTTGCTCAACCAGCTTTTTGATAACCGTTCTATGGCCTAAGTGTAAGCCATCAAAATTACCTATCGTCAGCACGCAACCATTTTTAAACGATTCTAAATGCGATAATCCTCTAATTAAATGCATGTTCCTCTTGCTGGCAAAAAAAAATTTATTCTATCATGCAAGGCCGCTAAATGCGGCAATCAAATATCTATTAATCAAAAGCTTTCAAGCGCTTAAACTTCAGAAATTAGTCCGCCCAAAAGATAAATGTCGCATCCTCAGACCTGTTATCCCTAACGTTACTAAATAAATAACAAATCCAATAAAAATCCACTTAAGTAAATTAAGAGCCCTCTCTCCCGCACTCCATTGATTCCACCAACTCGCATCAACCTGATAATAAAGAGTTCCCGACATAACCGCACCAGCAACAAATACACGTAGTAAAAAAATCCGCCACCCCTTTACGGGTCGATAAATTTTCTCCTGTAATAATTTTTTTAGCAGTAAAGCCGCATTTAAAAAAGCGCCTAAAGATGTCGCTAAAGCTAATCCTGCATGAGCCAAAGGGAATACGAGCAAAACATTTAGGAACAAGCTAACTATCATAGCGTATAAGCCATAACGAACGGGGGTTTTCATATCCTGACGCGCCGTAAAACCAGGCACCAGCACTTTGATCAAAATATAGCCCAACAAACCGATTGAATAAGCTCTTAAACTCATTCCCGCATAGTGCACATCGGTCGCACTAAACTCGTTATACTGAAATAACGTTGATAACATCGGCTCAGCTAGTACCAGCAAACCGATAGTCGCAGGCATACCTATCAAAAAAACCAATCTCAAGCCCCAATCTAGAGAACTTGAAAAAGCCACACTATCTTCTGTCGCATGA
>CAMDWT010000057.1 GCA_945877505.1 Crenothrix polyspora
CACCATCAGCCTTTTCAGAAGTTTTCAGAAACACTCTAAGTACTTTAAATACAAAGACTTGGAGTTTTTTTTGCCTATCGCCCAACCTTCCAGTATTCAATTTTCTGATATTTTCTGCAGTAACTCTTAATGAGGAATTAATAAAAAATAATTGAGGTGATTTAGTAATCCCTGAGTTTATCCAAGAAGTTAGACCATTCTTGCATCATTTCCTTTCTTGCCTCTAAATGAGTTGTTCTATTATATGCTCTTCCTAAAGGGTCTCTGACATTATGAGCTAATTGATGCTCTATATAATCAGGTCTGTATTTCAATACCTCATCTAATAATGTTCTGGCAGTTGCTCGAAAACCATGAACAGTTACTTCATCTTTTCCATATCCTAATCTTCGTAAACCAGCTAAAAGAGTTACGTCAGATATAGGTCTAGAACCATTAGGTGTTCTTAAAGATGGAAATACATAGCACCCCTTACCAGTAAATGGTTTAAGTAGTTCTAATATAGAAATAACTTGTTTGGATAACGGGACTATATGTTGTGTATTAGTTTTAGTTACTAAATATCGCCATTCTTTAGTGCTGAAATCAATATCTGACCATTTAGCAGTTCTTAATTCACCAGGTCTTACAAAGACATGAGGGGCTATTTTGAGTGCTGAATATACTATTTTTGAACCATTAAACGATTCTATGGAGATTAATAGTTGTTTGAGTGTTTTCAAATCAGTGACAGCGGAAAAATGCCCGTTTTTAACTGATGCTAAAGCGCCTTTCAAACAGGTGGTTATATCAGAGCATGGTCTGCCTGTAACAACTCCATATCTGAATACTTGACTACATGTTCTTAATGTTCTATGTGCCGACTCTACAGCTCCTCTACGTTCAATCTCTTGTATGATTTTTAACAACTCTTGGGAGGTAACTTCAGCAATAGATTTGTTACCAATATGAGGGAAGACATCTCTGGTTAATTGTCTATAGACTCTAAATTTATATCCATCAGTCATTTGTTGCATTCGTTTATCAAACCATTCATCGGCAACATATTTAAAAGAATCTATTGGTGATAAACCATTGCTGATTCTTTCATCATTTATTTGTAGCTGTACATTTTCTTTTTTGGATTCTTTTCTGATTTCTGAGGGGTCAGTTCCTGTAGCAACTAACTTTTTTAATTCAAACGCTTTTCTTCTAGCGTCTGCAAGACTAGTAATAGGGTAGGTGCCTAAAGAGAGGGTTTTCCTTTTTTTGTGAATGCTATAATCAATTCTCCACCATCTAGAATCATTAGGTTTTACAAGCAGATATAATCCATTGCTATCAAATAGCCGTATGTCTTTTGTTGATGGTTTTGCGGCACGAATAGTTGCATCAGAAAGAGTTTTCTTAATCATGTGCAGTAACTCCTGATGAAGTTATTGCAATTACTGCGGTTACTGTAAGAGTTACTGCAGAAAATATCAGAAAATTGAATACTGGAAGGTTGGGCGATAGGCAAAAAAAACTCCAAGTCTTTGTATTTAAAGTACTTAGAGTGTTTCTGAAAACTTCTGAAAAGGCTGATGGTGGCGATAGGTGGATTTGAACCACCGACCCCGGGGTTATGAATCCCGTGCTCTAACCAACTGAGCTATATCGCCATTTTAATAGGTCTCTGTAAAGACTCGGAATTATAAGTATCTGTATTGGGTTTGTCAAACGTTGAATCTAAAATGAACGACATCTCCATCTTTAACAACATAATCTTTGCCTTCTAAACGCCATTTTCCTGCATCTTTTGCACCTTGCTCGCCTTTGTAGGTGATGAAGTCATCGTAAGCTATAACTTCGGCACGGATAAACCCTTTTTCAAAATCACTGTGAATAACGCCAGCAGCTTGTGGTGCCGTTGCGCCAACAGGTATTGTCCATGCTCTGACTTCTTTTACACCGGCCGTAAAGTAGGTGGCGAGGTTTAGGAGCGCATAGCCGGCTCTAACGACACGATTTAAACCCGGTTCTTCAAGGCCTAAGTCATCTAGGAATTCTTTCTTTTCTTCTTCGTCAAGTAAGGCAATTTCTGATTCAATTGCCGCACAAATTGGGACGACCATTGAGCCTTCTTTGTTAGCAAGCGCGAGCACCTTGTCTAATAAAGGATTGTTCTCAAAGCCATCGTCTTGTACGTTGGCAATGTACATGGTTGGCTTAAGTGTCATTAAACATAGGTCTTTGATGTATGCTTTTTCATCCTCTGATAAAGCTAGAGTTCTGGCAGGTTCACCCGCTTCGAGTTGTTTTAATACTTGCTCTAAAACTAATTTTTTGGCTAATTCATCTTTATTGCCGGTTCTGGCAATTTTACTAGCACGTAATAGAGCTTTTTCTACTGAGGCCATATCGGCAAGGGCTAGTTCGGTATTAATAACTTCAATATCTGAAATGGGATCGATTTTTCCAGCAACATGAACAACATTGTCATCTTGAAAACAACGAACAACATGGGCGATAGCATCAGTTTCGCGGATATTGGCTAGAAACTTGTTACCTAAACCTTCACCTTTTGAGGCGCCGGCAACAAGCCCTGCAATATCAACAAATTCGATGGTTGTTGGCAGTATACGTTCTGGTTTTACGATAACAGCTAAGCTATCCATTCTGCTATCAGGCACTGGTACAACCCCAACGTTGGGGTCAATGGTGCAGAAGGGGTAATTTTCTGCGGCAATTTTTGCTTTGGTTAGGGCATTAAACAGGGTTGATTTGCCAACATTTGGTAAGCCAACGATTCCACAATACAGCGCCATAGAGTTCTCTTGAGAGTTTTAAGTTAATAAGGGATTTGAGTGCAGCAAGCTTTTCAAGCTGAGACATTCCGTAATTATACTTGGTATCACTGCATTCTAAATAATTTTAAACATAAATGGCTTTATGCGCGGTGAATCATAATAAATAGGGAGCGCATTTTATGTGGAAATGTGTGCTGCTGGGGGTTAATTGACTAATTTATTGCTCATGACTATGCCTAGAAACGGTAACTAGCGTTATCATCAATAGACTAAACCCCTATTATTTTGGTATAGTTACATAGCTTAAAAGCTTCTGCGCATCAGTTTTATTAATTTTTCATATCATCACACGGGAGAGATACTCAATGCCAATTAAAGTTGCAATCAATGGTTATGGTCGTATTGGACGTAATATCGTCCGCGCATTATACGAATCAGGTCGTACCAATGAAATTCAAATCGTTGCAATCAATGACTTAGGTGACAGCAATACTAATGCTCACTTGACACAGTATGATTCAGTTCATGGCAAATTCCCTTTTGAAGTAACTGTTGACGGCGATTACATTCTGATTAACGGCGATAGAATCCGTGTTTTTTCAGAAAGAGATCCTTCAAAATTACCATGGGCTGAATTAGATATTGATGTTGTTCATGAGTGTACTGGCTTTTTTACTAGCAAAGCTAAAGCATCAGCGCATATTTCAGCTGGCGCAAAAAAAGTAATTATATCTGCACCAGGCGGTAATGATGTTGATGGTACTATCGTTTTCGGTGTAAACCATAACACCTTAAAAGCTTCAGATACTGTTATTTCAAACGCTTCATGCACCACTAACTGCTTGGCACCCATTGTTAAGCCTTTAAATGATGCTATTGGTATTGAAAGCGGTTTAATGACCACTATTCATTCATATACTAATGATCAAGTATTGACTGACGTTTACCATAGTGATTTACGTCGTGCGCGTTCGGCTACACAATCAATGATTCCTGCTAACACTGGCGCAGCTGCGGCTGTGGGTTTGGTATTGCCTGAATTAGCTGGAAAATTAGATGGTTTCGCTATGCGTGTACCGACTATCAATGTTTCAGTGGTTGATTTAACGTTTACTGCGGCAAGAGACACAACTGTTGCAGAAATCAATGAAATCTTAACGGCCGCTTCTAATGGTGCTTTAAAAGGTATTTTAGATATCAATGAACGACCTTTGGTTTCAGTAGATTTCAATCACAATCCTGCTTCATCTATTTACGAAAAGTCATTGACTAAAGTATTGGGTGGTCGTTTGGTAAAAGTACTTTCTTGGTATGATAACGAATGGGGTTTCTCAAATCGTATGTTAGATACCACCATTGCTCTAGTAAATGCCAAATAACGGATTTAATTAATGTTAAGAAGAACCAAAATTTTAGCCACACTCGGCCCTGCAACGGATAAGCCTGGCGTACTTGAAGGCTTGTTTAAAGCAGGTATTGACGTTGTCCGGATGAACTTTTCTCATGGTTCTGCTCAAGATCATATCGACAGAGCCAACGCAATTCGTGAACTCAGTAAGAAAACAGGTCGTCGCGTAGGAATATTGGCAGATTTACAAGGGCCAAAAATTCGTATTGCTAGATTTAAAGAGACTAAGGTTTATTTAAACGAAGGACAGGATTTTGCGCTGGATATTAATTTTGATCCTACTCAAGGTGATAATACTCAGGTCGGCATTACCTATGAACCTTTGGCATTAGAAGTTAAGCCAGGGAGTCGTTTGTTATTAGATGATGGTCGGATTGTATTGGATGTCGTTAACGTGGTTAATATGCGCGTTAATTGTACGGTTATCGTTGGTGGTGCCTTATCTAACAATAAGGGTATCAACTTGATGGGTGGTGGTCTTTCTGCTGCTGCATTAACCGAAAAAGACAAAGAAGATATTAAAACCATCGCACTTATGAATTGCGATTATGTTGCGGTCTCTTTTCCAAGATGTGCTGAAGATCTTAATGAAGCTCGTCGGTTATTGATTGCTGAAGGTTGTTATGCCGGTATCGTTTCTAAAGTAGAACGTGCTGAAGCTATTGTACCTGAAGTGATGGATGAAATTATCTTGGCTTCTGATGCTGTAATGGTTGCGCGCGGTGATTTGGGCGTTGAAATTGGTGATGCAAATTTACCTGCGGTACAAAAATTACTGATTAAGCGTGCTCGTGAGCTCAATCGTGTTGCCATTACTGCAACACAAATGATGGAGTCTATGATCGAGAATCCGATTCCTACGCGGGCTGAAGTGTTTGACGTCGCTAATGCTGTTTATGATGGTACGGATGCCATTATGTTATCCGCTGAAACGGCTTCTGGAAATTATCCAATAAAAGCTGTTGAAGCAATGCATCGTATTTGCATAGAAGCAGAAAAACAACGTAGCGTTCGTGAATCAGATCATCGTATTAATATTAATCACTTTCAACGTGATGATGAAGCGATTGCTATGTCAGCGATGTATATGGCGAATCATTCTGATATCAAAGGGATTGTATCGTTAACAGAATCAGGTTCAACACCACTATGGATGTCTAGAATCAGTTCGGGTATTCCTATTTTTGCATTAAGTAGCCAAGAAAAAACATTGGGTAAAGTGACTTTATTCCGTGGTGTTTTTCCTATGCACTTTAATATTGCTGATACTCAGGATCATGCTGAAGTTAATCGCAGTATTGTCAAAGAGCTTAGAAGGTGGCATAAAGCAAAAGATGGTGATAAATTTATTATCACTAAAGGTGATTTGACAGGTATTGAAGGCGGCACAAATGCGCTAAAAGTTATTGTCATTGGCCAAGGTTTAACGCCTTAGCATCTTGTGATTCTGAGCCCTTGCCTTTTAAGGTAAGGGTTCAGAATTATTATTTTTTAAGCGATGCACATATCTCGTTTGGTTTAGGCGTTTTTTTGCTTAAATTAGAATTTTCTTAGTATTCTGTCCAAAAAACCTGCGGTTATAAAGCTTCCAATTTGGCAAATGACAACATTAGCCATTTAATGCCCACCTGTTTAAAATTGATCTGAACTCTTTCTTGAGCACCAGACCCTTCAAGCTGCAAAACCACACCTTCACCAAATTTTTCATGGCTGACTCGTTGACCAAGTTGGTAACTGCTTGTCGATTGCAGATAAGTCGCTTTTGTTTGTACGGGCGTAATAGGACGGTTAATAGTGCCCCGCATTCTTACTTCTTGTATTAGTTCAGTGGGTATTTCGCGTAGAAATCGTGACGGTCTTGGGTAACTTTCGCGGCCATATAAACGGCGTGATTCGGCATAAGTGAGATAGAGTTTTTGCATGGCGCGTGTCATGCCTACATAACAAAGTCTGCGCTCTTCTTCTAAGCGACTGACATCATCTACCGATTGTTGGGAGGGAAATAAGTTTTCTTCTAAGCCAACGAGGAATACGAGCTTAAATTCAAGCCCTTTTGCAGAGTGGATGGTCATGAGTTGCACACAGTCTTCAAATTCATCACCTTGGCTATCACCAGATTCTAAAGCGGCATGAGTTAGAAACATATCCAGCTCACCCATGCCCTCTTCATTTTGTTGGTCAAAATCAAAAAGACGTGCGGCGTTAACTAATTCTTCTAAGTTATCAACTTTCTCCTCACCTTTGTCCATTTTTTCTTTTTGATACAGGGCAATTAATCCTGATTTTTCAATAATTAATTTTACTTTTTCATAAAGCTCTACGTCTTGTGATTGCTGCTCAAAACTTTTAATAAGCTCTAAAAAACTTATCAACGCATGGGTGGCACGTCCTGTCATGGTGCCTTGATTAATCAATACAATGGCCGATGCCCATAATGAAAGGTTTTGATCACGCGCTATTGTTCTGATATCGTCGATAGCTTTAGCGCCAATGCCACGCGTCGGTGTATTGATGACGCGCTCGAAGGATGCATCATCATCATGATTGGACATTAAGCGTAAATAGGCTAAGGCATTTTTAATTTCAGCGCGGTCAAAAAAGCGTAAACCACCATACACTCTATAAGGTGTAGCTGTAGCCATTAGTTTTTCTTCGAATTGGCGAGATTGCGCATTTGATCGGTATAAAATAGCGGCGTCGCTACGTAAGCCTCCTTCATTAACCCAATTTTTGATGCGATCGACGACGAAGTAAGCTTCATCTTGTTCATTAAATGCTGCATATAAGGAGCAGGGCTCGCCATCTCCAGCATCTGTCCATAATTCTTTACCCATTCGACCAGAATTATTAGCAATAATCTTATTGGCTGCCTTAAGGATAGTGCCCGTCGAGCGATAGTTTTGCTCCAACTTTATAACTTCATGATTAGGGTAGTGTTTTTGGAAGCTGTAAATATTTTCAATTTTGGCACCACGCCAACCATAAATAGATTGATCGTCATCGCCGACTACGAATAGGTTGTCTTTGCCTTCCGTTAATAGTCGTAACCAAGCATATTGAATGGTATTGGTATCTTGAAATTCATCAACATGAACTTGCTGAAAACGTTGTTGGTAAAAATCCAGAATATCTTGATTATCACGGAGTAATTCATGTGCGCGTAACAATAATTCAGCAAAGTCGACTAAGCCAGAGCGATCACAAAGGATTTCATAAGCCTTATAGACGCTGAGCATTTGGCGTTGATGGTTGTCTGGGGTTTCGAGCATATGTCTGGCCCTGATGCCTTCATCTTTCTGGGCATTGATATACCATTGAACTTCGCGAGGCGGCCATTTTGAGTCGTCTAGATTGAGCGTAGCCAATAAGCGTTTGATAACTCGTAATTGGTCTCCTGAATCCATAACTTGAAAACTTTCAGGTAGCTTGGCTTGTTGGGTGTGGCGTCTTAATAGGCGGTGCGCAATTCCGTGAAAAGTCCCTATCCATAAGTTATGTGTGGGAACATTGAGTAAGTTCTCAATGCGTGAGCGCATTTCTTTAGCCGCTTTATTAGTAAAAGTGACGGCAAGTATGCATTGTGCCGCTAAACCTTCTACTTGTATTTGCCACGCTATTCGATGCACTAATACCCGCGTTTTACCGCTACCAGCTCCCGCTAAAACTAATAGGGCCTTTGAAGGGGCGGTTACCGCTTGTCGCTGGTTATCATTTAAAGATTCAATTATTGAAGTAACATCCATTATTGTTTTATCGCTTGCACATTTTGTAGAGCTGTGTATATTATTTGAGACTCTGCGATGGTTAAATTCACCATTGCTTTACTAAAATAATAACAATTACACAGAAGGGGATTAGCATGAGTTTTGATTATAAACGTATGATTAAATTTGAACATAATGTCGGCGAGAAAGAGAAAAAATATCGCTTATATGCCGGTGCAGCTTTAGTGACAATCTCAATTTTTACAGCCGAAATCACATTGTTAGTAGTCGGAATAGTCCTTGTTGCGACAGGATTTTCAGGATTTTGTCCAGTGTATGCTGGGCTTAACAAAAGTACTTGTGAGTCTGTTGAAGATAGCGCTTCAAACGACTAGCCAAAAAGCGCAAGACTATTATTTTGGTCTTGCGCTTTTTTAATGCCTTTAGTCTTCTTTTTTAAACTCGCCTTCTAATACGTTCTTATCAACCGTTTTTTCTTGCTTAAAAATCCCGCTCGTCTGTATTAATTGATTTTCAATGACATACTGCGCTAGTTTTTTGCGTAGTGGAGAAATCAAACAGACCAAACCTAAAATATCCGTAATAAATCCCGGGGTTAATAATAAAATACCCCCCAGTAAAATAATAGGTCCCTCAATCATTTCATAAGCGGGCATAACGCCTAAGGCTACGTTTTGCTGAAAACGATGAAAAGTAGAAAAGCCTTGTTGTTTTAGAAGCCAAGCCCCAAGTCCAGCGGTAAATACGACCAAAAAAATGGTCGGAAAAGCACCAATAATGCTGCCGACCTCTAGCAGTAAATAAATTTCTGCAAAGGGAATAATTAAAATCACTAAAAAAAACATTTGAAAAACTTTCATCTATACACTCATAAATAGTTTAATATCTCGCCCTAGAATTCATACATAAGATTGGGCACACGCATAATTATGACAATATAAAGGCAATCCAATTTAATTTCTAGGATAATATGCATACTTGTCTATTACACACTAACAAAATGGCTATAAACCACCAGCTTATTTTTTGTACTTTTCCTGATAAAAGCAGTGCAGAAAGTATTGCTCGTTTATTAATTAATGAAAAATTGGCGGCTTGTGTGAATATTATATCGGGTGTAACGTCTATTTATGCGTGGGAGCAAAAAATAGAAACAGCTGAAGAATGTTTACTGTTGATTAAGGCCAATAAGTCGAATTATCAGCTAATTGAAGAGATCATAAAAAAACGCCATCCTTATGAGTTACCTGAAATAATCGCCGTTTCTATTGAGGACGGCTTACCTGAATACTTGCACTGGATTGATTCATGCCACTTTTTAAAATAATTCTGTTCTGTTTTGTTAGCTTACTAAGTTATGCCTCTATTGCATCAGGTGATCAAGAATTTTTAGCGCCTGATGAGGCTTTTAAGCTTTCTGTAAAATCGGTAGCAACTAATCAGATTTTACTTACATGGGAAATTGCCCAAGGGTATTATCTCTATAGTAAACACATAAAGATTGATTCTAAAACTGATGAAGTCCAAGCGTTGACACCAACTTTTCCAGTCGGTGAATCAAAGCATGATGCGAATTTTGGTGACGTTATTATTTATCGTAACACGTTGCAAATTCCTGTTTCTTTTCAAGCATCCACCACGGTTTCCGTTATTAAATTAGAGGTAAGATACCAAGGATGCGCAGATAAAGGTATCTGTTATCCTCCGCAGAAAAAGAGCTTTGAAGTTAGTTTGTCAGCACCAACGCCCATTGTAAGATCCAATCCACTCGATTTTCTAGTAAAAAAACTGCCAAATTTCACCCTTAAGGCTAGCCAAGAACCGTTATTGCTTCCAGAGCAAGCCTTTAAGTTTTTTGCGGTTGTTAAAGATTCAAAGACGCTTCATGTTAATTGGGGGATTGCAAGTGGCTATTATCTTTATCGTGAGAAAATTCAGTTAAAATTAATTAATAAAACCGCTGATAAATTAGGTGCTTATTCAATACCCCAAGGAACATCGAAACAAGATGAGGTTTTTGGACGGGTACAAATTTTCCATGACGAAATCGGTTTTGATGTGCCACTTATTCGTACAAATAATTTAGAACAAATTATTATCCTTGAAGCAAATTATCAGGGTTGCGCAGATCGTGGCGTTTGTTATCCACCTATGACGAAAGTGATTGAGCTTAAATTACCCATTGCTGACCAGAATGTCTCGCTTGATAACTCAAGTTTAAACGACCTTTCTGAACAGGATCAAATTGTACGGTCCTTACATCATGATAGTTTGGCCATGATTTTACTTAGTTTTTTCGGTTTTGGATTATTGTTATCGATGACGCCGTGTATTTTTCCTATGATTCCTATTTTATCTGGAATTATTGTAGGTCATGGTAATAGGATTACAACGCTTAGGGCTTTTTTTCTATCTTTAAGTTATGTAGGGGCTTCAGCTTTTACTTACACGATATTCGGTATATTAGCGGCCTTATTTGGCCATAACTTACAAACCACTTTTCAACAGCCTTGGATAATTGGTTTATTTAGTTCAATTTTTGTTTTATTGTCCTTATCGATGTTTGGATTTTACGATATTGAATTGCCAAACTCACTTAAAACCAAGCTACACAACTCAAGCGTAAAGCATCAAGATGGTTCGTTGTGGGGCGCTGCCATTATGGGCGCATTATCATCATTAATTGTCGGTCCTTGTGTTGCCGCGCCGTTAGCAGGCGCTCTAATTTTTATTGGACAAAGCGGTAGCGCTTTAGTGGGAGGTAGCGCTTTATTTGCGATGGGTATGGGTATGGGCATGCCTTTGCTTTTATTAGGGGCCTCTGCCGGCAGGTTGCTCCCTAAGGCAGGAACGTGGCTTTATTCAATTAAAGCAGTTTTTGGTGTGCTCATGTTGGCAGTCGCGGTGTGGATGTTGAGTCGTATCTTATCTCCCACGATTACTATGTTGCTTTGGTCTATTTTATTGATCATTCCGGCTATATATCTTAATGCGATTGATACCTTGCCTGAAACAAGTTCTGGTTGGCGTAAGTTGTGGAAAGGTGTGGGCTTAATAATGCTAGCTTATGGGTTGTTATTACTGATAGGTGTGAGCTTAGGCAATGATAATCCTTTAAAACCGTTAGAGGGCTTTAGGTCAAGAAGCGCTCAAACGGAAGAAGAGGGGCTTGTTTTTGAAAAAGTAACAAGCATCTCAACCTTAGAAGCTAGACTTCAACAAGCGAGTGCTAACCATCAGCCTGTTATGCTAGATTTTTATGCAGATTGGTGTGTTTCGTGTAAAGAGTTAGAAGCGATAACTTTTACTGACTCAGGCGTTAAGCAGGCACTAAAAGGGTTTGTGCTGTTACAGGCAGATGTGACGGCTAACTCAGAAAATGATAAGGCCTTACTGGCAAAGTTCCAGCTTATAGGTCCACCTGCCATTCTATTTTTTGGTGATAACAAAGTTGAAAAGAGTACTAGTCGAGTTATTGGCTACCAAAATCCTGAAACTTTTATAAGGACAATTCAAGGGTTATTCTTATGAAAAAAATCGCTCTACTTAGCATTGTAGGGTTGTTGGCTTTAGGTGGTGGGGTTGTTGTTAAGTATTATGGGTCGCCCGTTAGTCTTTTTGATAAAAGTCCTTTGCCTGATTTTAGTTTTCCTGACGTGATGGGCAAACAGCATAATATTTCAGAATGGCACGGAAAAATTCTAGTTATTAATTTCTGGGCAACCTGGTGTCCACCCTGTATTAAAGAAATTCCGGAATTCATGTCCATACAAGAGCAATATTCAGCTAAAGGACTGCAAGTTATTGGTGTTGCGCTTGATAATAAAGAGTCGGTTGAAGCGTATTTGGCGAAATTATCGGTTAATTATCCGATATTGATTGGAGATATGGCGGGCATCGCTTTGTCTCAAAAACTTGGTAATAGTATGGGTGTGGTTCCTTATACGTTAATTGTTAATCAGCAGGGGCAAATAATATATCAACAAGGAGGAGAGCTTTCAAAAGATGAATTGGTGGACGTTATTACGCCACTAGTAAAGTAAATAAGCTTAAAGTAGTGAAGGTGAATTTTTAAAAAAAATAGTGAGCCAATAGGGCGCTCACTATTTTTAAGAATTTTTATAAGGTTTTATAGAGACTTATAAAGTTTTAATGCTTTAGTGATTTCAGCTGATGATTCTTTAACATCACCGTATTTTGCTTGTATTTGGCCTTGGATGACACTTGCATTAGCTTGTTTGATGATTGTTTCATCACCGGTAATGCTTGCAGAAGATAAACGAGCTGATTTTAAATGCAATTGTGCTGCAGAGAAATCACTTTTGTTAACTTCTACTAATGCTTTTTCAACATGAGTAATGGTTTCATTAATGCTCGTTGCAGAACTGTTTGTTGCTTCTTCGGCAAAAACTGACGAGCCGTTCGCACCTAATAAAAGAGTTATAAAGAAAGTTAGTGCTATTTTTTTAATGAGATTCATAGTATTTAAAAAAGACTTTAATGGGGGGTTCTAGAAATGAATCCAGAAATGTATTTTGAAAATAAGGTACTTTTCAGAGCCCATCATATAGTATTAATAAGTCTTTTATATGATAGATTTTAAATTGTTGAGTTTAATTAACGTCAAAAGTTGTTTTACTAGATTTTATCGTTAGACGTTAAGTGTTTTCTAACATTACTTTTAAATTTAACGTCTATGAATATAGGTATGTTTATCAGTCATAATCGTGTTGAAATGTTGTTTTTAAGTGTTATTGCTGATTTTTCATAATCAAAATTCATATATAATGTTGAGTTTATTTACTAATCATTTATTTATATATTCCTACCTTGATGACAAAAAAGAAAAGTCTTACTTTATTTGAAGATTCACTTGCCGAAATTGAGC
Source organism: Crenothrix polyspora (assembly GCA_945877505.1). Classification (GTDB taxonomy): domain Bacteria; phylum Pseudomonadota; class Gammaproteobacteria; order Methylococcales; family Methylomonadaceae; genus Methylobacter_C; species Methylobacter_C polyspora_A. The sequence continues at coordinate 12,790 of CAMDWT010000057.1, forward strand.
AATTGCTTAGCCAATTGGAGCAAGGTGAGCTATCACTGGAAGAATCACTAAAGTCTTTTGAGCGGGGAGTCACTCTGACACGGGTCTGTCAAAAAGCCTTGCAAGAGGCTGAGCAGAAGGTTCAGATTTTAATTGAAACAAACGGCAGTCAAGCCTTGGAGTCATTTGCAGATGAGTAACGCATTAAAAGAATATCTTAGTTTTTGTCAAAATAGAATTGAAAGGGCTTTGGAAGAACGTCTTCCTAGTGAGCTATTACTGCCGCAAAAACTACACAGTGCAATGCGTTATAGTGTTCTTGACGGGGGTAAGCGTATGCGACCTATGCTGACTTACTGCACTGGAAAGGCATTAGGTATCGCGCCTGAGGTTTTAGATGGGCCAGCGAGTGCTGTTGAGCTTATTCATGTTTATTCTTTAATTCATGATGATCTCCCCGCGATGGATGATGATGATCTTAGGCGAGGAAAGGCAACATCTCATGTTGCTTTCGATGAAGCGACTGCCATTTTAGCAGGCGATGCTTTGCAGGCTTTAGCGTTTGAAATATTAGCGCATGATCCTAGTATTACTGCGACAGCCGAAGGTCGTTTGAAAATGATTATTGCTTTAGCAAAAGCGAGTGGTTCTCAGGGCATGGTTGGTGGGCAAGCTATTGATTTGCAGTCGGTAGGTACAAAATTAAATCTGCCTGAATTAGAAAATATGCATATTCATAAAACAGGGGCTTTAATCCGTGCCAGTGTGAATATGGCTACGTTGGCAAAAGCAGATATAGACGCAGAAAAAGCTTTAAAATTAGATCATTATGCGAAATGTATTGGTTTATCATTCCAAGTTAAAGACGATATTCTTGATGAAGAAAGTGATACGGCCACTTTAGGAAAAACACAAGGTAAAGATAAAGATAATGATAAGCCGACCTATCCGGCGTTATTAGGTTTAAATGGCGCTAAACAAAAGGCGCAAGAGTTACATGAGAAAGCATTAGATAGCTTAAGTATATTTGGCTCAGAAGCTGATCTATTACGTGATTTATCATTGTATATAATTCAACGGACTCATTGATAACCAACTTGATTACTGCGAATTTAAAATGGATAATTACCGACTGGATCATAAAGCCGGTCACTTTTTAATAGTTGCGGGTGATTATTGCACAGTCGTCTTGCGTTTACACAAGCGGACGGCCTTCACTATAAAATTGACACCCTGTCGACTTTAGGAATTGATTTAAATATGAATAAACCAGTTAGTTTTCCACTTTTAGAGGCTATCCATAGTCCGGCAGATTTGCGCAAGCTTAAGAAAGAGCAATTAAAAGCGCTGGCCAGCGAATTACGTGATTACTTAACGCACACGGTTAGCATCTCGGGAGGCCATTTTTCAGCGGGCTTGGGTACAGTTGAGCTGACAGTGGCCCTGCATTATGTATTTGATACGCCCTCAGACCAATTGGTTTGGGACGTGGGTCACCAGGCTTATCCGCATAAGATCTTAACGGGTCGTAAAGAACGGATGACCACGATTCGCACGCTAAATGGTGTGTCGGCGTTTCCGAATCGCGCAGAGAGTGAATACGATGCCTTTGGCGTTGGGCATTCCAGTACTTCAATCAGCGCCGCCTTAGGCATGGCGATTGCCTCGCACTTAAAAGGCGAAGATAAGCAAATGGTCGCCATTATTGGCGACGGCAGTATCACCGGCGGTATGGCTTTTGAAGCGATGAATCATGCCGGGGCCATTGACGCCAATCTACTGGTTATTTTGAATGATAATGACATGTCAATATCGCCTCCGGTTGGCGCGATGAGTAATTATCTGACTAAAATATTATCCAGTAAGCTGTATTCTTCCTTGAGGGAAGAAAGTAAAAAAGCCCTTAGTAAAATGCCCAGTGTTTGGGAATTAGCGCGTCGAACTGAAGAACACATGAAGGGGATGATTGTCCCTGGTACTTTATTTGAAGAGCTCGGCTTTAACTACATAGGCCCTATAGATGGTCATGATTTAGAGATGCTCGTTTCTACCTTAGAAAATCTTAAAGCAATCTCCGGACCGCGTTTTTTGCATATTGTGACCAAAAAAGGGAAAGGTTATGCGCCAGCAGAAAAGGATCCTCTGGCTTATCACGGTGTACCGGCTTTTGATCCGACCCTTGATAGCTTGCCTAAGTCAGCGCCATCGCCACATCCAACGTATACCGAAGTATTCGGCACATGGTTATGTGACATGGCTGAGCAAGACGAGCGTCTTTTAGGTATCACGCCTGCCATGCGAGAAGGCTCGGGGCTTGTTAAGTTCTCAGAGCGTTTTCCACAACGTTACTTTGATGTCGCTATTGCAGAACAGCATGCCGTGACCTTAGCCGCAGGCCAAGCCTGTCAAGGTGCAAAGCCGGTAGTCGCTATCTACTCAACCTTCTTGCAACGTGCTTATGATCAATTAATTCATGACGTCGCCATTCAAAATCTAGACGTACTTTTCGC
>CAMDWT010000058.1 GCA_945877505.1 Crenothrix polyspora
AGCCCTGCCCTTGCCAAGCGTTCTATCAGCAAACGTGGGGGCTGTTTCAGTCTTACGCTTCAGCTAATCCTCGAAAGTCTTGTCATTAACCTGCCCCTCCATGCTTGCGCGTGTTCCGTCTTTTCTAAGCTGCCTGTGCGGCAGTGAACAGAAGACTAAAGATACAAGCCGCGTAACAAAGAGCTACTTTACCCCCCACGGGCGTGGGGAAGACCGGAAATTTCACTTTTTCTAACGCTCCAATTTGGAAACACCCCCACGGGCGTGGGGAAGACGAGCTAGGTTTTTGTGATGCTGGCATCAAAGAGGAAACACCCCCACGGGCGTGGGGAAGACCAAATAGATACATCGTACTTCGCATAATGTATAGAAACACCCCCACGGGCGTGGGGAAGACAGCTACATCGGCAATATCGGCTACCCATGTTGAGAAACACCCCCACGGGCGTGGGGAAGACAAGAAGAAGCATTAGCAATGCTAAGGCGTGATGGAAACACCCCCACGGGCGTGGGGAAGACCAATTTCGTCTGACATTATGCACCTTCTGCCGGGAAACACCCCCACGGGCGTGGGGAAGACTATTTTTTGGCCTGTTGCTTATCTCTCAAAGCAGAAACACCCCCACGGGCGTGGGGAAGACAAACCGCAGCTTGAACAGGTTACCTTATCGCTAGAAACACCCCCACGGGCGTGGGGAAGACTTTTGCTTATTCGGAATTTATGGCCAATACCCAGAAACACCCCCACGGGCGTGGGGAAGACAATCTCTTATTGTTACTTGGGCTGCTTGCTCAAGAAACACCCCCACGGGCGTGGGGAAGACCTGTTTCCTTGCTATGTCCTATCATGCACTTTGGAAACACCCCCACGGGCGTGGGGAAGACCAACAATGGGCCATTCCCCTATGTTGGCTTTGAGAAACACCCCCACGGGCGTGGGGAAGACAAGTTGGGCGGCGTGGCGGCGAGACTCCACTTAGAAACACCCCCACGGGCATGGGGAAGACTTAGTCAGTGAGTAATTCATTAGAATAATACCAGAAACACCCCCACGGGCGTGGGGAAGACTTAGCTTGTACCAGTTCTTTTAAAGCTTGAACAGAAACACCCCCACGGGCGTGGGGAAGACAGGGTTCAGATAAAAAAACAGCCCCACCGTTTAGAAACACCCCCACGGGCGTGGGGAAGACTGTTCATTAGGGCAGGGGAGCACCAACTAATGAGAAACACCCCCACGGGCGTGGGGAAGACGTGTTATTCATGCTGGCAGTTATTCAACGTCTAGAAACACCCCCACGGGCGTGGGGAAGACTCACTTAAGGCAAGGTGATGTTCTTCACGTTCAGAAACACCCCCACGGGCGTGGGGAAGACGCTTTCTACCGATACCATTAAATTTGAAGCTGAGAAACACCCCCACGGGCGTGGGGAAGACTTAACTCGTCTATCGCAGTAGTGAGTTGTTCAAGAAACACCCCCGCGGGCGTGGGGAAGACGCTCAAATAATTGAGCTTTTAACCTTTGGAATAGAAACACCCCCACGGGCGTGGGGAAGACACCAACATCTTGTGATGTCAGTTTATTTTAACACTAGATGTAGTATCTACACACTTCTCTTGCACTAACTGTAAGCCTGAGATTTCAACAATACTTCGACGTGTATCACCTACCCCTCGAATCTCATACCCAGGCGCATCATTAAGTCGACGAAAAACCATTAAGCCACTTTCAGGTGGACAGTGCTCATATAAATACTCAACAACCGCTTTACCTACTGAATCTTTAACGCCCGATACAAATACATTGGGGCGTGGTTCAACAAACCATAACTTCATTCGGCCTCTGACGGCCGGGGGCAAATCATTCGCTATGACGACGAGCATTTTTCCCTCCTAGCATTTCTTCAATATCAGCGCCAATATTACCTAATAAATCCATCTCCATAACTCGCTTTCTAAAACCTTCTGAGACTTTATGTTTATTATAAAGCCCCGCCATATCGAGTGTTAAAGCAAAAGCTAAATCAATACACAAGTGTTCTTTGTACAAATCGGCTAAATCATAAACAAATGGCAAGGGACTACCTGAATGTATAAAGCCTATATGAGGTGAATAGCCCATACTATGAACAGCCGAACTAATTATGCCGTATAACGCCGCATTGGCTGATGTCATAATTTGATTGGTCATATCACCTAGTTCGAACTTACCAGGTATGTAAGATCTGCCTTTCCAACCGACTTTATAATGTTCGGCTTTTTGCTGATAGAGATCACGTACCCTATAGTCCTCCATCCCCATCATTTCTTTCAGATTTTTGCCCGCTAACTCCGCTTTAGGAAAGCGACGCCTATACATCCTGCGCACCACTTCTAACGATTTTTCTTCATCTGAGGCCAGTAACATTTGTTTGCGAAAGTTACGCGTGTTTGATGTGGCAGTTTGACCTACCGCATAAAATAACAAACTATCTTCACCAACCCAACATACACTGCAATTAGACGAAGCTATGATCTTAATAGCTTCGTGAGTAATCGTGGTTCCAGGTCCTAACAATAGGCAATTTAAGGTGGCGATCGGTAAACGAACGACATTGCCGTCAGAGTCTATCCATTTGACGCTGCTATCATCAATTTCTAAACGCCCTCGTTCAAGATATATAAAAGGATATTTAGCACTGACTTGTGGCAAAGTATCCCGAGTTACTTTTATTATTAAGCGAGTCGATTTAACTTCAGTCGCCATTAATACCTCATTATTAATCTGTCACGACTAGTTTAGTCATTAACCAAATTGTTAAAAAGCAGGCTACACAATTATTGTGTAGCTGGGATCACTGTCACTTGTCGATCTCTATAGAGTTTGTGCTCTCCAAATTGAATAGGCACATCCATTAAAGTTAACAACTCCCCCTCATGTTCACCACTTAAGACTTTAAAATCCTCAAGTAGATTTTTTTGCTTTGCAATGTCTAAAGCAACTTCTATTCCTGCATCTTCATCGATAAATTGATCTCTATAAATAAAGTCAGTAGGTACACAGTTTTTTCGGCCTAAGTAAACATCCCACGTTGGACTTTTAAGGGCTTCAATAATTGTGGAGGCTCTGGTCTCTGGCACTTCTAATAACACCGCAAAAGCAGCATCTTGAAGGTAATAGCGATAGGTCATTTTTGCTCCACCACCGACTGCTTTTTTGCCTTCACTGGTTTTTGGAATTAATAAACTTGCCCAAGGATCTTTGTCATCATATCCACTACCCACCATGTGAAAATCACGTAACAAAGGTTCACGTTCACGATTAATCAAGGCGTTTGATGACGTTTTCTCAGCGCGGACAAATGAAATAACTGTCTGCTTAAGTGGTGCAAAGTCAGCCAATAATTCAGTTTGTTCGCCACCCGCCCCCAGCGCACTACAAACCAAGCCTAAGATGCCGGATTTGGTTGGAAAGTTCAGCGTGTCTCGCCGTCCAAACTTAGAATCATGCCCCCACGATTGCAGTGGCGCTTCTAGCCATAGCAACAAGTAGGGGTTATTCATGCACAGTGACCTCAGCGTGTGTTTTTAAAGCAGTAATCAGATCATCGATAGTAAAGTTTTCATCAATGCCATAGGTATAATCCGCTTGCTTACCAAACAATGAGCCGTGTAGTTTTTCTGTTTTAACTAAATACTCTGTGAGTGCTTCAATACTGGGTTGAAGAAAGCCACCATCTTTCGCTTTAACCGCTGTCTCGAACGGTACTTGTAAACGCTGCCCTTTTCTAACTAATACTTTTGCAAAGGCCCAAGGTGAAGCGCCCGATTGTGTGGTTTGTCGTGCGGCAGGGACAGCAACAAATAAGGCTTTCGTAAAAGCCTCAACTGCTGCCGCTAATTTGTTTCCTGCAAGGCTTTGATTTAACTGTCCAAGATCTAAACTGATGTATCGGTAATACGTGGCGGAATTAAATTCCAGACTACCCATATGTGCCGCGCCTGGCTCTAAAGATAAATCATCTAATGCCGTAAAAAACTCCACCTCGTTGCTGACCTTATGGGTTGAAATAGCATGGGAAAATGAAGCCGCAGCTTCAATATTAAGTTCAGCCGCTTGTGCAACCATACGTCCAAAGAGGGCAATATCAAGACCGTCAATGGCTGGATTAAAGGTTTTCTTAGCGAGTTTTTGAATATCTTTGTCTTTTATTTTGGTGCTATCAAACGCTTGTTCCTCTGCAAATGCCGCAAAAGCTAAGGCTTCGGACTCGGTAAAAAAGTGTAGGGTGTCTTTGCTAAGTGAGGCAGAAATCACCTCACCACAAGCTTCTGCTTGGTCTTCAGCAGCTCCTAGCTGAACACAAGCTTTAGTAACATACTCGGCGATAAGTTTGCTACGTATAGCTAACTTAATCCCAAAGTCCTGCATTGCCAAGCGTACCGGTCTTTTCCATGCTTGTGAACTCACACGTGCACGAGTGCTACCCCCTACAATAGCTGTTTTAGGTGCGCCAACATCATCACGATTTAAACAAGTGACTGGAAATGATTGTAGGATATGGAACTCAATACGCGTGTTTTTAAGTGGATTGTCGATCATAAAATAAAGTCCTATTGTTAATTTCAATTAAAGTTTAACTATTTGTAATAAACCAAAGCCAAAGGCTCGCCCCCGGCCAATGCCTTGCTGAAAGCTTTGGTTAAATTGTTCTTGATTTGTAACCTTAAGTTCGCCTTTTAGTGTTGCACTCCCATGCGTTACCTTTTGGTCATTTTTTGTGAACGTCTGTACTGCAAGTTTTTCAATTTGTAAATTCGTAGGATTAACAGTAAATCCCCAGGAACTTGAAGCACGATCGACAAACCATTGTGCTATATTTTCTCTTTCTCTTACGGGGATGATTTTTCCGGTTTTATTGTCACGCTTGCATGGATTAACGGTGACTTCAAAGGCATAATGCTGATGCTGTAAAAATTCGACAGGAATGAGCTTAGATTCAACTTCACCATAAACTGGTGAGAGGTTAGGCTGCCGGTTAGCGAGTATTAAGATGAGTCGATGGTTAAAATCCCCCCCTTTATCAACATACAAGATTCCACTAGAGTGACTCTCTTGTTTTTGTTGTTCGCTACGAATATCATCAAATAACTCATAAATAACTCGATGTAAAGAGTAAGCATCGGTAATCTTAAGTGCTTTAATATCAGCTCGTGATAATCTCAACACCGCTGCATAAAGTGCTTTGATTTCACTCATGCTGGCTCCTTATTTATTGATTGCTTATAAAAATCTTGTGCCCAGCGAGTTTTAACGCGTTGATTATCGAAATGAAATTTGAGTAGGTCATTTAATAGTTGCGTATAGTCCAACGGTAAATTAACTTTAGAATCTATTAAACTAAATAAAGGCCTTAAAATACGGCACGCTTCTTCAACCGATTCACAAGCCAGTAAACGTCTTAATTTTGCTTTTGCTTGGTCGCTATTGTTGCCCTCTTCATAACACAGAGAAATCCCACGCCCTATCCCCATAAAACCGTTACTTTCAACTTTGGCTTTGGCAATGGCTGCTGCAATAGTGGCATAAGGCAAACGCTGGTAGTCTTTTTCTAAGTCAATATTAAACACAGCTAAATGTTCCCAGCATTGATATTCCGTAGCCGGATTGTCTGCACGCTTTAAACCAGCGGCAAGACCTTTATCTTTTTGACATTGTTCGATAGTGCGTTTTACGAAAGACTCACTTCTATTTGGCTTTTTTACTACTTCGCTCATGCGGGTGCCTCCTCTTTATGTTTGTTTTGATCTTTTAAGTATTTACCTAGATTAGGTCTGTTCTTTGCCCAAGCATCCAGTTGTCTTGCGGTATCTTTAGCACAAAAGGTGTCATAGGCTTGATTTGCAAACCCCGCAAAGTTTTTACGTAAGCTTTGTGCTTGGTCGGCATCGTCACAGACATTAACTAAATCTTGAAACTTACGCTCACAGAGTTGCCAAAATAGATTACTGGCTAGTCCTGCTTGACCTTTACTCTCCATGTTTTGACTTTTAAAATAATGAAGTGTGGCACTGTAGACAATTTTTGAAAGCTGCTCTAAATCGGTCATTTCCAGTTGTAGATTGGCAAACCAAAACGTACCTAATACCGATTGAGGTAAGGTAATTAAAGATTCAACAGCATCGTCACTACCTGAAACATACTGTTCGCCTGCATTACTACTTACACGTAAGCCACCTGACCAAATACCTAACTCTTTAATTTGCCCACGTGCTCGCTTTAAACCAAAGCTTAAATGATGACAGTTAAAGCCCGTACTGCTCGACTGCCCAAGGAAGCTTAATAACGCGGTTAAAAAACGCCAAGGTCTTCTCTCGGGATCAACCCAAATGACTTTAGGATCCTTGCCTGAATAATCTACGGAAACACTAGGATCTACTCTGCCTTCTTTATAGCCTTGATGCGCAATGCCTTCAGAATAATGCAAGCCTGTATCGGTTAATAGACAAAAGCGTGATAGTGGTATCAAACGTCCCATCAAGGACGCTTGTAAACTTTTGGCCGTGTCACAATCTTCACCTAGAGGCATTAACTCCCAAGGAACTGTCCCTAACCCATTGCTATAAACACGCATCTCTTTAATTTGTTCTGCGGTTAATACATTAAGCCAAAGGCTCTCTAATAAGGACTGTCCCACTAAGAAATTATGTAAATAGCCCATAAAACCGATCGACGCACCCGGTTTTCCGGTAGACGGCTTACCTTTATCATTGGCTTTACCTGAATACCCCTTTGATAAGATAACGCTGTTATCGGTTTTTTTACCACCTAAACCAAAACCCATTAAGACGACAATTAAAAGCGCCTTATCTACATCAGACAGCCTTTTTTCTATCTGCGTTTGAGTTAATACAGTGGTATTACCGGTAGCGATTTCTGCAAGGACGGCACCAAAACTTTGTACACTTGCGGAACTAATCCCCGGCATTTGCAAGAAAGGTTGTTCACCATATAGCCAAAATCGCTCTTGCCACGTATCTAAATATTTTAAACAGTTTGATGCCAAACCGTTTACACCTAAGTTAACCCAAGCCTCATCATCTTTAGGCGTTGATGCAGCTTGAGCAATCGCTAACAATAATTTAGTAAGAGCGATCTTTTGAACGGGATTACCGTCCAAAGCTCGATAATGATGATTAATAAAGAGTTCTTTTAAGCTCACTCTTCCGATATCAACAATCGGTATCCATGGCTCGTCAATTAAATTAAATCGGTTCTCGGTGGTCATCTATGCTCCTTACAGTTATTATTTATTAGCTTGATAGCCTAGCTTTTGATTGTATTCGAGTTGATAACTCTCTAGGGCCTTACCACCCTCTAAGCTCATTAACTCATCACTCCCTTTTACCTTTGCCACTCGTAATCGACTTTCCTCATTAGGTTTGCCGAGATATATATAGTCCTTTAACCAGTCTAGGCCATTACCAATAATAGGTTTTGGCGCCAAATACTCGGCGACTCGCACGGTATTTTGTAACAGCTGAGCGGCTAATTCTCTTCGTTCTTTAGGTTCCAAACCTTTACCTTTATCGGGTAAGTGAATTTGAGTTTCATCTAAAAAGCACACACTAACCCCACCTTGTTGCGGGTCGGTTTGATAATTTTTAATCAGCAACACATCAACGGTATCTTGGTCACTGTATCGTGTACTGGCTTTTTCTTCGGACAAGGTCTTACCACCCTCTGATAAGCCTATTAGTGCCATGCTTTTCAGTTCGGCCTTCTTTTTTTCAAGTGCATTTAAATAACTTAATAACAAACCGGTTTCACTGCGCTCTTGATAGGTTGCTTCAATAATGTCTCGAATCTGACTTGGGATACTTAAGTCCTGCAAGCTTTGCCATACCTCTAAACTTCGACACAATACATACGGCGTATATACTTTAGCGGTTTTACCAAAGGCATGATTTGTATTTTCTAATGCACTAATCATATCAGGCGCAAGTAGCCAAACTTCACGTTGAATGTTAACAGGCCTATGCGACAGATCATGTCGCCATAAACGTCCTATACGTTGTAGTAACATATCGCTGGGAGCAAAACGACTAATTAGAAAATCTGCATCAATGTCTAAAGATTGCTCAAGTACTTGCGTGCCTATTAAAATGCAACCTTGTTGTGACCGCTTTGCAGCACCGTCTTTTCCGTATAAAGTTGTCCAATAATTTTCATTCTGTTCACGATCAATCTTTAAAAAACGTGAATGCAATAAGCCACATTCAACACCCAAGGAGCTGGCGCGTGTAGCTAATAGGCGACAAATAGCCTGTGCTTCTGTAACGGTATTTTCAATCCATAAGACCTGTTGCCCCTGCTCAGCCCTTAATAAAGCCGCTTCAAGTGCAACTTCATCTTGTTGGCAGCGGATTACTTTTACGTTGACATCCGTTATCGATGTGTCTGTGACTTCGACTAATTTCCCGCCCTTGGGTAATGCAGACACTAAGGGATAACATGGGTTAGTAGAATTCACTTTTAAAAAAGTACTGCGTCTTTGTTGAGTCAACGTGGCACTTAAAATAATCACCGTGCAATGTAAGTCAGTTAAGGCATTAATCAGTTCGTCAATCAATGTGCCGGTATAACTATCATAAGAATGCACTTCATCAAGGATGACCACCTTTCCTGCTAAGCCAAAAGTGCGGACAAAACCGTGTTTAACATTCATCACAGCCATTAAGGCTTGATCAATCGTACCCACTGCAAACGGGGCTAATATCCCCCGTTTAGCCGCTTGAAACCATGAGCCACCAGGATTCCCTTCTTTACCCAACTCTGTTTTTAACCAGGCGTTGCCATGTAAAAGTAATGGCTGTTGATGTGAACTATCGTTATCTAAGATGGCTTTAAGAAACACTTCAACCCGTTCATGTATTTTCTCGGAAGTCAGTTGCGTGGGCAAGGCAAAATAAATGCCCGTTGCTTGATGAGTGCTTAGCATTTGATAGGCGGCATATAATGCGGCTTCTGTTTTACCTAAGCCCATCGGGGCTTCTAAAATATAAACACCAGGGCCAGTGACTTGATCAATGAAGCCTTGTTGAATAGGACGAGGTTGCCATCCAAAAATATCACTAAAACTTAATAAAGGTTTAAATACAGGTTGGATAAAGCCGGCATTATCTAAGGCTCGTTTGATGTTAGGTTGCCAGTTTTCGGAGGGAATATCGAATAAAGAACCTGAACCTATCCAATCTGAAACCGTGGTAAAACCAGCTAAAACGCGTGCTTGTAAGACGTCAGTTACAACTGGAAATTCTGTATCTAATAGGTATTTCAACTCAATCAGTAATTCTTCCCGCCGTTGTTGCCAAGCTAAGCCACCAAAGACTTCGTCTGTTGCGTTATAAATACTAATATTGGGTGAATAGCCATGATGTTGGCCTAGAATTTCCGGGATATATTTGCCTAGTTTTAAATATTGGGCAGTGATTTGACTAACACCCGCATGACCGCCCCATTGTTTCTCCATATCGGGATTAACTTTTTCTAAGCCTGCCTTTGTATTACGAGTATAACCATCCGTGCCACGATAAAGCTTTTCTTGAAATGTAGGACTTACTTTGCCAATATCATGGGCAGCGGCAATAAGTTCAGAACCTGGGGGAAATAATTCTGTCACCAACCAATTAGGCATGCGTTGAAGTAACTCTCTAGCCACTTCACCAACAATATGAATGTGGTTTAAAACTTGCCGCCCAGCTAATTTATCTCCAGCTATAGACTGATAAGTTTTTGCAAGACAGTTTTTTAACTCCAATGCGATTAAATTATTTTTCTTTACAGGTTGTCTTAATAAAACCATTTAGTTGCTCCCTTAAAATGCAATATAGTTGTTAAGACGCCAGAATTTCTAAAAACGGCTCTATTTAAATCGCAATGCTTATAACCCTGAAACATCTATGCCTTTTGAGCACTATAACATCCACTTGAAAAGCAAAATGTGAACAAATATTAAGCGACTAGGAAAAATGCAGAGGTTGTTGCTAGCGAAGCGGAATAAGGAATGAAGGCGTTGATCTCGTGGGAGTGGCTTTAGCCACGAAATAAAACGCGGCTAAAGCCGCTCCCACAAAATTGGATTACGACATGGCTTGTTTAGGCTTTTAAATCGCTATAAAAATCACTTGAGTGGCAAATTATGATCACATATTAAGCCACTAAGAGAAATACAGCGGGTTGCTAGCGAAGCGAATTAAGGAGTGAAGTGGGGATCTCGTGGGAGTGGCTTTAGCCGCGAAAAAAACGTAACTAATTAGTGGGTAAAAAACCTTTTCATTACTTTAATCATATAGTTATGATCCAATACGCCGGCACTCTCTCTAATGCTGTGCATGGCCCATAAGGGGCTGCCAACATCTATTGAGCGTATGCCCAATCTTGCGGAGGTTATGGGGCCAATGGTGCTTCCACAGGCTAAATCGCAGCGATGCGAATATTTTTGATAAGGCACACCCGCTTGTTCACACCAATCTATAAACTGGGCTTGGGAAACACTCTCGGTACTGTATCGCTGGTTAGCATTAACTTTTATTACGGGGCCTTTATTGATGGTTACTTTATGGTCGGCATCGTAAGCGGAGGGGAAATTAGGTTGATAAGCATGTGCCATATCAGCGCTGATCATAAAACTTTTGGCTAGGGCTATTGCAAAATCTTCTTTATTTTTTTCGGTGGCTAAGGCAATCCGCTGCAGTACATCACTCAAAAAACTACCATCGGCACCTTTGTTGCTCTCGCTACCGACTTCTTCATGATCAAATAAGGCGCACACGAGGGTATTGTCACTGGCTAAGACGGTTTCATCTAATAAGGCTTCTAAGGCTGCGTGACACGAGGCCAAATTGTCCAGTTGACTATTGGCGTAAAACTCGTTTTCTGCCCCCCAAAACGCGCCTTTTTGGGTGTCATAAACGGCCAAATCCCACGACAATATTCGCCCGATGGCACCGGCTGTTTGCTCTTGCAGGAGCTGTGTAAAATACGCTTGCGGTAAACACTCATTAGCTATTGTCGATAGAATGAGTGGGAGTTCATTCTGCTTATGTAGCTTTAAGCCGTCTTCATTAACCGCTCTATTCATGTGAATAGCTAAATTGGGTAAGCGTAGTAATGGCCGGTCAAATTTTAATAAGGTGCTGACTATTTTATGGTTGTCGTCTTTATAATTTATTCGCCCAGCAAGACTTAAATCACGATCCGTAAAGGTGGCCAAAATAGGGCCGCCATAAATTTCAACGCCCACTCTTAGTAAGCCATCTCCGCCGGTGGCAGCCTGTGGCTTTATCCTTAAACCAGGAGAATCGGTATGGGCTCCGATCATTTTAAAGCCTGTTTGAACGAGTGGTTTTTGCCCTTGTACAAATATAACAATTGAAGAATCATCACGCACCACGTAATAACGCCCGCCTGCTTCTAATGCCCATTTTTCGGTTTCGATCAATTTTACAAACTTAAATTTTTCTAGCTGGGTTTCAACGCTTTTAACGACATGCCAAGGGCTTGGGCTAGCGTCAATAAAATCAAGTAAGTTTTGGACCTGTTGCTGGGCGTTCATGATTTTTCTTTAAAATCCATAGAGGCAGAGTTAATGCAATAGCGTAGGCCGGTAGGTTGTGGACCATCTTCAAAGACATGACCTAAATGCGCATCACAAACTTTGCAGGTGACTTCTACTCTACGCATACCATGACTGTTATCAACGATTTCAATAACGCTACCTTCTGGCAGTTCTGACCAAAAACTAGGCCAACCTGAGCCAGAATCATATTTTGTCTCTGAATCAAATAAAGGATTACCGCAACAAATACAATGATAAAGCCCTATGCGTTTGCAGTTAGTATATTTTCCTGTAAAAGGCGGCTCAGTGCCTTTTAAGCGACAAATACTAAATTGCTCTGGTGTTAACTTATCAAACCATTGATCATCATTGATGTATTTTTTTTCTGTCATGGGTAATCACTTTCCTACTCGGCAAAAATTACTAGTTTATTTAAGATATCGGGTATTACCAATAAATCAAGCTGACTCGCTCATAAGGCAATCTTTCTTAGTGCGTTGATTATATCAGGACTCGGTCCTTAGTGATTTGTAGAGTGTTATGGGCGTTTGGTTTGTGCATCAAACTAATACGGCGATTATTATTTAGGCTCGGCTAAGTCACTTGGGTGTTAACGCTTTTACTGCCAAATTAACTTGGCGGCCATTGCAACAAGGAGTAGCGAAAAATAACGTTTTAAGACCTTAGCAGGCAGTTTATAAGCCAATTTTGCACCGAGGGGGGCTGTCAAAATACTACTTAAACTTGTACCTAAAAAGACGGGTAAATAGATATAACCTATACTCCACTCAGGTAACTGTGCGTCATGCCAACCCAGCAGGACATAGCTTACGGTACCTGCAAGCGCTATCGGTAAGCCGCACGCACTGGACACCGCTACGGCTTTGCGCATTAGCATTTGTCCACTGACTAAATAAGGAACTGTTAAGGTGCCACCGCCAATGCCGACTATCGATGACACAACGCCAATGATAAGGGATACTAATAAATCCAATCCCCTTTTTTGTTGAAACGGCTTTGGTTTAGGCTGTACTTGAAGGGCCATTTGAAGGGCGGCGTAAATTAAAAAACCGACGAGTATGTATCGCAAAGTTTCGGCACTTATCTGTTTTGCTATGACGGCACCCATAGCGGCACCGATTATAATGCCAGGACTTAAGCTGAATACTCTAGGCCATACGACTGAACCCAATCGATGGTGCGCCCACACAGACGATAGTGCCGTTGGAATTATAATCGCTAAAGAAGTTGCTACAGCCATTAACAGGATCAATTCAGCTGAAAAGCCGTGTGCTTTAAATAAGATCGCCAGTACAGGTACAATAACAAGACCGCCACCGATACCAAATAAACCCGCTAATAACCCTGAAAGGCTACCTAATATAATACTGACAACAAAAATTTCTATCATTCGACTCTCCTTCCTTCGCTTTAAACCATTAGCTTGATTATGACACCTTTTGTTTGCTTTTAAGCATGTGCTATTCTAGCCTTATCCTCTAATTTATTTATAGTTATCAATGGAAATATACCTTGTTGGCGGCGCCGTCCGCGATCAGTTACTCAATTACCCTGTGTTCGAAAAAGACTGGGTCGTGATTGGTGAAACACCTGAGTCTATGATTGAGCAAGGCTTTAAACCTGTTGGGAAAGATTTTCCTGTTTTTCTTCACCCGAAAAACCATGACGAATACGCACTAGCCAGAACTGAACGAAAAACCGCACCCGGTTACAAAGGCTTTTCTGTCCATACCTCAGCTGACGTCACCCTAGAAGATGATTTACTGCGTCGAGATTTAACCATCAATGCGATGGCCATGGCGACAAATGGGCAGCTTATTGATCCCTATGGCGGGCAAGAAGATATAAAAAATAAAATCTTTCGGCACATTTCGCCAGCCTTCGCCGAAGACCCTGTGCGTATTTTGCGCGTGGCGCGTTTTTCGGCAAGGTATCATCACCTTGGTTTTACACTTGCAGAAGAAACCAGATCGTTAATGCAGGCAATGGTCGATTCAGGCGAAGTGGATCATCTTGTTCCCGAACGAATCTGGGCCGAACTATACAAAGCACTTAAGGAAAAGACCCCCACTGCTTTTTTTTATAGCTTAAAAAACTGCAACGCTTTAGAAAAAATATTTCCTGAAATTAACACGCTCTTTGGTGTGCCTCAACCAGAACAGTATCACCCAGAAATTGATACGGGGCTCCATAGCTTGCTTTCGCTAGAACAAGCCTGCCACTTATCGACAAAACCTGAAGTTCGCTTTGCAGCTTTGGTTCATGATTTAGGTAAGGGCTGCACACCAAAAGCGCATTGGCCTCACCATCATGGCCATGAAACCAGCGGCCTACCCAGTTTGGACAACTTATGCACCCGCTTGCATGTTCCCAATACCTTTAAAACACTGGCGGCCCATGTCATGCGATATCACACCCACTGCCATAAAGCCTTCGAATTACGCGCGACCACCTTAACTGATTTATTAGCTATGCTAGGTGCGTTTAAGAATATAACTAACCTACACGATTTTGTACTCGCTTGTGAAGCGGATGCCAAAGGACGTACGGGGCTTGAAAAAAAACCTTACCCTCAAGCTAATTTCCTCATTCAGGCTAATCAAGCGGCCGTGTCCATTGATACGTCAGCTATTATGCAGAGCGACCTAAAAGGCCCCAAAATTGGTGAAGCTATACGTCAACTGCGTATTAAAGCAGTGACTGAGGTTATCAATACTTACAAACAGTTGTAGAATACACAAATTACTTATTAATTATTACTTAAGCCCATGCCTACATTTGATATTATTTCTGAATTTGATTCGCACGAAGTTAAAAATGCTATTGATCAAGCGAATAAAGAAGTCACTACCCGCTTTGATTTTAAAGGTTCAAATTCAGTATTTGAATTAACTGATGACAAACTTGTTATGATTTCTGAATCAACTTTTCAGTTACAACAAATGTTCAGTGTCGTCTGTACAAAACTAAGCCGTCGTGGCGTTGATGTTGGCTGCATGGATGTTGGTGATGCTAAAGGTAGCGGAAAAATGATGCGTCAGGAAATTACTCTAAAACAAGGCTTGGATTCAACTGTTGCCAAAAAAATCGTCAAGTTAATTAAGGACAAAAAACTTAAAGTACAAGCAGCGATCCAAGGTGATAAAGTCCGTGTAACCGGAAAAAAACGAGACGATCTCCAAGAGGTTATTCAAATGCTCAGAGATGAAAAGCTGGAAACACCGCTGCAATATGATAATTTTAGAGATTAATTAAGCCTTCTTCATGTGTCGATAGATAAAATAAGATGCTACGACGACTAACAACCAAGCGGCCACTAAAGGCCCAATAACGC
>CAMDWT010000059.1 GCA_945877505.1 Crenothrix polyspora
ACAGTAGTGGTTGAAATAAAAGATAAAACTTTTGAGCTTCAACATAGTCGAGAAATCATTGTAAATTGGTTCTCAGGTAAAAAAACTAGAGTTGTTTTAGATCAGGGGATGGGTTATTGGTACCCTCGAACTTTAGGAAAAGATATATCAGACTTTAATTTTTATGAAAAACAATCATCTCTACATGAACAAATGAAAGACAAATACAAATTTTCAAATATGGTTAATAGTGCGCCATGGCCAACACTATTCACTATTTTTTAATGTGATATTTTTAATTTAATCTTATTTTGAAGACTTCAAGATCATTAAAAAATTACATACAAAGCTTGGCTTTATTAGAGTTTAGATTGGACTCCGTAATTCCCTTTATTTGGTGTGTGGTGAGTTCTTTTTCTCGGCGAGATAGCTTTTCTAACTCCTTGGTTAAACCCTGCGTGGAAAATGCCTGAAGTGCGAGATATCAAAGAAACTCAGACATTTTCCAATCTAATCGCCTCGAAATACTCAACATTGAATGATCGACGACGTTAAGAAACAAAGAAAAAACTAATACAAAAAGTAGCACTGTTGAGTCTTGTCTTTAAGAGCTTTTGCTAATTTAAATGGAACTTGCAAAGCACAGGATGTTTGGCGCCAATTACCCTGGCAGGATTTGGTAACACAAGTCCATCGGACATGGATGAATTTTAGTAAAGCCATCTTTTTTAACAGGGCTAGTATCAATAGCCGAAACCTTACCCTAAACACAACAAATTTGTTAGAACTGATTTAAATGAAAAACTCAGTTTAAATAGTCGTAAGCATGGTTGGTATTAATTAATACCTTATCACAAAATATATTGATCTTATCATCGACTAAAGTAATAAATTTGAAAACATATATTATTAACTCGCCTGTATTAACCACTTACGGACTTTGGTGTTTTGAGGGGCCACTTACAGATTTAACTGCTAAATCTATTATTCAGGATGGATTCATCTCTGGAATTGGGCACGCTGTTAGTGCTGAGTTCCTTTCTCAATATTTGAAGATTACTATTCCAACAAATCGTATTAACATTGAAATGAAAGCTGGAGATAGGGCTTTGATTTTAAGGCTTCTCAACAGATTACCAGAAGGCAAGATATTGAATGAATTAGAGCTAAATATAACCCCATTTGAATTAGGACTATTAACGCGATTGCGTTAGTATTAACAAAAAATCTATTTAAAAATAAGGAAATATCATTAAACCACCACACGAATATTCAAGTAGGATTTTGTTGGCTGTAAGTGGTATGTCACCACAGATTGTAACAGAAACACTTTATAGTTTGGCAGTCAATCAAGCTCAGCCTTTCATCCCTACAGAGATTCATTTGATTACTACCCTAGCC
The DNA here is from genome assembly GCA_945877505.1 of Crenothrix polyspora. Lineage (GTDB taxonomy): Bacteria > Pseudomonadota > Gammaproteobacteria > Methylococcales > Methylomonadaceae > Methylobacter_C > Methylobacter_C polyspora_A. The sequence continues at coordinate 1,381 of CAMDWT010000059.1, forward strand.
GGTGCAAAAGAGGCGAGGTTGCAACTTTTGCATGTAAAAACGGGACAGTTTAATTTGTTGTGTCAGGATTACCAACTATCTGGAATACATTTCCCAGAGGAAAATATTCATATTATTGAAGATTATCAAGGTCATAAGCTTGATGATATTAAAACACCCGAACAAAATAAATCTGCAGCTGATTTTATAACGGAGATAGTTAGTCGTTTAACGCGTGATGATGAAGTTGCCTTACATGTATCTATTGCTGGCGGTAGAAAAACGATGGGGTATTATCTCGGTTATGCTCTTAGTTTATATGGCAGGTCACAAGATAGATTGTCACATGTATTGGTAACAGATAATTATGAAAGTCTTAAGGATTTTTTTTACCCAACACCTGATAGCCGAGTTATAGAAGATAAAGATGGTAGGTCATTGGATTCTCATGATGCTGAAGTCTTACTCGCAGAAATTCCTTTCGTAAGAATGCGCGGAGGCATACCCCAGCATTTATTGGAAGGAAAAACAGGTTTTAACGAAAGTATTAGATTTGCTCGTCAAATTGAATTTGAACCTGTGTTGCATATAAATAAATCCCAGAGATTTTTACAGATTGGTGATATTAAAATCGGATTGACAGATGTTAATTACACCTTTTATCTATGGGTGTTGGGGCGAACAATTGATGGTGAAACTGTAAGGCGTATGATTGACAATAACTTGGTTTATGCTGAGGAGTTTATGGCTGTATATAGAGAGCATGTAAACGGTCTTAAAGATGATGATCGTACGCGTGAAACATTAAGATTAGGGATGTCAAGCCAATGGTTATCTGAACGTATCAGTGCCGTTAGAAAAGGCTTCGAGCAAGCTTTAGGTCTTCAAGCTGCCAAGCCATTTTTGGTGCAAAGTAGTGGCGGAAATAACAATCGGATTTATAGCATCGCTTTAACAGAAGAACAAATCTGTTATCTGTGATTAATTTTTTATAAAAGGAATGTTTATGATTCATAGTTTAATCAGTTTCTTAGGGAAATCGAAAAAAAGAGATGGCCGTTACAGTTCCGCCAATTATGATTTTGACGGTCATATAGAAACGACCCAATTTTTCTCACTTGGCCTTAAAAATGTCATTAAACCCGATCGACTTATTATTTTAGGTACCTCGGGGAGTATGTGGGATGTTCTCTTTGAAAACTTTGCTGAAGCCAGCGAATATGAAGATCAAAAACTAACATTAATGGATGCGGTTGAGCATGATCAGGTGACACAAGAGCTCTTAAATGCCTGTGAACCCTTACTAAAAGACCGTTTGGGAATTGATTGTCAATTAAGCCTTATCCCTTATGGCGACAATGCCCAGACCCAAGTAGAAATTCTAAAAATTATGGCTAAAGGTGTTGCCAAAGGTGACCAAGTTTCTTTGGATTTAACTCATGGATTAAGACACCTACCTATGCTTGGTTTATTAAGTGCGATGTATTTGCAGACTGCAAAAAAAGTAGATATTAAGGGTATCTATTATGGTGCGTTGGATAGGACGCCAAAAGACACCGTTGTTCAAAATACTCCGGTGATGCGTTTAGATGGTTTATTGCAAATTGCTGATTGGATAACGGCTTTACACGGATTTGATGAAACAGGTGATATAGCACCATTTAGTGATTTATTGCAAAAAGAAGGCCTTTCTGCGAAAACAGCTGAGCTACTAAAAATTGCTGCATTTCACGAAAGTGTTTTAAATGTTACTAGTGCACGTAAACCTTTACGTGATTTTGCAAAGCAGACTGAAGAGGGCCTGCCAGGTATTGCTAGTCTTTTTCAGGACAATTTAAAGGAACGTATCAGCTGGGTAGATCAGGATAATATTTATCTGAGACAGCGTGAAAAGGCGCAGTTCTATCTCCAACAAGGTGATTATGTCAGAGCTGCAGCGCTGGGCTATGAGGCATTGATTACCCGACATTTAAAACAACACAATCCAAGAGCCGATGCTGAAAGCTATGCGTTACGTGACGAAATTAAACAAAAATTAAAGGACCAAGCGGGTGGTGGTGGATCTGATTATAAACTACTCCGCAATATTAGAAATTCTTTGGCTCATGCTAATCGAGATAATACCAAAGAAGTCCAGCAGGCTCTTTCTAGTGAAGAGCGCTTAAAACAAAGGTTGAGTGATTTGTTTGCCAAATTACTTCCAGCCACCACGGAATAAATCCAAAAGGCAGAGTATGCAATTTATTGAAGCACATTACGACATTGTCACGCCGATGTTTATCAGTGGTGGCGATACACAGGATTCACCAGAGCTTAGGCCACCCTCTATCAAGGGGGCTTTGCGTTTCTGGTGGCGAGCCATGCAATGGGGAGCGTGTTTAAGTCTTCATGGCGGTGATGCAGGAGCCGCCTTAAAAACATTACATCAGCAAGAATCTGAATTGTTTGGAGCCGCGGCGACTGATGATAAGTATGGACAAGGCTTATGCCGACTGAAATTAAAAAATATTCAGTTGAAAGGGGAGGAATTAAGTTGGCCAAAAAATAATGTATCGGGTGCAGGTTTTTTGGGTTTTGGTCTGGATGCAACTCATGACACGCCACATCGTAAAGCGATTAACGAAGGACAATTCACAGTCTGCCTGATGCTTAAACCTCAAATTAGCGCTGAACAAATTACTCAGCTTAAAAATACCTTAATCTTGTGGGGCTTGTTAGGTGGATTGGGTAGTCGAGCTCGTCGTGGTTTTGGTTCAGTTGCTATTAAACAGCTAGATGAACATTATTTCGATTTTAGTAATTCGGATATGTATCATGAGGCTATCAGAAAACTGTTGCATGGCACTATACTCGCTCCAGCTATGCCATTGTTTACAGCTGTAAATGAAGCTATGCACATTGCTCAAGCCTGTCAAAATAAAGATCCTAGGCGTGTGATGGATGAATTGGGCGCACAATACAAACTGGCTCGACAAGAAGCAGGAAAAGGACGCGAAAAAGCACCTTTTGGTCTACCATTGGCTGGCAACAGAGGAGTAGCGGATGATAAACGGCGAGGTAGTCCCTTATTAATGCATATCCATCCGGTTGCCGCTGAGTATGTAGCCTTGATTACTTTTATACCAGCTCACTTTCACCAGGATTATCCCAAAGGTGAGCATCTTGATTTTTATAAGGCATTACAGGATTTTATGTATAAAAATACAATGGAAAGGGTTTATCCATGAAGCCACAATATTTTCACTTTACTTTGGGCCCGGTACAAAGCTTTGTTGCACAAGCGCGTCGTACGCGTGACTTTTGGGCGGGTTCTTTTTTGCTGTCGTGGTTGTCTGCAGTAGCTATGAAAGCGGTGATCGAACAGCAAGGAAAAATTATTTTTCCAAAAGTCAGCGATAATTACCTTAACTGGCTCGAAAATAAGGGACATCATCCTGCACCACAACAAGGCTGTGTCCCTAATCGTTTTAAAGGGGGGCTGGCGCAAGTGCCAGAAGAATTTAATCCTGATTTAGTAGTTGCCAGTATTCAGCAAGCATGGGAGGCTTTAGCTGAACAGGTTTGGCAACAGGATTTATTACATTGCGGGAATATCACCAGAAGTATCTGGGATAGACAGGTTAAGCAGTTCTGGGAAATTAGCTGGGCATTATCCGACAATGGTACAGAAATTGATCTACTTGACCGCCGTAAAAACTGGCGCAGTTATTTACCTCCTGAAGAAGGTGGGGTTAAATGTATGATGATGGACGGCTGGCAAGAACTATCTGGTATTGCTACACCCAATGCCAAAGGCTTGGGGCTCTTCTGGGATGAGTTGCTAACAAAAGGTGGCCGAAGTATTAAGACGGATTTACGCAAACAGGAATATCTTTGCGCCATCGGCTTTATTAAGCGTCGTTTTGCCCATTGCTTTGCTGAATTGAAAGTTGAAATGCCACATGGATGGACATTACAGGGCTGGCCCATTAGTGCATCTGTGCCTTCGGTAGCTTATATGGCCGCAGCTCCATGGTTGGCACAAGTCATTACTTATGCTCCTGAAGAAGCGCTTAAAAACTTTCATGATGTTGCTAAAAAATTGACGCAAAGTTATGGCGAATATGGAACCAATCTCGATTGTATTGACAAGGCAATATTTAAAAATAAAGACCAGTCTTTGTTTTGGAACACCAAAAGTTTGGATGGTAATGTTTTTTTTGAAGCCGCGCTGGATAATAAAAACATTTATCTTGATCAACCCTTGGCACAACAAGTTAAAAAGTCTCTTAAAGCATTGCGGCAATCTATCAAAGAAAAAAATATTGAGTCGGTTAGTCCTTTTTATGCCGTACTGATGATGGATGGTGATTCACTTGGGACGCACATGAGTGACCCCCATAAACAGGCTAAGATAAGTGAAGGTCTAGAAAACTTTACTACGGGTGTTCAGCAAATTGTCGATGACCATAGCGGTTTTCTGATTTATGCGGGCGGTGATGATGTTATGGCGTTATTGCCGTTGGAATATGCCCTTAACTGCGCCAAAGAATTACGTCAACTTTATTTAAAAAGTTTTGCTGCTTATCCTGACATCAATACGACGCTATCCGGTGCTATTGAATATGCTCATATTAGAACACCGTTAGCTAAAGTACTTAGTGACGCCCATCATTTACTCGATGAAATCGCTAAAGAAAAAACCGGTCGTGACTCGATTGCTGTGAGGGTTTGGAAGCCGGGTGGACAACATCTTGAATGGGCAATGCCGTGGCAGAAAGCATTGAATAACAAAGGTGAGGTCATTATTGCTACATTAGCAAAAGACTTTCAAAAAGATCAGCAAGAAACCCCTTTTTCTAACAGTTTCTTTTTTCATGTTGAAGAGCGTTTTGCTTTGCTTAATGATAATGCTGATGAGCACAAAGACTTTCCGTTTAATAAGGATTTAATGATTGATCTGATTGCCGCAGATTATTTAAGCTCCGGTGTTAATCAGGTAAAAAAAGAAGCCAAAATTAATCTGGAAACTGCCCGACAACGCATTGTACCTTTGCTGGCACAGTGCTTTGAAATGCAAAGGATAGTTGATGATAGTAAGGAATCTTTTAAGCATAGCAACAAACTCAACAGCAAAGCTTTGCAATTGATACGTTTCCTGGCACAAAAAGGAGTTGAACATGGTTAAGGCTAACAAAAAAAAGCCCCAAGGTCAGAAGATTAACTACAAAAAACAGCAACGCCAGGAAGATAAGCAAGAACAACAAATAGAAATTCGGCAAATGGCTGTACAAGCCTGTGCAGAAGGTGAACTGACGTTACAGTTACAAGCTTACGATACCTGGTTTTTTAGGGAGTCACGCCCTCATGATGCCGTGGGCGCCAGTGAACTGAGTAGTTTATTTCCGCCGCCTGTGAGAACCTTGGTAGGTGCGCTACGTACCTTTTTGGGTGATCAAGTTGGTATCGATTGGCAAACCCTACAGTGCAAAGAAAATAATTTCGATTTTGAACAGAACCTCGGAAATACTGAGCATCTAGGGCAACTGCAACTCAACGGCCCTTGGGTTTGTTACCAAGGTCAACGACTTTACCCAGCGCCTCTTTATTTGATGCAAAAAGAGCAGACTATAGCACGTTTGAACGCAGGCAAACCGATACGTTGTGATTTAGGTACGGTGCGGTTACCCGCATTGCCAGAAGGATGTGCCCCTGGTTTTAAAAGTCTGGAGCAACGCTGGTTAAATGCTACCGATATGGCTATCTGTTTAAATGGTGAAACACCGAATTCTAAAAATATCATTAGTACTACTCACTTGTTTTGTCATGAAGCTCGATTAGGTATTGCCCGAGATAACGCATTGCGAAAAGTACAGGACGGCAAGCTTTACCAGACGCGTCACCTACGTTTAAAAGAGGGAGTACAAATAGAACTCAAGGCTAAACACCTACACCCACTATTAATACAAGCCCTGCCTGTTAATGGTCATGCTTTGGTACGCCTAGGTGGTGAAGGGCGTATGGCCAGTCTTGAAACCAACTTGAGTACACAACCTTTACCGTTTGCCAAAGCCAAACAGACCGAAACACTACTAATCCACTTTATTACCCCTGCTGATTTCAATGGCGAGATGTTCCCGGAAAACTTCATAAAAATGGAGCATCTAGGCAAGACGGTTTGGAAGGGCGTCATTAATGACATCAAATTAATAATAGAAGCTGCAGTAATTGGCAAATCCCATCGTGAAGGTGGTTGGGATATGCAAAAACATCAGCCACGTCCGGTAAAAAGCTATACCCCCGCCGGTAGCGCTTGGTTCTGTCGTTTAGAGCAGCACTACGACTGGCAAACATTACAAACCCAATTACAGGGTCAGTGTATTGGACTTGATAGCGCCTACGGTCGCGGTCAAATACTACTCGGGCATTGGCAAGATACTCATAACGGTTAAGGAATTATAAATGACAACAAAAAATGCACTTTTAGGGCTTTGGGCAGAAGCCAGTATTCATGCCGGTGCTGGTAGTTCAGTCGATGGGGTGGACTTACCCATTCAACGTGAAGGTCATAGCGACTGGCCCTGCGTATTTGGTTCTTCTGTTAAAGGTGCATTACGCACTAAAACAGAAGATAAGTTGGGTAAAGACAATCCCAGTATTGCCTTTGTATTTGGCCCTGATAGCAGTAATGATAAAGCCTCCGAACATGCGGGTGCCTTATTAGTCAGCGATGCTAAATTATTACTGTTGCCTGTGCGCTCATTAACCAGCCATTTTAAATGGGTAACCTGTCCGGCTTTATTACAGCGCTTACAGCGAGACGCGATTCGATTAAGTCTTAGCCTTCAGCTTGGTGATGACTTTGCGCCTCAAAAAGGTGAAGCGGTAGTTGCCAAACCTTATGACACAGATTTGTTTTTAGAAGAATATCGCTTTACAACCCAAACTGAAGATTTGACAGTACTTATTAAAGCCATCAATTACCTGACCGGTATTGCTCTAGATGATCTGACTGAACAACTGGTCATTGTCAGTAATGACCAGTTTAGCTATTTGGCCAAATATGCCACTCCAGTCACGCCCCATATTGCCATTGATAATGAGCGTAAAACGGTTAAGCTTGGCGCGTTGTGGTATGAAGAGACGTTACCACCCGAAACGGTCTTATATTTTGCGTTAAGTGCTCACCGTTCGCGAGCCAAAGATAACGATATGTCTGCTAGCCTGATTTTAAACTGCGTTACTCAGGACTTGTTCGGGGCTTCGCCGTATTTGCAACTAGGTGGTAATGAAACCGTTGGTATGGGTTGGTGTAAAGTGACTGTGGTCGAGGTATAACAATGGAACTGACCATACAACAACAACGAGCAAAATTTGCATTGGAGCATATCCAAAGCCTACCCAAACTGCTAAAACTTGACGAGCAAAAGGAATTTATTAGTTATGCGAGTGGTTTGCCGGCCATGATTCACATGAATGGGCTAGGGCAAGCCATGGCCTTTTGTAAACTAAAAGGCAAAGACCGTAAATCATATGGGCAACTCTATCAATTAGTCTCCGACTGGCTTTGCCAACCTAACCAACCTTACCACGGACAACAACATGTCTTGGATGGCATCACTCAATGCGATATGGCTCATTACCAGCTTGCTCAAGCTGAAGCTCTGGTCTTAATGAGTTGGGTAAAAAAATTCGCCAAAGCCTTTTTGGCAGAGGACTGATCATGAGCGGACCGCTATATCAACTCGCAGCGATACCTAATAAAAAACCGGATGATGCTCATGCAGGCTTGTGGTTTGACCGTTTTTTTAATGCTTATAAAACAGATTGGACCTTGGCTCCCGAAGCCAAATCAGAATGGATCAAACAGGTGCGCGGACCGGTCGGACAGCAAATACAACTTGAACATTTTGTTAAGCGACAAATCGCCTTAGTCAGTCAGCTTAAGGGGAGCAGTCAACGCTACGAAACCGATTGGCATTTTATTACCGGCATGGGTAATTCACATCCGGTAGAAAACGGTTTTAGTTGGCATTCAACTTTAGGCGTACCCTATTTAGCAGGTTCAGCTGTTAAAGGCTTGGTAAGGGCTTGGGTGGAATTGAATGACGAAGCTTTAAATCCAGTTGAGCAAAAAGCTCGTTTGAAAAGCTGGTTTGGCACTGAAGAAAAAGGCGATGTTGCTGAACAAGCGGGGGATTTTATCTTTTTTGATGCTATACCCGATCAGCGCCCCAGTTTGGTTTGCGATATTATGACCCCGCACATGGGTGACTGGTATGCGGAAGGTGGCAAAGGGCAGCCCAATAATTCGAAATCACTACCTGCCGACTGGCATGAACCCGTGCCGGTGAGTTTTTTGGCGGTTAAACATGCAAAACTCATTTTTAGCATTGCTCCACGTAAAGCAGAACGAGCGGATCAACTTGCTGCCGTATTTAATGCTTTAAGCCAAGCTCTTGAATGGTTGGGTGCCGGTGCCAAAACGGCGGCGGGATATGGCTATATGACCGAAGACCCAGGTTTTTTAAAAGAAATGCAAGCTCAACGTGACGCCGATGCATTAATTCAGGCAAAAAATGAACGCCTTAATAAACTCTCGCCCATAGAAAAAGAAATAGTACTATTACTTGAGCTTAATAACAGCCAAGTACCTCAAGACTATTTATTAAATGAATTACGCAAAGATCATTGGACCCATTCTGAAGATAAATATGTGGTTGCCAACAAGGTTAAAGTGCTGATGCAAGATGCGGGGGCATGGATTCCTTTACCACCGACCTCTAAGAAAAATGACAAGAAACATCAACGTACTCTTGAAGTAATGGCTTATTTAAAAGCCGATGAGCGATTATGACGACTCTAGTACTTATTATTACCCGTTCTATTTTTAATATTGGCTAGCATTATTCTATGTATCAATTGCCTGTTCATCGCTACCAATTTAACTGCTTAGTTAAAGAGCCGCTTAAATTTAATTTTTACGCAGGATCGATGTTGCGTGGCGCTTTTGGACAAGCTTTGCGTAAACTGGCTTGTGTAACCCACATGCAAGACTGTAAAGCCTGCATGCTTTATCGGCAATGTGCTTACCCTAAAATATTTGAAACCCCAGCACCCCATCACATCCAGTTTCAACGTTTTAGTCAAATTCCGAATCCTTTTGTACTTGAGCCACCCCCCATGGGTAGCAATGCCTTAGCAGTTGGAGACACCTTTAACTTTAACATCGTTTTAATAGGGCAAGCCTTGGAGCAACTCCCCCTCGTTATTTTTGCTTGGCAAACGGCCCTTAACGTGGGATTAGGTCCAAATCATGCCAAAGTTGAGCTGCTTAATGTTGTCTTTGAACCTAATCAATCAGTAGCCCAGCGTATTTATACTAACGGCGTTGATGCTTCGTTGATACAGCCCTCAGCGTTTACGCCAGAACCCCTTGCGCCAACTGACCAGTTGACTATTAAATTGTTGACTCCGCTGAGAATACAGAAAAAAGGTCAAGTCCTCTCCCATAATATGGAATGCAAAGATTTTTTAATGGCATTAATCAGGCGCTATTATTTTTTAAAGGAGTTTCATACCCCGGATTACCAAGCGCCAGATTTTAAAAAATTGGCAGGGCAAGTAGAAAAAATTGATGGATATCATGATGTTAGTTGGTGTGAATGGCAACGCTACTCAAGTCGACAACAGCAAAAAATGATTTTTGGAGGTGTTCTTGGACAATTGCATCTTGTGGGTGAGTTGATACCCTTCTTGCCGATGTTGGTTAGTGGGCAATGGTTTCATGTGGGTAATAAAACCACTTTTGGTATGGGACAGTATCAGCTTGTATAACGGTCTAGATAGTTATAAGGCCAAGGTATCGTTGCTTAAAAAGCAATAGCTAGATACAATTAAAGTCCATTTTAAATGGTCAATAAAATGATTTTAATCTGCAGTTGTCAAGCACCCTTGCAATCCTTTGATAGTTAAGGAGAATTGACGCCTTGCGGTTTGAAAGTAGCCCTGAATCAGAAGGGATTAAGACGCGATTAGTTGCGCTCCATCTGCCTTATACTTAAGTTTGAAAGTAGCCCTGAATCAGAAGGGATTAAGACATAGCAGCAGCCCCCAAAGACTCAGCAATATTACGTTTGAAAGTAGCCCTGAATCAGAAGGGATTAAGACTTCATAACGATAGTCATAAGCATCATCTGAGTAAGTTTGAAAGTAGCCCTGAATCAGAAGGGATTAAGACAGCTCGCAATTCATGGAGTCCAAGAACTTATTGGTTTGAAAGTAGCCCTGAATCAGAAGGGATTAAGACGGATATGGGGTTGACTCATGTTCCTATGTCTTTGTTTGAAAGTAGCCCTGAATCAGAAGGGATTAAGACGTAAATCCTGCTATCTAAGATAGCGGCGTCGTTGTTTGAAAGTAGCCCTGAATCAGAAGGGATTAAGACTCCAGCAGAGTATCACCGTCTTATCGTACTTGCGTTTGAAAGTAGCCCTGAATCAGAAGGGATTAAGACTACTCAAGCGCGCTTTGTGAAGCTTTACAGTAGCGTTTGAAAGTAGCCCTGAATCAGAAGGGATTAAGACAAGCCATGTTTTGAGATTGGCTCAAAACGATTAGGTTTGAAAGTAGCCCTGAATCAGAAGGGATTAAGACGCCCAGCTTCAAACAGAAGCACCATATACCAGCGTTTGAAAGTAGCCCTGAATCAGAAGGGATTAAGACAATAATGTCCGCACCAGATTGGTTCCACAATGCGTTTGAAAGTAGCCCTGAATCAGAAGGGATTAAGACTACAACAAACGCATATACTGGTGTAACCTTTTCAGTTTGAAAGTAGCCCTGAATCAGAAGGGATTAAGACCGACTGCCCTAGCAGATTCGCACACAACGACAGGGTTTGAAAGTAGCCCTGAATCAGAAGGGATTAAGACCTTAACAGGGAACCCGATAACATTGGCAAGACACGTTTGAAAGTAGCCCTGAATCAGAAGGGATTAAGACCAATTCTCCCAGTTAATTACTACAGATACTAATAGTTTGAAAGTAGCCCTGAATCAGAAGGGATTAAGACCGATAAACATGAATCCCAAAACCATTAAAACGTTGTTTGAAAGTAGCCCTGAATCAGAAGGGATTAAGACTCCTGCTTTGTGGGCAGGGTTGTGAAGTTAAGTCGTTTGAAAGTAGCCCTGAATCAGAAGGGATTAAGACTTAAGTGACTAGCTTTATAGCCCCTTGGGGTTGGGTTTGAAAGTAGCCCTGAATCAGAAGGGATTAAGACTTATGCCAACGCCACAATTCCCATTTCATTTTTGTTTGAAAGTAGCCCTGAATCAGAAGGGATTAAGACTAATATAAAACTGCTGCGCACCTGCACCTGTTGTTTGAAAGTAGCCCTGAATCAGAAGTAACATTAGCAGGTAAAGTTGTTTTGGCAGCAACAAGCGATGTTTTTTCAAGTATGTTGGAAAATAGACTAGCAGAAGCGTCTTTATGAAAAGGTAAGTCTTGTTTTAGTCTGTATAGATCAGAGAAACTTTTAATAATTCTATTCATTTAAGACCACACTTGAGTAACGTAAATTATTTTCTGAGGTTTTTGATAGCTAACCGCACGATTATTCAGATTTAGGCTGAGCCGAAATAACGCTTTTATTTCTAAGGTGTCGTTACTAGTTAAGCAATCAGGAATATGCTGGTTATTAAAGCAAGTTTGTTTACAGCAGTCTGATCTGACAAATTCGTTATTGTGTGCCTTTTTAAGGGCTAAAAATTAGGGGCTGGATGAGTGGATCAATGGAAAGTATTTTTTAAATTATATTTTTTGGCTATAGCTTTTAGGCATAACTAGGGCTTTGAAGCAGGAGTATTTTTCTTTGTATTTTTTACTTATTCAAGATCATAAGTTGCTTTGGTATGATGTAATTGCAGTCTATGGCTATAACCCCAATAACAAATTTGTCAGTCCCGACGGTCGTCAAAAAGCTTGGTTTAATTAGCATCATGGTGACGGTTAATAGGCATTAGCGTTACTCGATAATAAAAAATGACAAACTTAATCTGTTCAAAAGGTAAAAATGTTTAATTGGATAATTAAAAGCACACAAAATATCAGGATTAATCTTGCTTATCCCGTTTATGAGGCAACAGCAAAAGCAGAGCATGCGTTGTTGGCAGACATTCGGTTTTCTACAAAAGCATTAGCAGAAGAAATTGAAGCTTTGATGAAAGCTCCTCAGCAGGAAGCTTTTACACTTTACCAGGTGCCTATCTCAAAATTATCTATCAACGTTTCAAAAATGTCTGCTGAGCTGTCAGCCTGTCGCGTTAATTTAAGTGTTTTTAGCCGTTCTTATAAAGACGAATTGAATTTATTGTACGAATTAAATAACAATCTTAAGGAAAAAATTAAGGTGTTATATTCGGACAAAGAAGAGGCTTATGAGGACCTTAATAAAGCCAAGAAAGAAATAGAGCGTTGGCATTCAAAGTCACAAAGAACCTATTTTTTTGGTAACGGAGGCAAAGCATTACCCAGGCATTCATTGTTTGGCCAAAGCTTTGGAGATCTTGACGCTTATAAGGACGATCGTACTGAGGCTAACGAAGAGATACAAAGTTGTAATCGTGAGATTGGGAGAATTAAGGGCCAAATAACAACGGTGCGCACCAAAATTAATGGTGCCAAGCTTGATCGTCAACGTATGTATGATCTTCGTAAACAAGGGCTTAACGCAGGTAATCTTAAAAAGACCTTACTTGAAACTGAAAAACAATTATGCCGATCACAAGCTGAGACTAAGCAACTTGAGACACAATGCACTAATTTTCTTGAAGCGGCACGCTACAGATTAGGTGTTGCATCGCGGGAAGCAGAAATAGCGCGGATTGTTGTATTAAAAAATAATTTTATAGCTACCTTTGATGAGTCGGAAGCTAAATCAGTTAGAAAACTTACGCATCGTATGGCATGGTTAAGGAATCATTAGTAATTGGTGTGTGATTGTTATTGGAATTGCCTGGGTTTGAAAATAGTTTTATTTAGTAGGCTTGGATTGTGGCATTTATAGTATTAAATATGTGTAATGTTGCTTAAAAAGCAATAGCTAGATACAATTAAAGTGCGTTTTAAAAGGTCAATAAAATGATTTTAATCTGCAGTTGTCAAGTACCCTTGCAATCCTTTGATAGTTAAGGAGAATTGACGCCTTGCGGTTTGAAAGTAGCCCTGAATCAGAAGGGATTAAGACATACAAATATGGTTATATGTACAAGCTCCTAGATGTTTGAAAGTAGCCCTGAATCAGAAGGGATTAAGACGGACGCCCAGTTTAGCTAGTACTTTCGACTTATCAGTTTGAAAGTAGCCCTGAATCAGAAGGGATTAAGACGGTATAATTGATTTCATATTGTATGTCCTAATGTTTGAAAGTAGCCCTGAATCAG
>CAMDWT010000060.1 GCA_945877505.1 Crenothrix polyspora
GCTAATTTGTTTTCATTAATAAGTATGGTTTGTTTTGTTAACCATTCTTTCCAAGCGGGTTTGGATATTTTTTCATAAATTTCTTGACCCTTCGGTCCAGGGAAAGGCGGTTCATCAAAGCCTTCTGCTTCTATACCTAGTTTTACGCATTTAACCATTCTAGTCATTATTATTCTCGTATATGTTGTTGCAATAGTAGTTTAATCGGAGCGGGTAAGCCCAGTGATTTAATTTGTTTATCGTTATACCAGACAGCGTGATCAGCTTCCATCACAAAATTAATAGGGTTATCTGTTTGGATAAGCACCGGCGTAAAATCTAAGTGGTAATGGGAAAAAGTGTGGCGCTGAGGGGCTAAGGTTTTTGACTTAATAATGTTGGTGTTTGTTGTTAAGCACCAGTCATGCAGGGATTCAATACTGGTAAATTCTGGTAGGCTCCATAACCCGCCCCAAATTCCTGACGGCGGTCTTTTTTCTAGGAATATGTCTTTAGTATCATTAGACAATAACAAGAAAAAAAGTTGTTTAACCGCTAGGGTTTTAGCCGGTTTCGGTGTGGGTAGTAGAGATACAGCATGAGTTAGTTTAGCCAAACAATGGTTATTAAGCGGGCAATTTATGCAGGCTGGTTTGCTACGGGTACAAATAGTGGCGCCCAAGTCCATCATGGCCTGAGTGTAATCGGCTACTCTATCTTTCGGCGTTAACTGAGCACTGATAGACCACAATTGCTTATTAACTGAGCTATTGCCAGGCCAACCAGAAACGGCCTTAAATCGTGCTAAGACTCTTTTTACATTACCATCTAATATCGGGTGGCTTTTTTTAAAAGCAATGCTTAGAATCGCGCCCGCTGTTGATAAGCCAATGCCAGGTAACTCGATAAGCGTATCCAGTGTGTCGGGAAAATGTGGCTGTTTGACGATAAGTTGGGCTGTTTTATGTAAATTACGGGCGCGTGCGTAATAACCCAAACCTGACCAGCGATGCAAAACTTCATCAATAGGCGCTTGCGCTAAACATTCTATAGTCGGGAACTGTTCTATGAAGGCATTAAAGTAAGGGATTACGGTGGTGACTTGAGTTTGTTGCAACATTATTTCGGACAGCCATATTCGATAAGGCGTGATGTCTTGTTGCCAAGGCAGGTCTTTACGGCCGTGTAGATCGAACCAAGCGAGTATACTTTGCTGGAAGTCTGTTGTTTTCATGAGCAAGTAAAATAGGGCAAGAATAAATTCATTAGTTGAAGGTGACGCTGGCTAACTCAGTGGTCTTTTTTGTTAAAAAGACCTTTTAATAAACTACCCACTTTAGAGCCTAATTTTTTATCAATTTTATTAGCAATTTCGTCTATTTTTTTTTGGTTTTTATCGACAAACTGTTCTATTTTAGCTTTGTTTTGATCAGTTAATAGTGACGCCAAATCAAGCGTGTAAATGGGATTGTTAAAGGTGCCGCCAACATTGATATTGATGGGGATCGCATTAAGTTGTGCTAGTTCAGTAGCGCTAGCCTCTTTCGTTATCAACTGCGCATTAATTTTATAATCTATTTTTTCCGTACTGAGGTCTGCCTTACCTTTTCCTTTGATCTGGACCTTGCTACTGGTGGCGAGTAGGTCATTATTTTCAATGACGCCATTAGTGATAGTGGCTGATCCTGATATCTCTGAAAATAGCGTTTGATCATTTTTATTGTTGATCTGTGGCGTGGGCTCTTTAAATAGGGCCTTGCCGCCGTCAATGATTTTTTGTAGATTAAAACCTTTGATGACACTGTTTTTAAATAAAAAATTTAAATGACCCGTAAGTGATGATCTAATTTCATCGATATGACTGCCTTGTCCTTGTAATTGTGTTGATAAGTCCATGGTGCCGCTGACTGGGAACTTGCTTTTAAGATCGTTTAATAAAGGATCAACTTGAACGTGCGTTAAGTTTTCACTGATAGTTAAGCTTGGTTTTTTAGAGCTCATATCGATGTTAACACTGCCAGAGTAAGAGCCAGAGTAAAACTTTTTAGCCGATTGTTGCATAGTAATTAGTCCGCCTTTCTCAGTTGAATTTAACTGAACATCTTGCAGGATCATGTTGTTAATTTTGAGCTGATCAAGCGTGACTTGAGCATTGATGTTTAATTGTGATAATACAGTCATAGGAAGCTTAGAAACCCCCATTGCTAAGGTAATTACAGGACTCGTTAGGGGTCTAATTTTGTTATCGGGAACGGGCAAATAACGATCTAAATCTAGCTTATCAATCGCTAAGTGAGTAGTGATAATGGGTTGAGAAAATTGGCTAATATGAATGGATCCTAGGATTTTAGAGTCATCAAGGCTTATTGCGAGGTCTTGTAACTCAAGAGTGTCTTCAGTTTGTAGCCAGTTAAAACTTGCTGAGGCGGTGCTTGATGATTGCGTATCTGGTTTATTAGATGGGGTATTGCCGAACTGCTGAAAAGCGGCGATTAGGTTAAACGGAGCAATATTTACCGAGCCTTGAAACGAAGGTTTGCTGTAAATAGAGCGCCCGCTTATTCCGGCGGTAAGTGATAGGCCTGTTGATTTAAGCGCCAATCCAGATACTTTAAGTGTTTGCTGTGGTGTATTCATTGTGACGTCATCAATAGTCACTGTTGCCCATAAGGCTGTATCAGGTTTTTTTTCTTGTTCGGTACTTAGCAGCAACTCACTATGACTGAATACTAAGGCTTCAAAGTTTTTGTCGGTCGTTAATTGAGTTGTTAGTTTGATAGATTCTATTGCCTTAGATAATGGATTTATAGTGCTTAGAGAAAGGTCGATAGGTGTTGGAGCATCATAAGAAAATTTATGACTAGTAAGATTAATGTTATTGATGAGTCGTTTCGTTCCGGAGGTTTGATCATCCCAGTTAATCAGGGCATTTTCTATCGTCACATCGCTGATAATTGGAACAATGTCTACTTTTGATGCAGGAATTATAGCGTCTTTACTTTGACTGACTACTGAAGTTGTTGCCGTTGTTGTGGCAGTATTGGAAGCTATAAAGTCAGCCCAGTTATTTTTACCCTCCGAGTTTTTTGTCAGGTTTAGAGTCAGGCCTTTTAATGTGAGGTGACTTACTTCAATTTTTTTTGATAATAACGCAGATAGGTTAATTTTAATCGTGCTTTCTTCAATGCTTGCAAATGATGTGTCTTGAAAGCCGATTGGATTTCCTATTGTCATTTTTCCGGTTGAAAGACCTAGCCAAGGAAAAAGTGAAATCTTTAAATCACCGGTTAAGGTTAAATCTCGTCCTATTTTATTTTTAACGGCAGAGGCAATTTTAGGTTTAAAGCTACTAGGATCGATGTAAAAAGGGAGAGTAAAAAAAGCGAGTGCCGTTAAAAAAATCATTACTGCAGTAATGGATAGTATGATTTTAATTGATTTTGCCACAAGTCATCCCTAGTTTAAAAGTGTAATCTTGGCTATTATGGAATATC
Organism: Crenothrix polyspora; assembly: GCA_945877505.1. Lineage (GTDB taxonomy): Bacteria > Pseudomonadota > Gammaproteobacteria > Methylococcales > Methylomonadaceae > Methylobacter_C > Methylobacter_C polyspora_A. The sequence continues at coordinate 3,474 of CAMDWT010000060.1, forward strand.
ATGCTGCCCTGTCGCTAGTTAAATTCTAGGCGGTGTCAATAATGGGTACACAAATAATAATTAAAAAGAGGAAGGAAGATGTTGTTACTAGCTAAATTTGCCGGAATATCTGTTCTTGTATGGTTTTATTTAACAGCTAAAAAAAATGGTGAGCAGCCCATTAAGTGGGCCGTTATAGGTTTAATTGGGTATTGGATTGCTTGGTGGGCGGTAAGGTTAACCGTTGTAGCGGGTTTAGCAGGGGTGGTAACAAAAAGCCCTCTGTTGGCTTTCGTGGTTTTTCAGATACCTGCACTTTGCGCCATTGCTGCGGCATTTTTAATTAGAAAGAAGCTGCTTTCGGATATTGTTGTAAAATAAAAAAAGGCGCAGTGATAAGTCATCACTGCGCCTTGATTTATTTACAGTTTACCTGCATTTTTATCTAGATATTCTGCAACGCCCGCAGGGCTAGCATTCATACCGGCATCACCTTTATTCCAACCAGCTGGGCATACTTCACCATGTTCTTCGTGGAATTGTAAGGCATCAATTACACGGAGTAATTCATCCATGTTGCGACCTAAAGGCAGGTCATTAACAACTTGGTGGCGAACAAGACCGCTACGGTCAATCAAGAAAGTTCCACGGTAGGCAACGCCACCATTAGCTTCAACATCATAATCTTTAACAATAGCATGCGTTAAATCTGCCGCCATTGTGTAACGAACAGGGCCGATACCGCCTTTATTGATAGGCGTATTACGCCATGCATTATGCGTAAAATGTGAATCTATAGATACAGCGATGACTTCAACATTACGACTTTTAAACTCATCCATGCGATGATCTAAAGCGATTAATTCACTTGGGCAAACGAAAGTAAAATCTAATGGGTAGAAAAATACGACCGCATATTTACCACTAGTGGCTTTAGAAAAGCTAAATGAATCGACTATTTGACCATCACCTAGGACGGCAGGAACTGTAAAATCAGGTGCTTGTTTACCGACTAATACGCTCATTGATTATCTCCAAAAATATTGAAAAAGGAAAAGGGTGTGGACAAATTACCAGCCACGGATGTACCGGCATTTGCGTATTCTACACTGTAATAGTAGGTAATTGTCTAGTGTTGTTAAGTTTAACTTGCTTTTATTTGGGGTTTAGCGATAATTCGCCGTTCAAATATTACAAGTTTGTTACAAATTGACGCAAATTGATATAAATATTGTGGTTTTAGTCTTGTTATGAAGTTCGATTAATAGGTCTTGAAGTTAATTTGAAACAACATACCTGTTGTCGTGTGGAGTCTTTTGTGGCAAAAAATAAGCATATAACTGAGCCAGATGTCTTTGGTTTTCAGGTCCGTATTGTAAGGCGTGGCAAAGAGAGTAGTCGATATTTCTCTCATAAGTTATGGGGCAATAAAAATAAATCGTTGAATGCGGCTTTGACTTGGCGAGATCAAATGCTGGTTGTCTTAAAGGGCAGTAAAACACGGTTTCTTAAGCCACCAAAAAATAAAACAACAACCGGTGTTACTGGGGTATCTAGAACCATTAAATATGATCATAGGAAAGATAAGAATTATCTTTGTTATACTGTTTTTTGGGTTAGTAATGGTAAATCTAGAAACAAAACCTTTCAGGTGGGTAATGTTGAGAAAGTGACTGCAGATGATGAATTACATGCATTCAGAACAGCCAAGTTGTTTAGGATATGTTATGAATTTTCCATTGATAATGATATCCAGTTCCATGATGAAAAATTTGCTGGATGGAAGAAAGCTAGGCTTTATGATGATGAGAATTTAAACGCTGTAAGTTAGGCTTTATGATGATGAGAATTTAAACGCTGTAAAGGGCTACGAATTTAATATACAAGTGAACGGTCTCTTAAGTACATATCTTTAGGTAATTATTGAAGGTTAATTAGCTCAATAATGCCATCTAATTCATCCAAACTTGAATAAGCAATAACTAACTTTCCTGAGCCATTTTCTTTATGGTCAATGATAACTTTTGCTCCAAATCTTGCGGTTAAGTTGTCTTGTAATCTCAAGGTATCCTTGTCTATCGTTTTAATTTTCTGTGCTTTTGGGTCGGAGTGACTTTCTTTAACCAGTTTTTCTGTGGCCCTTACTGTTAAACCTTCCTTGACAACTCTATTAGCCAGCGCAACTTGTTTAATAGCATCTAAGGACAATAATGCGCGTGCATGCCCCATTTCTAATTGATTGTTAAGCAATAACTTTTTTACATCCGGATGTAAGTCTATTAATCGCAATAAATTAGTAACGGTTGTTCGAGATTTTCCGATCGCTTCAGCGATATGTTGATGCGTCATCTCAAATTCTTCTAATAAACGCTTTAGAGATTCAGCTTCTTCGAGTGGGTTAAGGTCTTCTCGTTGGATATTTTCAATGAGTGCAATGGCCATTGCCGCTCGGTCATCTATTTCTCTGATGACAACCGGAATTTGAGTTAAGCCAGCCAGTTGAGAGGCCCGCCAGCGCCGTTCTCCGGCAACTATTTCGTATTTTTCAAAGCTAATCTGACGAACAACAATCGGTTGAATAACGCCTTGAGCTTTTATTGAGTCAGCTAGTTCCTGAAGTTTTTCAGGGTTCATGTCTTTACGTGGCTGGTACTTGCCTCGTTGCATATATTCTATTGGTAGTGTTTGTGATGGATGCTTTTCTTCTTTAACAGAAACATCACCTAATAAGGCATCAAGACCACGACCTAAACCACGTTTGTTTAAAGACATTTTTTCTCTTTATTTATTAAACCTAAAAACCTACGTTTTTAGCACGCTAAGTTGCTGAAACTTAAGGGTAGTATGAATTTTTAGAACACTTGAAAAATAGCGATTTATTTTAAAATTCACGGATCATAGTGTCAAAATCATTAATTAATTGTTTTAAACTTTCTACTTCTTGTAAAAGATTAAGTTTCTCTTTTTGAAGGCTTTCGATTAAGGCAAGAACATCCGGGTAGTGCATCTTAGCAAAACTAGTTGACTCTTGTTGTAAGGGGTCAAATGAAGCGCTAGTTATGGGTATTTCATGCTCTAATTGCTCATTAGATGGTTGCAGAATATCAATCGTTGGCGCTTCTTCTTTGTCGGAAACATTAACTAATAAAGCTTCGAGTCCTCTGCCTAGACCTCGTTTTTTTATATTCATGCTTTATCTTTTTTAATCATTTCATTTGCCAAAGCGATATAGGCTAAGGTCCCGCGTGATGATTTATCATAGCTTAATGCTGGCAGACCATGACTAGGTGCTTCGGCTAAACGAATGTTTCTTGGAATACACGTTCTAAAAACCTTATCGCCAAAGTATCGAATTAGTTGCTCAGAAACATCTTTAGTTAGTCGATTTCTATCGTCATACATTGTTCTGACGATGCCTTCTAAGTGTAAATCTGGATTGACGGTATTTTGTATATTTTGTAGCGTAGTCATCAACGCCGATAATCCTTCCAACGCATAGTACTCACATTGCATGGGGATTAGTAGGCTGTTTGCCGCGACCATTGCATTTAACGTTAGCATGTTTAATGATGGCGGACAATCAATCAAGATGTAATCGTATTGAGATTTTATGGGTTGTAGTGCATCAGCCAGACGGAGTTCTTTACGGTCAGCATGAATTAATTTTACTTCAGCGGCCGTCAAGTCAGCATTGCCAGCAATAATTGAAAAGTTGATGTTTGGCGGATAAATAATGGTTTCTGACGCAGGGACATCTTCCATTAATAAATCGTAGCTGGAGTATTTTATTTCTTGCTTGTCAATTCCGCAGCCCATTGCGGCATTGCCCTGTGGGTCAAGATCGACTAACAATACCTTGCGTTTAGCGGCAGCAAGTGACGCTGCTAAATTAACGCTGGTTGTTGTTTTTCCTACGCCACCTTTTTGGTTGGTTACGGCAATTATTTTTCCCACTAACTTACCTCGGATTCTTTAGTCAATTGTATTTTAATCAGACATCTTTCTGCGCTGATTCCAGGAACATTGACAGGTATCAGTGTTGTTTTTGCTGATTCCAGAATTGGCAATTTGGGTGATTGTCCTTTCATGGCCAATAATACGCCATCCTTACTGAGCAAATGCGAAGTCCATTCAACTATATCGGATAAGCTTGCAAATGCACGGGTAATGACGGTGTCAAAACTTTTTTCAGGGTGATATTGTTCTACACGGTTATGGCAAACACTAACATTTTTTAGCTTCAATTCTACTATGGCTTGTTGCACAAAGCGCGTTTTCTTGGCATTGCTATCCAATAAAGTAAAGTTTATATGAGGTAAATAAATGGCAAGCGGAATGCCAGGCAGCCCAGCTCCCGTTCCAATATCAATGACCTGATTCCCTTCAATGAAGGGGATAATGGCTAAGCTATCTAATAAATGTAGCGTAACCATTGATTCTTTATCACGTATCGCCGTTAAATTATAAGCTTTATTCCATTTCTCAAGCAGCTTTATAAAACACAGCAATTGTTCAATTTTATCTTCATCGCGGGGTAGATTAAGGGATTCAAGACCGGAAACTAGCGTTTTTTTACATGTTTCCATTAGGCACTTTTCTTTTTTAAATAAACTAACAATAATGAAATGGCTGCAGGCGTCATACCTGGTATTCTTGACGCTTGGCCTAAAGTTTCTGGTCTTTGTGCTTTAAGTTTTTGACTTACTTCATTGGATAAACCGGGCACGCCGCAGTAATCAAAAGTCTCTGGTAGACGAAGATGATCATAGCGAAGAGCTTTGTCAATTTCAGTCTGTTGTCTGATGATATAGCCAGCATATTTAGCTTGAATTTCAACTTGTTCACCGACTTGTTCATCAATCGAGTCGCCACCCTCCAAGAACGGCAGTAGTCTTTGCACATCAACTTCGGGTCTGCGCAATAATTCCATTAAGCTGGCTTCCTTAAGTAAAGGCTTACCCCAGATGTCAGCAACCTGAAGGGCTTCTTCAGTTTCTGCCCTGACCCATTTCTTTTTTAAATCATCCTGCAAAGTAGCAATAGCTGAGCGTTTAATTTCAAAAGCTCGCCAGCGTTCGTCATCAACCAAGCCTAATTCGCGGCCTTTTTCTGTTAATCGTAAATCGGCATTATCTTCTCTTAACAAGAGACGATATTCGGCTCGACTGGTAAACATACGATAAGGCTCTTGAGTGCCGCGTGTAATGAGGTCATCAATCATCACGCCCATATACGCTTCATCACGACCTGGACACCAGCTTTCTTGTCCCATAACTAGGCGTGCAGCATTGAGTCCTGCAATTAAACCTTGTGCAGCCGCTTCTTCATAACCCGTTGTACCATTGATTTGCCCTGCAAAAAATAAAGCGTCCATATGCTTAGTTTCTAAGGACATTTTTAAGTCTCTTGGATCAAAGAAATCGTATTCGATAGCATAGCCTGGGCGGACAATTTCGGCATTTTCAAAACCCAACATAGATCGGACAAAATCATATTGAACATCGAATGGTAAGCTAGTTGAAATCCCATTAGGGTAGATTTCATGGGTATCAAGCCCTTCTGGCTCAACAAAAATCTGATGCGTATCTCTATCCGCAAATCGGACAATTTTATCTTCAATTGAGGGGCAATAACGTGGCCCAATCCCTTCAATAATACCTGAGTATAACGGTGACCTATCTAAGCCTGCCCGGATAATATCGTGGGTTTGACTGTTGGTGCGAGTTATATGGCAGGGTATTTGTCTCGGGTGCTGTTCACGCTTGCCTATAAAGGAAAATACAGGGACAGGCGTGTCGCCATGTTGTTCTTCTAATTTGCTAAAATCTATGGTTCTCCCATCAATACGCGGAGGCGTGCCGGTTTTTAAACGGTCGATGCGAAAGGGTAATTCTCGTAGTCTATCAGCTAAAGCAATTGAGGCAGGGTCTCCAGCACGACCACCACTATAATTTTCTAGGCCAATGTGAATTTTTCCACCTAAAAAAGTACCCGTCGTCAAGACGACGGCTTTCGCCATGAAGTCTAAGCCCATCTGTGTTTTAACACCGACCACTTTATTGCCAACGACGATAAGATCGGCAACTGTTTGCTGGAATAAGGCTAAGTTAGGTTGGTTTTCTAAGGTACTTCTAACCGCTTGTTTATAAAGCATCCGGTCTGCTTGAGCGCGCGTAGCTCTGACAGCAGGTCCCTTGCTGGCATTTAAGGTGCGAAATTGAATGCCACCAAGGTCAATAGCTTTTGCCATGATCCCGCCTAAGGCATCAATCTCTTTAACTAAATGCCCTTTACCTATTCCGCCAATGGCTGGATTGCAGCTCATTTGCCCTAAAGTCTCGATATTTTGTGATAACAATAATGTTCTAGCACCACATCGAGCGGCTGCTAATGCGGCTTCAGTACCCGCATGTCCACCACCTACCACAATCACGTCAAAATCTTTTTTGAATTTCACAAGCTTTTTTTACTCTGAGTCGCTATATTAATGTATGTCAAGTTAGACATTCTTTTGACTATTATAAGAGGTAAACAATGAAAAAACGTAACATTCAAAAAAAAATAGATTGTATTCCTGTTCAAAACCTTGTTGCCAAGTTTGCACATCAGTTTAATAAGGCTCAAGTGTTTGAAGATAAGAATAGATATCATCGTAATGTAAAGCATAGGAAACAGGAGGTTTCTCTAATAATGTTGTTTAGCGTTATTAGAGAAACTTCTTTCAGCGGGAGTCTTTTTTCTTAAGGTGGTAGATGATGACTGCAATGTTAGTAAATTTTTTTAAAGTAGGTATCTGGCAAGTACGTGAGCAAAAATTACCGTTGTTTAAAGTCATTTATATCAAGGCATTAAAAGTTATTATTCTATCAGTCCAAGGTTTTTCGCGTGATTTGTGCCCGTTGAGGGCATCTGCCTTAACGTTGTATAGTATTTTATCGATAGTGCCTATTATTGCCATGTTATTTGGCATTGCTAAAGGTTTCGGCTTTGAAAAGATGCTTGAGCAACAATTACTTGAGCATGCCCCAGAGCAAGATGCGCTATTGCTTCAACTTATTAGTTTTGCACAAAATCTGCTAGAAACCACAAAAGGTGGGGTTGTTGCTGGGATTGGTATTGTTGTTTTGTTTTGGACCATTATTAATGTCATTAGTAATATTGAAGAGTCATTTAACTTTATTTGGAAAATAGCTAAAGGACGTTCAATCAGTCGTAAATTAAGCGATTATTTATCATTAATGCTATTAGCGCCGGTTTTATTGATTGCTTCGGGCAGTATTACGGTGTTTTTGCAAACAAAAATTACGTGGCTAATTTCGGCTATTAATTTGCCGGAATTAGGGACTTGGGTGGTGTTGAACCTACTTAACTTATCGCCGTTAATCCTCATCATCGTGTTATTTACTTTTACGTTTATTTTTATGCCCAATCATAAAATAAACTACAAGTCAGGCATGATTGCGGGCGTAATCGCCGGGATTATGTACTATTTATCTCAGTGGGTTTATCTAAGTTTACAGATTGGAGTAACTAGTTATAACGCCATTTACGGAAGTTTTGCAGCATTACCCTTGTTTGTTGTTTGGCTACAGACAGGCTGGATGATTGTTTTATTCGGTTGTGAGGTGTCTTTTTTCTTACAAAACTATGAGATTTATCGAAACAATAATCGCTTTTCTGATTTAAGTTTCTCGCTTAAAAAAGTGATAGCGTTGCAAATAATGCACTTAATTGTTAAGAATTTTATTAAATTGGGTAAGCCCTTGACGGCGTTTGAAATTGCAACACAACTAGTCATACCGATAGCCCTTATTCAGCCTGCTTTACTTAATTTAATGACGGGGCATATCCTTGTTGAGTATAAAGATCAGGATGAAGAAGCGTCTGAAGAGGTTTATCAGCCCGCCATTGATATTAATAGGTTAACGATAGCTTATGTTATTAATGCCTTAGAGCACAGTGGTCAAGATCATTTGCCTGATATTAATCAGGAGTATTTATTTATGAATGCGGTTAATGATTTTAAGGGGCTTATGGAAACATCAGAGCAAAATCGATTATTAAAAGATTTGTAGTTGATTTCTTCCTTGGATTGATGAGTTGGTTTTCTTATTGTCGAAGACGAAAGCATCCGATAGTCTGATGCGTTATTAAGCATTTAAACGTTCTGTTCGGTGCGATTTTAACAAGAACATAATCTAAGCCATGGATTATTTGCGTTGAACAGAGCTAGAACAAGTCATCATTAAATGATAAAGTTATTAATTATTAGTCAATAAATTGGTGGCTTGCATGGCAAGCTTTAGACTTTTTAACCCTTGCGGTACAGTTTATGAAAATATACAGCCTTACAAAGCACGTTCTTTTTACTGCCATGATGAGTGCGATTCTTGCACTCTCACTTAATGGTTGTTCTGATGAGGAGGAAAAAAAATTACCGGTTAAAGCCAGTTTCAATCCATTTGATCACTCCCATGATGTACCCGTAACGGATGTTCAAAAGCATAAATTTGAGCATGACTTTGCAGAACAGTGTGTCGCAAGAGAATTGAAGAATTCGATTAATATTGAGGAAGATAAAGTAAGGTTTTCTAAATCTTGTTTATGCGTGGCTACTTTTATGTTGAAAGACTTAACGGATGAGGAAGTTGAAAAATTCCTTACTGAGCATGAAAATCCGAGGTCATTACAAATAAAATACAATGGCGCGGCCTATCATTGTGCGCAGCAGCAACCCGTCGATAAAGGTTTCAAAACATTCCAAGAGCCGGCCGTTAAGAAAGAAGAAGGTTTTTTTAGTAAATTCTTTACAGATTGAGACGTTGATATTAGCTGGCTTAGCATGGCTGAGCCAGCTTAAGAGTGACTTTTTAAACTGCAATAATAATCGTTTTCTCAGCTAATGCTGTCAAAATCTGCAAGCCACCTGCAATAATTATTTCTGGGTCAGGGTGTTTAGTTTCTTCTGCGACTTGCTGTAAGTATTCTTTTGTCGCCAAACCTCCTTGTTCTTGAAGCAGTTCTAATAAGCGGTAAGTGATTGGCGTGATTTCAATAAAATTAACATCCTCCTCTTTGTCCCGATAAACAATTAAAAAGGTTGCTTGTTCAGGCGCTATTAAAGGTAAAAAGGTAGGCGCTATTTTATGAACGGGATATTGATAAGCGAGTGGCCAAGCCAAGGGTGATAGTGAAATGTTCTGCTCGAGCAGATTACCTTGCCCAGAATTACAAGCGGGTAAATTTTCTTTGGCGATGGATAAGGCCATTTCTACCCATTCATAATGGGCTAGCTCCAGTATAAACGGTAAGTCTTTCGAGTTATCGCGTTCATTTTGCAAATAATAAAGAAACTCTTCTGGAATTTTTGAAAAATGTGGTGATTTGCAGGGGTGTTTTGCGAAAAAATCTTGAACCAAGGCCAACCATTCAGAGTCGCTCAATATTTTCCTTAAAACTGGAAAGTTACCCGACAAAAAACCTTCAATATTATTAAAAAATAATTCTCTATACATCATCATCCGCTGTATTTTTACATCGGAAGGCACCGGATTATTTTCGGGGTCTTTTATATAGGCAGCGAACGCTATTTGTGTGCTTTTAAAATCAATGGGCATTTTAACCATGGGCATAGCGCTTTTCATGCGGTTTTTCCCAAGAATCTTGCATTGATTTGATGGTATTAACTTCTTTTAATAATTCAGCAATAGGGGGAATATTAAAATCTCGCTCAAGTAAGGTTGGAAAAACGCCATAAAGCTCATAAGCTTTATCTAAGAGTGCCCAAACGGGATCAATAATATCAGCGCCGTGAGTATCGACTAGAAAATCATCGGCTTCTGTATAGTGTCCTGCAATATGCGCGTAAGCAATGCGATCTGAGGGTATGGCGCTTAAAAACGCTTCAGCATTGTAATGATGATTAATGCTGTTGACATAAATATTGTTGATATCAAGTAAAACATCACAGCCCGCTTCTTCTATAACGGCATTAAAAAAGTCTATTTCTGCCATTTCCTGCCCTGGAGCGGCGTAATAGGAAACATTCTCGAGGGCAATTTTTTGCTCTAAAATATCTTGTACGCGTTTGATACGGTTAGCGACATGAGTGACGGCCTCTGAGGTAAAGGGGATGGGCATCAGATCATATAAATGGCCCTGTTGACTGCAGTAGCTCAAGTGTTCGCTGTAAAGTTTGATTTGATGTTCAGCCATAAACTGTTTTACATCGAGGATAAAGTCTTCATCCAAAGAATCGGTACTGCCTAATGATAAAGATAAGCCATGGCAGATAAAATCGAAGCGTTCGGTCATTGCGCGTAGCGATTTGCCATATTTTCCGCCAATGGTTATCCAATTTTCGGGGGCTATTTCATAAAAGCCTACCGCTTTGGGAGGGGATTCAAGCAGTTGATTTAACAAGGGGCGTCGGAGGCCTAAACCAGCACCGTGAACGAGATGTTGAGTCGTGTCCATAAGAACACCTTTTGAGTAGGGAATAAAAGGGGGAGGGCGATAATATCACCCTCCTTTTAGACAACTAGGTCGCTAGTTGATAATTTATTTAGCTGGAGTGGCTGGCTTTGCAGCACCACAAGCACCCTCTTTGCCTTTCATCGATTCGCCTTTCATCATTTCGCCACAGGCACCTTCTTTGCCTTTCATCATGGCGCCACACGCAGCTTCCATGCCGGGCTTCATTTTGCCATCTTTCATCATATCACCACATGAGCCTTCAGTGGCTTTTGTTGCAGGCGGATGGTTTTTAGCGCCAGCGCAAGCACCTTCTGGTGTTTTTGGCTTAGCCATGTTCATAGATGCGCCACAAGCCATTTCTGCTGCTTTGTTAGCTTCAGCAACTTGCATATAGCCTGTAGAAAGCTCAGTCATGCCAAATGGGTTGGCGTCTGCAGTAGCAACATTGACAGTAAATGTAGAAATTAAAGCTGCACCCATAGCGGCCGCTAAAGGTGTTTTGTTGATTTTTTTCATGATGACTCCCAAATATTTTTATAAAAATTCGATGAATAAAAACTATCGAATGTAACTATCATACCAAAGACTAATCAATAAAGAATTAATATACTTTTATCAACGTTTGTTGGTGTTATGAAGTAGTAAATAATTTATGGTTTTGCCTTGAAATCACATAGATCTTCGATAATACAAACTTCACATTTTGGTTTTCTGGCAATACAAGTATATCTGCCATGTAAGATTAGTAAATGATGC
>CAMDWT010000061.1 GCA_945877505.1 Crenothrix polyspora
CCGATTGTGGCTTTGGCGAAAATAGCCAGAAAGCCTCTTATAGCTTGAGTGAGTTTGAACAAGAATTTGCTAAATTGTCAGCTGGACAACAACAACAGGTATTGATAAAGGTCAGGCAGATAGTGTTGGAAATGAAATAAATTTAAGATCAATTAAGGTCTAAACCAGCTTGATTTAAAAAATTTATTTTTTGTCACAAGCAACAGTTGCACCTGCTTCACAGGCTTTTTGATAGGCTAATCGAGCCTCAGTCTTATCGTTTAATGCTTCTATAGCCCTCGCTTTACCCAGATAGTGCTTTGGATTATTGGGTACCATTTGAATGGCTGTATTAAAATCATTTAAGGCTAGTAAATATTGCTTTGTATCGTAATAAACAACACCTCGATTATGATAGGCGTAACCCGCATGGTAGCCTTTTAAACTAATCACTTTATCAAAATCAGAAAGTGCTTCTTTATAGTGTTTTACTTTAATTAACTCAGTACCCCGGTTATAAAAAATCCTATCAACGCCTATTGGTTGCTTAACTTTATTCTCAACCAATCTTGCTGCATCATCCCACAGCAACAAGGGATGAGAAAAAGTGGTTAACCGCAGCCACGCCACTGCCATCATAAATAGAACCATAAAACTCAAAGTAATAACTGTTTGTTTAGCACTTAATTTTTGACACAAAAAGGGTAAGGCGGCAAACGCTCCAGCCATCCACAGATAACTGCGATAAAGTACAAAAGACTCCTGAATTCTAACCGTTGACAGTTCTGTGGCAAATAATAACCACGGACAAAGCAAAGCAAAGCCCAGCAACCCATTTACGCCTTTTTTAAACAATAGACGAATAGCGATAATGGGGTACGCGATAAAACTAACAAGCCCCAACACTTCTGGCCAAGACCATAAACTTAAAGCAAAATTTTGTGGCATATCAACAGACATCCACGCGGGGCTAGGAGCTAGCCATACCAGTAGATATTTGAAAAAAAGAGAACATTGAGTCAGCATTGATAAAGGATAAGCCAAGTCCGGATTGAAGTCGGGGCCCAACAAAGACATTAAATTGGCGGCTACCGGCTCATAGGCTTGACCTAAAATATGACTTCGCTTTATTTGCAATACCACAAAACTGGCAATCAAAAAATACAACACATAAATAGGCCAAAGAAATTTAAGCCTTTGACGAACAGAGGATTTATCCACCAACACCAACAAAGCAACTGTAACAGTCGGTGCCATAATGGCATGCTCTTTTGATAGTACAGCTAAGAAATAAGTCAACGCAGAGGCAAACAACCATCGATAGTTTTTTTTAAGTAGCCCCTCTAAAAAAAAACACCAGGTCAATAAAACAAAGAAAGTAGCTATTAAAGTTGAGCGTTGAACCAAATAACCTACTGTATATACAGCGGCAGGATGTACTGCGAAAAGTAAGGCTGCAAATAAAGCCAGGTTATTGGAGGATAAATTCACGCTATTCGAGTGACTAAGGGGAGTAACTAAACTAAAAAGACGACGAAAAAAAACAAATAAAGTTAATGTGACGGCAAGATGAAATCCTAAATTACCCAACCTAAACCAAACTAAATCTAAGCCTAGCAATGCATGTGTCCACTCAAAAGTGGCATAAGGTAACCATCGCAAATCGAAACTAAAAGCAGTGTTTAGATATTGCTCGTGTATCGAACCATCAAAAAAATTAATATCATCAAAGACAACCGGATTCCAGAAAAATGGAACGTAAAGAAGGCTAATAGGCAGGCATAAAATAAAGACGGATATAGATGATTTCATGACACTATTATTAACTTGCACAGTAAGATTAAGCAGAGGCTTTTACAGACAAAATATATAGCCAGAACTACAAATAAAAAAACCACTCAGCCTTTATAAGGTTGAGTGGTTTTTTTAAATTATAATAACAAATGCTCTACAAAAATAAAAACTAAAAGACCATATAGTTATGTGGCTTTGAAAAACTTATGTTTATAAAACTATTTAAATATCTACTATTTACAAAGACCTTTAGCTAAACAACCTCCAGATGCGGTCCATGCAGCTGTACCATTTGAGGGTACCGCTGACAAAATATAGGTTTCTGCAGCAGTAACACCACCAAAAACTTTTGGAGTTGCTGTAATCACTCCATCAGCAGTTTTAATAGATGCAAGGTATTTAAATGTTGTCGTACTTGTTATATCTGATGGTACACCATTAGATCCAGCACTACAGCCGATTACAACACCTAGGTCTTGCACACATAAATCAACGGCTAACTTGAAGGGTCCCGTAGCCGATACAACCTCTGTAAACTTAGATTTATCAGTGTATGACTGATAAGCCGGAATTGCGATTGCCGCCAATATACCAATAATGGCTACAACGATCATTAATTCGATCAAGGTGAAACCTTGTTGTACTTTCTTTAAACCTGATGTATTCATGAGTAAAACCTCTTTAAATTAAAAAAACCGTAGAATAACTCTAGGAACTAGCCGTCAAATGCGAGTTAAAATCATTCGTCAACATGACATATGGTAATTAATAGCACATTCTCTTTGAAAATGTCCATCGATTATTGATCTGCAGGGCGTAAAGCAACTGTGCTAGCTACAATATGATGGCTAAATTCAAATTAACAAGCCCTCAATGCGCCGAAAAACAGCGTTAAACATGGCTTTTGTTAGACGGTTGGTTTGTACGTTATATCGGCTGGTGTGATAAGAATCAACTAAGGTAAGGCCCGGTGCAAGAGTGTGCTGGGCGTTATGAGCAAAAACGGCACTGCTTTGTTTAATCTGATAGGCTTTTAAAACGGCTAGATGGGCTACGGTGCCTAACGCTAAAATCACCGCTCGTTCTGGCAATGTTTGCAACTCAGCGGCTAAGAAATGATTACACTGATTAATTTCTGCACCCGTGGGTTTGTTTTGTGGCGGCAGACATTTAACCGCATTGGTAATCCGGCAACGTTTGAGTTTTAGGCCATCGCCTAAGGCGACAGAATTCAGTTGATTGCTGTAACCAAATTCATAAAGCGCCTCATACAACAGTAGCCCAGCATAATCTTGTGTAAAGGGCCGTCCTGTTGCATTAGCGCCATGTAAACCGGGGGCTAAACCGACTATCAGTAATTCAGCGTGGCTGTCACCAAAGGGCGCCACAGGTCGGGCATGATAAGTGGGATGTTTTTCTTTAACGGTACACAAAAAATCAGCCAGACGCGGACACTGATTACAGTCTTGATCAAATACGGCCTTTGGATACATCTGTTTTATTCTCTAACCGGCTTTTTATCTAGCTTTCTTTGTAAGGTGCGCCTGTGCATACTTAAAGCGCGAGCGGCGGCGGAAATATTTCCCTCATGCTGCATAAGAACTTTTTGCAAATGTTCCCATTCAAGTCGCTTAATGGATAAAGGATTTTCATTAATTAATACTGAAGCGTCACCTTCATTTTTATGGAGCGCGCTAACAATTTCATCCGCATTAGCAGGCTTAGTTAAATAATGGATAGCGCCCAGCTTTATGGCCTCTACCGCTGTCGCAATACTGGCAAAGCCCGTTAACATGACGATTTGGGTATTATCATCTAAAGAAATAAGTTTTTTAACCATTTCTAAGCCAGATTCGTAACCAATACGTAAATCAATCACTGCATATTCTGGTAGATTTTTCTCTGCCAAAAAAATACCATCAGCCACATTGGTTGCCACTAAAACCTCATAATTTCTTTTTTCTAAGGCTGACTTTAATACAGTACAAAACGTTTCATCATCATCCACCAGCAATAAGCGAGGGTTATCTATTTCTGTTGTCGTCATGAGTAGTCTCTTTGTTCAATAAGAGTAACGTAATTTCGACAATGGCACCGCCTGAATCACTGTTATAAAGATTGATTTTTCCGCCTAAACGATTAATGGTGGAATAGGTTAAAAATAAGCCCACACCTAAGCCCCGTTTTTTACTGACCACCGGTTGTTTACCGGCAAATTGAACAATTTCAGGCGGAAAACCAGCACCAAAATCTCTAATTTTTAAAGTCACAAAATCTAAGTCCCAACTGGCATAAAACTCAACGCCGCGCTCAATTGGCGAGGCTTCTGCCGCATTATTTAAAACGTTAATCAGTGAATGCGTTAAGGTGCGCTCTGCGACAATTTTAGCGCCCTGAACCACATCGCGATCAATAATAAAATTTATTTTAGAGCGAGATTCATGGGTGCGCCATTGCTTAATGACATCATCAAGATAATTAGTGAGGGGAATGACACTGCCCGATTCAGCTCTCATTTCACCCGCTGAGGCTGACATAACCGATAACGCGTCTTTACAGCGATTAATCTGCTGTTGAATGATCATCATCTTATCGTTTAAGTCTGGATAGCGATGATTAGGATATTCTTGTTCTAATTCGTGAGAAATAATAGCGATAGTCCCTAAGGGGGTGCCCATGTCGTGAGCCGCACTCGCGGCTAAGGTTCCTAAAGCAACAACACGTTCATCTCGTAAAGAGTTTTCGCGTGCCTCCGCCAGACTGCGTTCTTGATCTCTTAGGGTTCTGGCCAATTCAACAACAAAAAAAGCAACCAATCCAGCACTAAAAACAAAACCAAACCACATCCCAAACATATGCAAGCTGAAATAACTTTTATCATTCATCGCATGGGTATGCTGCAACATTTGATAATTTTCCAATTGCGTATCAATCATGTCGGGGCCCGGCATGTGCGGCTCAATTGACGGCAAAGGAATATTAAAAGCAATTAACATGGTATACAGAGACGTTGTTAATATCACCATGTACCACGCGTAAGCTTGAGGCAACATAATAGCGGTAATAATCAGTGGCAACAAAAATACCCACGTAATCGGGTTAGCGGCGCCTCCCGTCAGATAAAGTAAGACGGCAATCGCAAAAACATCAATCGATATTTGCGAAAAAATCTCCAACTCGGTAACCACATCATTGGCTTCTAAGCGCATAGACGTATAAACATTAGCAGCGCAGGTGGATAAAACGACTAACCAAAGCTCTCTTTCTGGCAGATGTAAGCCTAAGCCATAAACCGCTAAAATAATCAGCATGACTTCGCCGAATATCATCAGATTTCTGAGAATAAACAACCATTTAAGATTTTGTAAGACGGAAACCTGAGACTTTGGAGAGATATGTGAAAGCATTTTAGTAACTACAATTTTAAAAACTGAAGGGATTAATTTCTGTAAAGAGTAAAGAGTTAGGCAAAAAGGAGCAAGGTTTTTCGCCTTATACCACTAAATAGGAGGCTGCGACAATATGTCACATTTTTATTTGCATTAATTGTTGGTATTATTAAACTAACTTAAAGCCTTAAAAAGCTTTTTCAGCTGTAAGTTGCGTTATATCACTCCTAAAATAGACTCTAGGCGGTTTTTTATAAAACCGCCTTTTTTTTGTCTGACAAAAACTAAGCACCTTCATATAAAACGCCTACACCGCGCAAACCACAATACCCCATAGGTTCTTTAGCTAGATATTGTTGGTGATAATCTTCTGCGTAATAAAAGACAGTCATGGGCATGATCTCCGTCGTTATGGCTTTAAAACCCGCTAGCGTTAATTGCTGCTGATACTGTAATTTTGATGCTAACGCTGCCCCAAGCTGTTCAACATTCTCCGTGTAAATCCCAGAACGATATTGTGTGCCAATATCATTGCCTTGCTGCATGCCCTGCGTTGGATTATGAGAACTCCAAAACAAACGCAGTAAAGCGGCATAAGGTATGATTAAGGGGTCAAATATCACCTTAACAACTTCGTTATGCCCAGTTAAGCCAGAACAAACCTCCTCATAAGTTGGATTTGGTGTATAGCCGCCACTGTAACCTACGGCCGTACTATAAACCCCCGCTTGTTGCCAAAATTTTCGCTCTACTCCCCAAAAACACCCCATGCCAAAATACGCCTGTTGTAAAGGTTCGAGGCTCGGCAAATCAAGTGGATGGCCTGTAACCACATGTTTATTAGTGAAGAGCATGGCCGTATCTCTTCCTGGCAATGCTTGGGCGGGCTCAGGCAAGGTAAGTTTTTTTGATGCAAATATCATGACTTATGGTGTTTTGATTGATAAAGTAAGTTATTATTTTTTAAGCTTACCGTTTTTTTTGATTATAACAAGCCCCCTTTTAATGAGAGATTCATGATAGAACAAGATTTATTACGCCGTTTTTTATTTGAAGAGCTAGGTATCAGAGGAGAATGGGTTAAATTAACGCAGAGTTGGCAAACTGCCAAAATGCATCAACAAGGCCCTGAAAATGCTCAATTACAATTAGGGCAAGCCTTAGCGGCCGTCAGTATGTTAGCAGCCACTATTAAATTTAACGGTTCAATTATCCTCCAAGCGCAAGGCGATGGCGCTTTTAAAACACTCGTCGCGCAATCAACACATGATCAAAAATTGCGGGGGTTGATACGCAGCCATGATTTTGTTCCTGCGGGCTCCTTAGAGACCATGTTTGGTACAGGACGTCTCGTACTGACCATAGAACCTGATAATGCGCAGCCTTATCAAGGGATTGTCGGGCTGGAAGGTGATAACCTAGCAACGGCGCTACAAACTTATTTTCAACAATCTGAGCAACTTAATACGCGCTTATGGCTGTTTGCTAATGAAACGCAGGCCGTCGGTTTATTATTGCAAGAACTCCCCTCTAAAAACACCGATGAAAACGAGTGGGAAAGGATTGAAATATTAGCCGATACCATTACCGAACAAGAATTGCTCAGCTGGGATTGTGAGCAATTACTGTTTAATCTCTTCAATGAAGATGAAATACGGATTTTTGATGCGGAACCGGTTAAATTTGAATGCTCTTGTGGCCGGCCAAGAATAGAAAGAACCTTAAGAGCCCTAGGCAAAGAAGAGCTAGAAAGCATCTTGGAAGAGCAAGGTAGTATTGAGGTTGGCTGCGAATTTTGTGGCGAGCACTATGCCTTTGATAAAGTCGATGTCATAACTTTACTGGCTGAAGAAACCATAGCCTCAACGTCTGAAACTCGCCATTAACTTAGTTTTTAAGTATCGTCGTGTATCCGTAGAGGCGCAGTTGCCTTCAGCCTCGGTGACATGTTCAAAGCCTGCAGCATCTAACTTAGTCAAATAAGATCATTGTTCAGTCACTAATTTTGAAAAATCGTCATCCAGCTGAGCTGTTGATTAAGCGTTACGGTAGAAGCCACCCTGTGTTAAATCCCCCAACGGAGTCCACTTGTTTTGACAGGTGCATCCCATAATTTAAGCAGGTGCTCATCCGCTTTTAAAAGTGTGACTGAACACCCCGCCATATCAAGAGCGGTAATATAATTACCTACCAAATTTCTGGCCACAGTAATGCCGGAACGCTTAAGTAGCTTGGCCACCTCACCATACATAAGATAAAGCTCAAGTAACGGCGTACCGCCCATGCCATTAAGCAGCACTATGACAGGGCTGGCTGTGAAATCAACATCGGCTAAAATAGGGGTAAGTAACTGTTCGGCTATCTCTTTGGCCGTACCTAAAGGCACCCGATGACGACCCGGCTCACCATGAATACCAATACCAATTTCCATTTCGTTTTCGGGAAGATCAAAAGTTGGTTTTCCAACGGCAGGCACCGTACAACTAGTCAACGCCACGCCCATTGAGCGCCCCTTTGCGTTAATATCACGAGCCAGTGCCGTCAACGTTACTAGATCTTGTCCCTGCTCTGCTGCGGCACCGACTATTTTCTCTAATAACACTGTCAAGCCAACGCCCCTGCGACCTGCTGTATAGAGTGAATCTTGTACGGCAACATCGTCATTGACCAGTAGAGTCGCCACCTCAACTCCCGTTTCAGCAGTCGCCAATTCAGCAGCCATGTCAAAGTTCATGACATCGCCGGTGTAATTTTTAACGATGTAAAGCACGCCCGCACCGGCATCCACTTGCTTAGTTGCTTCTAAAATTTGGTCAGGCGTGGGTGAGGTAAAGATTTGTCCTGCACAAGCTGCATCCAACATACCTAAACCCACATAACCGCCATGAAGGGGTTCATGCCCAGAACCGCCACCGGAAATTAAACCCACTTTACCCGCTCGTGTCGGTTCTGCCCGATAGATAATACGATTTTGATGATCTACGCGTAAATCGGCATTTGCAAGAGCCAAGCCATACAAGGCATCAGCAATGAAGGTATCGGGGGTATTAATAAGTTTCTTCATTAAAATGACTCCTGCCAGTCAGGTCTTATAAATTAAAGTGGATAGTAAGGCTTAGAACTGGAAAAAATCATGACCAAAAAAGACTAATTATCTAAGTCAATTTTTAACACTCTAACAGCATGCGCCATAATTTCATCGGGGTTGAAAGGCTTGGTCATATAAAGATCGGCACCGACTTCATTGCCTTTTTCTTTATCAAATTCCTGACCTTTAGCGGTCAACATAATAATATAGACATCATCCATTGCCCACTCATGCTTTACCGTCTTACACACATCAAAACCATTCATCTTTGGCATCATAACGTCCAGTAAAACCAGCTCAGGTTTTTCTGTCTTGATAATCTCTAAAGCAACCTCTCCATTTTCTGCAAGAAAAAACTCAACGTCATAGTCTTCGAGTTCTTCAAGGGCTTGTTCTAACAAAAGCCGAATATGAGGTTCATCATCGGTAATCAGAATTTTTTTAGTCATGCTATGGGTAACCTTAATAATTTGTATAATTTATTCTTCTAAATTAAGTCCATTTCAAAAGTCGATAGATAAGCCTTAAATCTACTTAAAAAACAGCGCCTAATATCACTCGTTACAGTGAACATGTTTAGCAATTCTACCATGATAATTTTAGAAAATAAGAATACATGAGTCCAAAATCCAACAGGCCTTTTTATTATTTTGTACGCTACCGATTTAATAACTCAGCAAAGCTAGCGTTAATAGAATTAGGTTGAATTAAAAGAAGTCTGCGGTGCAGTTTAGACAATGACAATTGGATTATTTTCTTCAGCTATTTTTATGGCTCAACATCCCTATACTCATCGCCAATGCAAAACAAATCTCTGTTAAGACCAGCTGATCATTTTCATCAAATTGTCGAAAAGAGGCTAATTCGATAACCCCCATCAAACGTTTATTTAAAACGAGTGGCAAAATAAAAATACATTTAGCCTCTGCACTGCCGGTTGCAGAGGCTATCTTGACGTAATCGACAGGTGGCGTATTCATGTGCACAGGAACTTGAGTAAAGGCACACTGACCCACCAATCCCTCCCCAAAAAGCATCCTATTACCGACAGCTGAAATCGGCACGCCATAGCCACCGACTAATGTGAGGTACTGCTCCGTTTGATCAGCGACATATAACAAACCATGCCTTACACCCAAAAACGAACTGATATCAGTCATAACAATGTCTGTTAATTCGGAGCAATCTTGGGCTTTATAAAGTTCGGCTGTCATTTCGGCGATATGCAATCTAAGTTTTTGCAAGTCTGCGGCAAGCAGTGCATTGCTATGAAACTCATTAATTGTTTTAGCTAAAGTGGATATTTCTGAGCTGTCTGTAAACACATTAAGCTCAGCCTCTCTTTTTTCAATAGTAAGTGCGGACACAATCGTATTCAAACGAACTAAAGGCACGACAACCTTTCGCCTATAAAACAAGTGTTGCGATAAAAAAACCATCAGCACCATAATGAACACAATAAAAAAGGAGAACCTTAAGGAGGTATCCGCCCGCCAACTTATTGTTTTTACTTCCTCCGCCAACCTTAACTCAATAGCCTGTTGAAACGCATGGATTGACTCCATTATTTTAGCTTTTTCACCCCGATAAACAGCGCCATAAACGAGCGATCTTGCTAAATCAAGATTTCCCGAACGTCCTGCAGCAAAAGCTTGATTTTCTAAATTGATTAATTGATCAGAATTATTCTTCGCTATTTCAATAAGCTGCAATTCATTAGTCGTTGCCCCCAACTTACGCAATCCAGCAACGGCAAGGTCTCGACTGCGTTTGACAGTAATCTCCTCGGCAAATAAATCATCATAACTGGAATCACCCGTTGACGAAAAAGCCCTGACGGTATTGGTTAAAAAATCAGACCCTTCGGATAATTGTTGCGATAACAACAATGATTTTAGTTGCACATCAAGCGTTTTTACCTGCTCATTTCGATAATAGTTGGCTAGCGATAAACTAATGAACGTTACGAGTGCCAATAACGAGAATAAGCCCGCTATCCAATTATTTATTTTTTTTATAGACATTGGACCTACTATTAAATTTACGAAAAAGTAATAAGATGAAACTTAGGGGCATTGCATTGAAAGCACATAACGCATCATGGCTACTTTTATGACCTACAGAGTTGTACTGCCAACACAGTAATATCATCTGACTGTTCGGCGCCTTTCGTAAACACATTAACATCAGCCGTCACTATTTCCACCAACGCTTGCGCATTATTTTCAGCAAACCCTGTTAATAAATGACAGAGACGATCCTCACCGTATTCTTCAAAATCAATGTTCATGGCCTCATTAATGCCATCGGTATAAAGTAACAAACCATCACCGGGATCAAGTTGCTTAGATTCCATGCTAAAAGTCGCTTCCTCAAAGATACCTAAAGCAGTACCCGAATCACCGGGTAATAGCGAAACTATGCCCTGTTTTGATAGGTGTAAAGGAGGATTGTGGCCGCCATAACTATAGTTCAGTTGCTTTGTCTCCAGATCTAGCGTCGCCAAAAATAAAGTCACAAACATCATGGCGTCATTATCACGACATAATTCTGGATTTAAGGCGGCCATCATCTGATCAGGAAATGCATGTTGTTTAGCAATGACGCGCACCAAGGTTTTAACCCTAACCATAAATAAAGCCGCTGGCACGCCTTTACCAGAAACATCACCGATGGCGATAAGCAGGGTTTTTTCATCTAAATGAAAAAAATCATAGAAATCCCCCCCGACTTCACGAGCGGGTTGAATATACGCGAACAAATCAATAGTACTGCCTTGATTAAAGCGAGGAAACGCCGTTGAAAGCATCCCCATTTGTATGCTTTGAGAGAGCTTAAGCGATTCTTGAAATCGCTCTTGAGCCACACGATCATTAATCATATTGACGCGACCGATAGCAACCGCTATCTGAGAGGCTAGTAAATTTAGTACCTTAGCCTCAGCCGCGCTAAAATTAATAAGGGTTTGACTAACTACCATCAGCACCCCAAAAATCTTGTCTCGTGTTTTTAAGGGCGCACACAGCATCGCTTGTATATCTATTAAAGTGCCATGACAGGCCTGATAACGAGGATCTGATAACACTTCGTTAACGATCTCTGTATTGCCAGTGTTCAACACTTGTTGAGTAATGCCATCAATCGAAAGCCATGTACAACCGACCGGAAATAGACTGCCCTGTCCTGCACAGACCGTTAAATGACCTGTATCTTGATCAATTAACAGCATGCCCAAATGAAGATCTGCAGTTGACGGCAGTAATGAACGCGCTTCCGACAAAGTTAGTTGGGCAAGCTGATCAAGGTCGATACAGTCAGCAATTTTCTCCCCCAAATCATACAACAACGTCAATTCTTTATATTTATTCAGCGTTTCCTGAGAGAGTAATTTACTTTCCAACTCCTTTTGCGCCATATAACTAACAAACGCCGCCAATAAGGGTGCATCCATCGGTTCACCATAAACCCAACCTATAAGCTTACCCGCCTCGATTTCGATAGGGTAACGTGTGGTTTGTGTGCTTTCACCCAGTATCACTTCACCCGTGTGATCAACTATACACAACGGATTAGCTCTATCATCCATAAAGCGTTGAATGAGCTTTGCCGGTGTTCCTTTCAAACACAGTCGTTTGAGTTTTATGTCGTAACTTAGGGTCATAAGATTATCTAGGGTGAATAAAAAGGATTACAAAGGACATGTCATTCGCTTATTAACGGGGTAGTTGATCGTCTAATAGGGTGAACAAGACCTTATCTAAACCAAGTTCGCCCCTTAGTTGCTCAATGATATTGAATTGCTTAGCCAGCGATATTTCTGCGATCACCAACTGAGGTTGAAAAGCAACCGACGCCTCCATCCCTTTAAGAACATCATCTATCGCCACGGTCTCATAACCACAGTCATTTAACAAACTAACCCAATGGGCTCTTTTAACCGGATCAGCGATAAAAAGTAAAATCTTTTTTCGAGTCTGAGGCGCTTTAAGCAATTTTGTTACGGCTTTAAGCAGTTCTGTATCTTTAACCGGCTTATTTAAATAACACTCAATGCCTAATTGTTCACCCAGTAATTTATCTTCGGTAATGGTATAAAGAATAACAGGGATATTTAAGGTGATTGGATTAGTATGCAACCTAACGGCGACCTCAAAACCATTTAAATGCGGCATTTTAACGTCCAAAATAATCAAATCAGGTTTTTGCTCGGCAATCATCGCTAAACCTTCGGCCCCGCTAGAAGCCTCACGCACTTCATAATCAACCGCACTGAGCTCTTGATGTAAAAACTGTCGAATATTCATATTGTCATCAATGACCAAAATAGTGGGCATTTTTGCAACTTTGACCGTGCTCGACTGCTCAAGACTTACTTTAATGGCTTGCTCCAGCGATTGACTGTCCGTTTGCCAAAGATAACTGACTTCTTCTCCCTCATTACTTAACAAGGTATTTTTATGATGATGCTCGCCTGTAGTAAAGAAAGAAGCTGGCGCACTCTGTGTATTCGACACCGGCAAAGAAAACATAAAAGTACTTCCCACCCCAATCTCGCTCTCCAACCACAAGCGACCGCCAAGATGCTCAACGATTTCTTTACAAATGGGCAAGCCTAAGCCCGTCCCTTGGGGCTTATCTGTCATGGTATCGCCGACTTGTTTAAACTTCTCAAACACCAACGGCTGATCTTCGGGTTTAATACCACTGCCGCTATCAATCACACTAACCACCAACTCACCGTTGTTCAGTGCCGCTTTAAGCGTTACTTTACCCGCATCAGTAAATTTAATCGCGTTGGAAATTAGATTGATAACGACTTGTATTAAACGGTCACGATCTCCCGCACACAACGGTAAACTAGGGGCAATATCTTTGCGCAACGTGACAGGTTTATTAGCAAATAAAGACGATGTTGAAGCAATGCCACGATCGATAATATCTTCGATAGCTAAGTCGGTAATATGCCAATCAACCCGTCCGGCCTCCATTTTGGCCAGATCCAATACATCATTAATTAAATGAGTCAGCCGTTGACCTTCTTCGACAATGATCGCCGTATTATCCATAACTTGCCGTATCGCTTTTTGAACTTTTTTATCCTCATTATCAGCCAGCGCAGGATAAAGTACGGTTTCGAATTTTTTCTGCATAATACGGGCAAAGCCAATAACAGACGTTAACGGTGTGCGAAGTTCATGAGACACAGTAGACAGAAAATTGGTTTTCATTTGATCCAAATCTCTCAGCTTCTCGTTAGCGGTTTCCAACTCTACTTTTTGAAGCCTCATTTTTTCTTGTTGAAGTTTCATTTGTTCTTGCGCCAAAGCAATCGCAAAAGCCGTAGCGACCACTTCAGAGACTTGTTCTATATAGTCAAAAGCCAGCTGGTTTAAACGGTTAACCGAGCCAATTTCCATAACACCTTGTAAGTTTTTCTCAAATAGAAGCGGTGTTACACAAATGGTATGCGGAGAAGTTCCCCCCAACCCAGAAACAACCCGCAAATAATCCTTGGGCGCATCGTTAACCAGTATTTGCTTACGTGAGAGGGCAACTTGTCCTACAAAGCCTTCTCCATATTTAAATTCAGAGGGCGCATTATTGCTGGGTGTATAAGCGTAAGCCCCCAATAACGCTAAGACGACTTCATTATCGACCGCTTTCAATAAATAAAGGGCACCGACGTGAGCACCCACATATTCAGAAATTTCGTTAATTATCTTAGACGCTAAAACAGCAATATCGTCCTGACCTAAGATGACTTTATTAATGCGAGCCAACCCATTTTTTAACCAATTTTTATCGTCAATTTCTTGATGCCCTGCTAAAAGTTTAGCTTGCATGGTTTCAATTGCATGGGCTAATTGACCGATTTCATCAGTCCCTTTAACCTCGTTTTTAACGGTAAAATCACCCTTAGCAATCAGGTCAGTGGTGGTAATCAATTTTTTAACTCGACCTGATATTCTTCTTGAAATAACCCAAGCCATAAATAGCATCATAAACAATACAAAGACTGTTAATATCAAGGTTTGATTAAATTGATGCTTAAAAATGATGTCTGTTTCTTCTTTAGACGCGATGAATTTATCTTCCAAAATGGACGTAACAAAAGAAGCCGCAATAAAAGCCTCTTCCGCATCGTCAAAGCTCTTTGTTCGACTTAATTGCAAGGC
>CAMDWT010000062.1 GCA_945877505.1 Crenothrix polyspora
AACGGCATTCTTGAAGGTATCAATTGCAAGATTCAACTGGCTAAACGTCGTGCCAGAGGCTATCGCAATATCAATAACTTCATCAATATGATTTATTTTCTTTGTGGTAAATTAAAATTCGATTACCCACTCTATTTCACATAGAGCCTGTTTTTTCAATGTCATTGAGTAAATCAGCATTTTGTCTAATATTAGAGGCAATAGCGACAGCCTCTTTATTGCCGAGGGCTTCTAGTTTTCTTGCTTGATCATGTAAATCGGCAACTAATTGCCGGAGAGAAAAATTCATCTTGATGCCTTACATTCTGTCAAAAAACAATAAAGTGATCACTTTAGTTTGAAGAAACCATTAAGTTACGGCCTATATTCCCAAGTCCCTTTTGAAATATAGTAGCCAGAGTTCTTTAAATAAACAATCCTACGATCGTATGGGCTTGTTTTGTCGGGTTTTGTAGATAGAGGGGGGACTTTCAAAAGCTAAATTCAAGTGAATTTATCTGCCTATCATACGATCGTATGATAGGCAGATAAAAAAGATCATGTGATAATGCCCATTCAATTTGGCATGCTATTCAAAAAAATGAATAATTTAACGACTCCGAAGCTAGAAGCGATACAACATGTATTTGTAATTGAAGACGATAAATCTATGTGTCGGCTTATTGAAATCATACTTACAAGGCAGGGTTATTCATCTCATATTTACAATAATCCAATCGATTTTTTTCAGGCAGAACCTAATGTTAAGCAATCCATTATCATTACGGATATAAAAATGCCTTTAATGTCAGGTGTTGAATTGCAAAACAAACTCATTCAATTAGGTTGGAACATCCCCGTGATTTTTATGAGCGGAGAAGCCTCAATGCAGCAATCTATTACAGCGATGAAGCAAGGTGCTTTTGAGTTTTTAATTAAGCCTTTTCAGCAAGAGGAATTGATTGTAGCCGTTAAATCAGCGTTTGAATTAGCCGCAAAAAAAAATCGTATTTTTCAAAAAAAAGCCGATTTAGATGCGTGCTTAAGTGAGCTGTCAGGGCGTGAGCGAGACGTCTACGAGCTGGTAATAGTAGGTTGCAACAATACTGAAATAATAAATAGATTAGGTGTGTCTCTGCCCACCGCCAAACAATATAAGTCGGAAATGATGCGTAAGTTACAGGTAAGTACTTTGTTAGAATTACTGGCCTTACAACCAGAAAGTTGAAAAGGGTAAACTATCGTTTAGATGCTCAAGATAATTTCATATAACCTTTGATGTGTTCAGAATGAATCAGCCGCGAAATTTGTTTAGCCTATTACCACGAACTTGGTCGCTTCGTAGTAAAGTCAGTTATATGATAGTGATGCTGTTTTTGGTTAGTGCCGCAGCAGTAACTGCCCTTTATTCTTGGACGTTACGTCATGATATGCAAGGTGTTATCAGTGATCAGCAATTTTCAATCACTAGCCTACTCGCCACAGAAATTGATTTACAGTTATCTGATCGCTTAGCTGTTTTACAAGGGATTGCCCAGTCTATTGATCCGCCCCTTTTTAAAAACCCAACGGCGTTGCAATCGTTCCTTTTACGTCAAAAAATCCTAGAAAGCCATTTCAATGAGGGTGCCTATATTGTTGATCTTAATGATAAGGTGCTTGCTGATACCCGTAATGACGACGTTAGCGAACTAGCTTTTGTTAATAATGCTGACTTACAAGCGGTGTTGACCGCTAAAGTGACTCATAAGATTGGCCGACCCTTAAAAATAGGCCAGCAAGACCTACCATTATTGCCTTTTATTGTCGCGCTTCATGATCATAACGGTCGGGTGATAGGCGCCTTAATTGGCAGAATTAATTTAGCAAAGCCCAATTTCCTTGATCCGCTTATGAATAGCCATTATGGTCTTTCTGGCGACTATGTACTGGCTTCACCGCAATACCACATCATCATTATAGCGACTGACAAAAGTCGCATTATGGAGAGCCTACCAACACTAGGACAGTATCCGCTAGTGGATCGATTTATGGCCGGTTTTGAAGGCAATGAACTGGGCATCAACCGAAAAGGAGTTGAGGTGCTTGCGTCGGCTAAAGCTGTGCCGGTAGCGGATTGGTATCTTAAGGTGGATTTGCCGACAGCTGAAGCGTTTGCGCCTATAAAAAATCTTCATAAGCGTGGCTTAGTTGCCTTAATAGTACTTTGGGTCTTCGTATCCTTATTAGTTACTTTTCTAGTAAAGCGTTTATTGCAACCTTTAGTTGTAGTGGGAAAGACTTTGCAATCTTTTTCGGCACAGAAATTGCTACCGCTACCGCTACCCACCCTTAGTAATGAAGATGAATTTACGATACTTATTAAAAGCTTTAATCGATTATTGGAGATTGTTAAGCATCGAGAAGAAAAGTTACTACAAGCTGTGGAGCAGGAAAAAATAAATAGCCAAGCTCGTTTTGCCTTAGAAGCGGGAGGCGGTAATTTATGGGATTGGGATTTGCGTACGGATATAGTTACGCATAATAGCCAGTGGTGCCAATTAACCGGTCTAGGAGAAAGTTATTTAACGCATTCTTTGGCAGTGTTCACAAATTTAATCCATCAAGACGATCAGGCGATTGTCTGGGCAAGATTACAAACGTCTTTGTCAGGTGAGGGCGCTTATAGCAGTGAACATCGTTTATGCTTACCTGATGGCCGCACTCTCTGGGTATTGGATCGGGGCGATGTCGTAGAAAGAGATATTCAGGGACAGCCCTTGCGTATGATAGGCACTTGTTTAGACCTTACTAGAATGCATGAAACAGTTTTGGCGGAACGAGAAGAAGCTGAAAAGGCTTTACGCAACAGTGAGTCATTGTTTAGAGAAATTACTGACAATTCTCCGTTAGCGGTTTATCGGTATGCTGATAACGCAGATAAAAAAACGACCTTATATATAAATAAAACATTTATTCAGTTGTTTGGCTATAGCTTAGAAGACGTGCCTACGCTTGACGACTTTTGGCCTCTAGCCTGTCCTGACCCTGTTTATCGACAGCAGATCATTGAAGAATGGCAAACAAGAGTAAGTCAGTCAGTGAAGACGCATACGGCTATAGTGCCCATGGAGATGAATGTAAGGTGTAAGGATGGTTCGGAAAAATATATATCGTGGGGTTATATGGCCCAAGGTGAAAAACATTGGGGCTTTGGAATGGATCTTACAACCTATAAGCGCGCCCAAAAATTACTGCAAAATAGTGAAGAAAAGTTACGCGCGATATTTGAAGTATCCCCCGACGGTATTGGTATGTCGTCAATGGACGGCATCATTCAATTTGTGTCGCCTCAAACCATCGCTATGTGGGGCTATTCAAAAGAAGAGTTTATAGGCATGCCTATCTTTGATGTATTAAAAAGTAGCGCTTATGACAAGGTATCAAATACGATTACCGAATTACTAAAGGGGAATGCGTTAGGTGCGCTTGAATATGAAGCGGTTAGAAAAGATGGTAGTCATTTTATGGCTGAAGTTAATTGCAGTTTAATTTATGACGCGAACAAAAATCCACTGAGTGTTTTATACATTCAACGCGATGTAACTAACCGTTCGTTAGCAGCAAAAGAACTGGCGGAAGCCAAACAAAAAGCTGAGCAGGCTAGCCAAGCTAAAACGGTTTTTGTGGCTCATATGAGCCATGAATTTCGAACCCCTTTAAATGTTATCTTAGGATTTTCTCAGCTGCTAGAGGGCACTAGCCCGCTTGATGCCGAGCAACGCGAATATCTTCATGAAATAACGACAGGTGGCAATCTTTTACTGATATTGATTAATCAGTTGTTGGATATTGCTAAGATAGAATCAGGGAATATTATTTTTTCAAACCAGCCTGAAAATATCTCGACTATCATCGCAGAATGTTTGGCACAAGCCGCTTCATTAGCTAAACCAAATAATATAACCCTTAGTTACTCATGCACCACCCCAATTGTTTTATCCTGCGATCGCGTTAAACTGAGTCAACTACTTATGAATTTAATCGTTAACGCCATAAAATATAATGTGAGTGGAGGGCGTGTAGATGTCCACGCTGAGCAGACAGAATCAAATGTGTTAAGTATAAAAGTGAGTGACACAGGAAAAGGTATTGAACAGGAGCGATTGGCTGATATATTTGAGCCATTTTATCGCCTGAAAAGTATGGAAAATACCGAGGGAACGGGGTTGGGGCTGAGTATTGTTCGTCAATTAGTGGTGCTAATGGGTGGAACCGTTGGTGTTACGAGCACCGAAGGCGTTGGTAGTCAATTTAGTCTTAAGTTGCCTATAAATAATGAAATTCCTTTGTTACCCGCTCAGCTTCCGTTAGCGACTTTTATGCTGACTCATGACCCGCACATAGAAATACATGAACAATACCCGGTGTTACGCGTTGACGATGTAGAAATACAACTACAACAATACCGTGTGTTATGCGTTGACGATAATGCGTCTAATCTGAAATTACTGACAAACTTACTTAAAGCCCATGCTCACTTACAAGTAACCACGCTCCAAGCGCCAAGTTGTACAGTTGAGCAAGCCTTATTACTCTGTCCAGATGTCATTATTCTGGACATTAATATGCCCATAATGGACGGCTATCAGGTCCTGTCAGCGCTCAAAGCCAATGACTCGCTTAAGGCTATACCAGTTATTGCCTTAACCGCGAGTGGGATGTTAGAAGACCACGAGCGCGGACGATTAGCTGGCTTCAGTCATTACCTAACGAAACCCATTATTCAACAAGCGTTGCTTAATTCGATTAACGACTGCCTTCAATAAGCTAATGAGCTTGATTAGAAAATGACGCCCTAATTGTTACCTGCGGTTTTGATCATTATCGTGATGACAGTTTTATTCAAAGCGCATCAGATCACATTGTAAGTTAATCAGCTTGAGTGCCTTTTAGAGGTTACATTCGAGTTGATACGCTGTTCAATTTGCAAGAATAACACCCCATTCATCATTCCTAGGCGATTAGTCTTACGCGCCTGTGCCAGTGTTTATGTCATTTACCTTTCGTGTACAGAGACTACTGAAATAAACGTATTTTTTGATAGAGTTATCCCCTCTACAAAAGGACCTGTTATCCAGTCATTCGTCTAAATAATTTGGTCAAACGCCTCACCTATTTTCCTATTACACATGCGTCACTCAGATTATTTATTGGCTTTAAGTAGCCGCTACAGTTAAGAAAAAAAGTGCAGTTAATTTCATATTTAATAGAAAAAACACCTCTCACTCATACGATCGTAGGATTTTCAAGGCAGATTTAAAGATAGATAATACAAGAAAGAGCAGACTTTTCTTTTCATGACTAAACGAACAGTGTTATGAAAAAAGAGTCTTCACTTTTTTATTTATATTGATGCCTGCTCCAAGTCTAAGTGATCACTTCTAATGCTTAAAAATAGAGTGATTGGGGTGATTAATCGGTACGTAACTTTGAATGTTTTTTCATGGTTCTATGGGTCATTAGCTTGGTTTTATGGGTCGAAAATATTTGGAATTATTAAGCAAAAAAATACCCATGCTATTTTTTTGAAAATTTCAACAATACAAAAAATAGTTACTAAGTAGTAATGGGATTGAATAAAAATGTTAACGAAAAAATTAAGTATTAATAGCGCTCGATATTTTCATTGTTGGATGCCGGTCATAAAACCAAACAGAAAAGGGTATGGGGTATTTATAATGCCTAATCAAAAAACGCTCAGTCGAATGAGTTTACTGTTTTTGATGAGTTTCTTACCGGCCTTAACGCAAGCAGAATCTTTAAAGCAACTCGTTATGTCGGCACTCATGGATCATCCTGCTATTCAAGCGCAACAATCGCAAAAAGAAGCCTCAGAAGCTGGCGAAGAAAGTGCAAAGTGGCAATTTTACCCAACACCCGTTGTTAATGTGCAAAGTCACTATGGCACCCCGGGTGATCGTTCTTATAGTGGGGATCCTGCCGCCGTCTCTTTAGGACTAAAGCAGCCTATTTTTACAGGGGGGCGCTTAACAGCAGGCTTAAATAAAGCAAAAGCAGGCGTCTTAAGTAGTAATGCTGCCGTGGATGAGATCAGTCAAACCATCGCCTTACAAGTGGTGCAAAGTTATAGCGAATGGATGGCCGGTTATTTAAAAACACAAGTTTATGAAAAAAATATGACGATTTATCAGCGACTTCGAGACATGGTTACGCGGAGAGTGCAGCAGGGTGCATCCTCGGAAAGTGATCTGGTTTTGATTGTCAGTCGAGTGGAATCACTTATCGCAGATACAGCGACAGCCAATGCACAAATGAAAGCCGCTTTGGGTCGTCTTGGTCAGTTAATGGGACGCAGTATTACGAATAACGAACTCAGCAATTCAATCACTGAACCCTATAAAATAGACGAGAACTTAGACGTTTTACTGGATCAAGCACCTTTAATTAATCCCAGTATTCAAAAAGCTAAAGCACTGGCCCTGATCCAAGAAGCGGTCATTGATGAACGTCGAGCTAATATGTTTCCGGAAGTTGTCGCGCGCGTGGAAGAGCAAGTAGGTAGTATCAACTATACCAATAACAATGCAGACACACGCGTTTTCCTTGAGGCATCCACTCGCTTTGGCGCTGGTTTATCAACATTTTCTGATATTAGTGGGGCAAGAGCGCAATATCAAGCGGCCCTGGATGAAATAGAGTCGCAATCACGGACGCTTAGTACGCAGATTATTGCCGATTATACTTTAGCATCTGCGTCCAAAATGCGCTTAGTGGCCCTGCAACAATCTATGCAGGCTTCTGAAGAAATATTTCAATCGTATGACCGTCAATTCCTAGCCGGTAAACGAACGTGGTATGACACGATGAACTCCATACGCGATTTGATCAACATTGACACGCAAGTGGCAGATACACAAACCTCAAGACTTCTTTCCACTTGGCGCTTAGCGATTTATACCCAAGGTGTTGCTAGTGTAGTGAGGGGGGGATAGTCATGGTTGAGATAGGTATTACCATGAATTTACAACCTTGCTTGGTCAGGTTGGCGCAATTACAACATGATAGTGTCGATCGCTTGGCGCTCCTAGAAGCCACTGAGGCGGCTTTAGCAAAACAGGGTCAGTCACCGCGCAAACAGTTACAAGTGGTTGCTGAACACTTACAGTTACCTGCGCCTCGCTGGTTGTCATTCCCTGATGCGGCTGTCATGCCCATACTGATGTATGCAGAGGCGGGTGAACGTATCGGTGAATGGGGCGTCTTACGAGGTAAAAATGCCCAAGGCCAATGGATTAGTGAATGGTGGGATGTGCTGGATAATCGCTGGCAAGAACAGGCAGATAGCGAACTACAGGACTATAGTTACGCCTTGTTTAAACTTAGCAAGCCCTTTGTGGCGACGTCCAGTCCTGTGTATCAACTTATTAAACAGGAGACTTTTTCACATCGTAAACTGATAATCGAAGCAATTATCGGTGGGGTTATGATTAATCTTATTGCCATGACCACCTCGCTGTATAGCATGCAAATATATGATCGAGTTGTGCCTACAGGCGCCTCACAAACCTTGTTAGTTCTAACGCTAGGGGTGCTTGCCGCTATATTATTCGAACTCATGGCCAAGCATGTGCGTTCCAGTATTTATGAACGACTCATTAATCAAGTTGATCAGCGGCTTGCCCGTGCTGTGTATCTGCGTTTTTTAGCCATTCGTTTAGATCAGTTACCACAAAGTATCGGCGGCTTAGCAGGACAAATGCGCGGTTATGAAACGGTTCGTAGTTTTTTTACCTCAATGACGACTAATTTGGCCATTGATGGTCCGTTTGCTTTGGTTTTTTCCTTGGTCATTGCCCTAATTGCAGGCTGGTTGGCTGTAATCCCTTTAACCTTTTTTTTACTAGCGGTCATTATTGGTTGGTATTATCGGGAACGGGTCGAAGGCTATGCAGGCAAAGCAATGGGCGCTAGCAATTTTAAAACGGGCTTGCTGGTAGAGACCGTAGAAGGCGCAGAAACCATCAAATCCGGACAAGGAGGCTGGCGTATGTTATCCCGATGGATGAAAACAACAGATGATGCCCGTGATTATGAATTAGATATGCGAAATATCACTGAGCACTCTCAACATCTTACGGCTGTATTACAGCAATTCTCTTATGTCCTCTTAGTCGCTTTTGGTGCGATGCAGGTCAGCAAAGGGGAATTAACCATGGGCAGTTTGATCGCCTGTTCTATTTTGTCTGGAAGAGTCTTTGCACCGGTGGCAATGATCCCTAACCAACTAATACAATGGGCGCATGCCAAGGCAGCGTTGAAAGGATTGGATAGGCTTTGGGTCTTAGAGGATGATCATCATGGTCAAGAAGAGCCCGTTATTTTGGAAAATATTCGAGGCCAATACCGCTTTGAATCTGTTGTAAGCAATTATGGTG
Source organism: Crenothrix polyspora (assembly GCA_945877505.1). GTDB lineage: Bacteria > Pseudomonadota > Gammaproteobacteria > Methylococcales > Methylomonadaceae > Methylobacter_C > Methylobacter_C polyspora_A. The sequence goes on from CAMDWT010000062.1 coordinate 8,418, forward strand.
GTAATCAAGCCTTAGCTATCACTAATCTTATTATTAATGCAGGTGAGAAAATTGGTGTATTAGGGCCGGTTGGTGCAGGCAAAACAACCTTGCTTCGACTTATGTCAGGCATGTATAAGCCGCAAGAAGGCCGAGTTTTACTCGATGATATTGATTTAAGCCATATTGCTAAACCATTATTAGCTGAGAGTATGGGTTATGTGCAGCAAGAAGGCCGACTCTTCGCAGGAACCCTTCGCGATAATCTTATTTTGGGCCAACTCGATCCTGGTGATTCAACGATTTTAGAAGCAGCCCAGTTAACGGGACTTTTACAGACTGTTATTAATCAACATCCTAAAGGTCTGCAACAAGAAATATTTGAAGGTGGCACGGGTTTGTCTGGTGGGCAACGTCAATTGGTTAATTTGACGCGGGCATTTTTACGTAATCCTCGAATATGGTTACTTGATGAACCGACAGCGTCTATGGATAGAAGTTTAGAGCAACAAGTGACGCAAGCGTTTAAACAAACTTTAAAGCCGGAGGATACGTTAATTTTGGTAACACATAAGATAGAAATGCTTGAGTTGGTTGATCGACTCATTGTTATTGCCAATCACAAAATCATTCTAGATGGTCCAAAAGAGCAAGTAATTTCTCAATTACAAAATCCCCAGCCAACCATGTCGCCCGGCCAAGAGAAACACTCATGAATAATAGCGTTCAATCTACACATTCTGGATCGGTATCAATGACTTTTTTGTTATTGATAGGCCTAAGTTTATTTTTACTGTGGGCAGCCTTGTTTGAAATTGATCAAACCGTTCGCGCACAAGGGCAGGTTATTCCCAGTGCGCATACTCAGATCATCCAAGCTGCCGATGGCGGTGTTTTATCTCAAATCTTAGTTGAGGAAGGTCAAACGGTAGTCACAGGGCAACGCTTAGCCGTTCTTGAAACCGATCGTTCAAATGCAGGTTACGAAGAAAGTCGCTCTAAAGGTGCGGCTTTGCTGGCTGCATTAGACCGTACCAGAGCGGAAGCGACCAATCGCACACCTACTTTTAGCAAAAAGGTGACAGATTTCCCTGAGTTTATTGAAGTACAACAAGCCTTGTATGCACAACGTAAACGGAGTGTCGAAGAAGAAATAGAAACCTTGAGAACAGGTCTTGCAATGGCAAAAGAAGAGCTAACGATCAATCAAGAGTTATTTAAAACGGGCGATACTAGCAAACTTGAAGTCATGCGTACTAAGCGCCAAGTCTCAGAAATAGAAGGAAAGATTAATGCCGTGTTTAATAAATATCGTCAAGATGCCAGAATGGAAGCGACAAAACTTGAAGAAGAACTCGCCTCTAATCGCTACAAGCTTGAAGAGCGACAAAGTATTTTGGGGCATACTGAGCTAACCTCACCCGTAACAGGCGTCGTGAAATATTTAAAGATTAATACAATTGGTGGCGTTCTGCGTGCAGGCGATGAGTTGATGCAAATATCACCCACTGAAGGCAATATGATCATTGAGGCCAAGGTAAATCCAGTCGATATTGGTCAACTTAAAATAAGTTTGCCGGTGGCCATTAAACTGGATGCCTTTGATTACTCAAGCTATGGAACATTGAAGGGAACACTTAACTATATCAGTTCAGATACGCTCACCGAACAAGGTGGAAATGGTCAAGCGCTTACCTATTATCGTGCCAATGTACTGGTTGATCCAGACCAAACAACCAACCCGAAATTAGCCAATGTGGCGCTTAAACCAGGCATGACCGCGACAGTCGATATAAAGACCAATAACCGAACAGTACTACAGTACCTTGCAAAGCCCCTATTTAAAGCATTCGGCGGCGCTATGAATGAGCGTTAATAAATGATATTTCATTTGCAAATATGAAAAGGCTAAAGATAAGTTAATGAATGTAGGGTGCCGGTCGGGGTTACAAACCCCGTCACGCTTCTAATTAAAAAATGTAGATAAGTGATATTTTGCTAACAAACTAGACAATGGTAAAAAATAATGAAAAATGGGCAAGAAGTTTTAGTCAATGATTTAATCGATCGTGGCGTGAGTTTACGAAAAGAAGGACAAATAGCTGAGGCCATTAAGATCTATGAGCAAGCTGTTGAAATGCCTGATGCACCGGTCACCGCTTTTTTCAATTTAGGTAATGCTTTATTTGACCAAGGAAAATGGCTAGAGGCACAAAAGCAATTTACAGAGGCATTAACCAGAGACAATGAATTTGAACCTGCGCTACTTCAGCTAGCACGTTGCGCTGTAAATGTGGGTGATCCTATGAAGGCGCGTGAATATTTTGCCGCGGTGCTACGCGTTAATCATGAAAACTATAGTGCTTGGCTGGAATCAGGACATGTCTGTCGTCAACAAGGCGCCTTTGAACAGATGGTGATTTGCTATCGGCGAGCGGTTGAGGTGGCCCCCAATCGTTGGCAAGCAAAGCTGGCTTTAGCCAGAGCGCTGGAAGAATTAGGTCATTTTGATGGCGCTGCTATGGCTTATCATCAGGCTGTTGTTACAGCAGGGGTTGAACAGTCCACTAACACAACCGGTATTACAGGATTATTGCGTGCCGTACATTGGCGGATGGCTAAATATCGCTTAGAACGAGGAGATGCACCACGCGCTTTAGAGGCTATGCGTCAGGCCTTATTAGTGACACGTCTAGATAATCTTCCTGCCGAAGATAACGAACGAGCCGAATTACAGATCGATTTGGGTGAGATTTTGATGCGTTTAGGGATGACGGACGACGCGCATAGAGCGTTTGAAAGAGCCAGCGTTGCAACATCTGAGCCCACTTTAATTCGTCTTGCTGAAGTATCATTTCGTTTTAATTTATGGCAAGAAGCGCAAGCGGTATTACAACGAAATGTCGAGTTATATCCGGAAAGTGCGTTGGCGTATTGGAATTTGGCGCATTCTTATGCCGAAAGTTGGCAAATGGATGAGGCCTTGGAACAGTTAGAAAAAGCGGAAAAGTTGGCGCCTCAGCCTGGTGCTAAATCAATGCGAGCGTCAGTTGCAGGACGAAGAGGCGATGCAGATACGGCGTTGAAATTATATCGTGAATTAGCTGAGCAAGAAGCAGGCTATTCGTCAATGCGATCTAGCGCAGCTATGAGTGCCTTGTATAGCGATAAATTAACAGCGCAAGAAATTGCCGATATGCATCGTGAACTATTTGAACCCTTGGGTGAGGGGGCTCGTACAGTAGCATCGTTTAAAAATGAGCTTAAGACGGATCGCCGCTTAAAAATAGGTTTGGTCAGTGCTGATTTTCATCATCAACACCCTGTCAATATTTTTATGCAGCCTGTTTTGGCGAACCATAATGTTGAAAAATTCGACCTAACCGTCTATTTTACCGGCGTTTCTTATGATGATCAGACCCAATTGGCAAAGCAACGCGTCGCTAATTGGGTCGAGTGTTCCAGTTGGAATGAGGTTCAGTTAGCGACGCGCATTGAAGCGGATGAAATTGATATTTTGTTGGATCTCGCCGGACATACCAGCATGCAAAGAATGAGTTTATTTGCAAAGCGTGCCGCACCGGTACAAGCAACCTTCCTAGGTTATCCAGGGTCAACAGGTGTGCCCAATATTGATTGGATAATCGCAGATGAAATCGTAGCACCTAAAGGTAGCGAAAAGTTATTTACTGAAAAAGTCATGCGCTTACCGAATACCGTTTTTTGTTTTGCGCCAGAAATTGATTATCCGTTTCCTGATTATACAAAAGAAGAGACTAAGCGTCCTATCACCTTTGGCTCGTTTAATAATATCCCCAAACTGACGCCCCATACGATAAAATTATGGGCATCGATACTTCGTGAGGTGCCGGACTCGCTATTAATTCTTAAAGCGCCTAGTTTTAAAGATGAAGGCGCGATTACTATCTTTACTCAACGGTTTGCAGATGAAGGTATTAAGGCTGACAGATTAGAGTTCCGTGGGCCTGTAGGTCTAACAGATATGATGGCCGAATATGCAGATGTCGACATTGCGCTCGATCCAGTTCCTTATAATGGCGGCACAACCTCTCTACAAGCCATGTGGATGGGCGTACCGGTTGTTGTGAAAATGGGTAATAATTTTGTGTCAAGAATGGGTGCTAGTTTTATGAGTGCAGCTGGGTTAAAGAGTTGGGTGGCTAAGGATGATGCAGAGTATATAAAGATTGCTGTGCGCATGGCGAAAGATCGACAATCTTTGTTAACACTCAAACAAGGTTTGCGAGATCGAATGCTCAAAAGTAAAGCTTGGGATATAAAACAATACACGCAAGATTTTGAAGGCGCATTGGAACAAATGTGGGCGCAATTTTGTGCATCTAAGGTATTAGTTGAAAAATCTAAAAAGTAAAAAAATGAATAACGAAACTAAAATTTTATTAAATGTGGGTTGTGGTCCACGTGATCGGCAACATGGGATTGCGGGTTTTGAAGGATGGCAAGAGTTGCGTTTAGATATTGACCCTGCGGTTGATCCTGATGAAGTAGGCTCAATGACGGATATGTCGGCAGTGGCTGATGGATCGGTTGATGCCATACTGTCTAGTCATAATATTGAGCATTTGGAAGCTTATCAAGTCCCCGTCGCTTTAGCTGAATTTTGTCGAGTGCTAAAAAAAGATGGGTACTTAGTTATAACTTGTCCTGATTTGCAATCTGTTTGTTCGCGTGTGGCAAAAGGTGATTTAGCCTCACCACTTTACGAATCACCCGCAGGACCTATTGCAGCACTCGATATTATATTTGGTTTGCGAGCAGCAGTAGCTGCAGGCAATACGTATATGGCACATCGTTGTGGCTTTACTCTTCAAGTTTTATTAAATACATTAAAAGCCTGTGGCTTTGCTTCGGTTGCCGGTTTTGCAAGGCCTAACGTGTTCGATTTATGGGCAGTTGCTACGCTTTCTTATATGAGTGAACAAGACATCCAAGCCTTGGTAAGACAACATTTACCCGTTAGGTGAAGTTCTTTGGGGTTGACGAATAAAAACTAAGCGCCGAAAGGCGCTTTTTTTTGTATCGCTAAAATGTTCTGAAAGATAGTGTGATTGTTTTTTTTGCTTATTGGAATCGCATAGCTTGTAGGCGTCGCTTTAGCCACGATCAATCGCGGCTAAAGCCGCTCCTACAGTTTAGATGACTTAATTTTGCACGTTCTTAAATTAAACCTGTCTGGCGTGGGTAGTATTTAGAGAAAAGATGCAGGAACCATTGTTTGTAAATAACCCTTCGTGGGTAATTTAACGGGAAATATAAGGTTACGTTTTGAATTGCCTAGCAATAATAAGAGAAAGTAGTTGCAATATTGCCAATTAATTTAGTGGATCAAGATTCTTATGTTGTTGTTCAGTAATAACGATAAAGCTTGCTGGCGCCTAGAGTATTGGGATGTGTGTATGGAGAAGAAAATACGCTTTAATTTCAGTCAAGTCATACGATCGTAGGGTAAGGTTAAAAAGTACTCGCACTGACAAGTCTATTTATTAACTTACAGTAACTTTATTAAGTTATTTTGAATTAATTTAAAAAAAATAAGAGCGCTGATAAAGCCAATAAGGAGTTGAAGTCATCTTGGTTGCGGGTTGCCGCGCTAATTATGGCTAAATTAGGTTGTAACCTCGCACTATTCATACGATCGTAGGATTTTGTAAGGCTGGATCATGATTGATAATTAAGAAAAATGAATTGTTAACCTTTATTAACAATTGAATCCTTTAATTATTCACCAGCCCCACGACAGGATCGATAAAATGAGTGCGAAAAACATAAACCTAACTAACGAAGCAATTTATCTTAACAATGGTACGAGTTCACGCGTTTTAAAAAATGGACAGCAAAATACGTTCAAAGCGAAAGTCGGGGAGCACTATCGCATTATCAAGCGCAAAGCAGGTAAAGATGAACTGGTGGATAATGTAATTGC
>CAMDWT010000063.1 GCA_945877505.1 Crenothrix polyspora
TCGTGCATCTATCCTAAATTGGCCCCACAACCGATGCCAGAAAGCGCCTTATGCACCGGCGTATTAGAAGCCACCAACGAGCCTTATGCCATCGCCAAAATTGCCGGCATAAAACTCTGCGAATCGTATAACCGCCAATACGGCACTGATTATCGCTCGGTGATGCCGACTAACCTGTATGGCCAAAATGACAACTTTCATCTGGACAACAGCCACGTCATACCGGCCATGATCAGAAAGTTTCATGATGCCAAAACCAGCCAATCAGCAACCGTAACCCTGTGGGGTACCGGCACCGCCATGCGCGAATTTTTACATGTTGATGATATGGCCGCCGCCTGCCTGCATGTGATGGATTTAAGCAAACCCGCTTACCAAGCCTGCACAGAGCCTATGCTGTCACACCTTAATGTCGGCACCGGCACAGACGTAACCATACGTGAACTGGCCGAAACCATCCAACAAGTTGTTGGCTTTACCGGCGACATCATTTGGGATAGTAGCAAACCCGATGGCACACCCAGAAAACTAATGGACAACACAAAAATTAAAGCCTTAGGCTGGCAACCCAATATCAGCTTAAAAGCAGGCTTGGCGGATACCTACCAATGGTTTGAAGAGCACCAAAATGAGTTTAAGTCTAAGTAATAAATCACAAACCCAAACAAAGTTAGAAACCACAAAAAATCCATCATCCTGGGATGGACTGCCGGGGACTAGACCACAGGGATGTATAAACCAACATATAACACAAGCAACTATAAATTCAGCCCAGTTAAACACACACCACTAAAAAACAAAGTGACCATACAAGCCAACCATTGGCCGGAACGAGAAGCAGATATAAAAAAAGCACTGGCGAATATCACAACCATTAAAACTGAACTGGGCTACACCCCCCCTCCAAAGATTTTAAAAACAATTTCCAAGCAACCTATCAATGGCTACAACAAAGCCGGTTTAAAGGCTAGCTTTTTCCCTGCTTAAAACGTGAAACCAAGGCAAAATAACTTAACTGACTAATAACGGTTTACCTAAAAAAACGATATAAATAACACATATTAAACAGCTTCATATCAGAATCCGCTGGACATGACGCACGTATCGCTGTTGCATGCCTAATACCAAATATAAAACTAACAAAAAATCAAACCATGACTTTTGCAACACAGTAGTTACTTAAGTGTGTAAAAAGAAAATTTCGATAATACCTAACAGTAAAAAATCCATATACAATGCTTAATAACAACACATCTAAAACAATAAAATCTGATCTAAATAAACCTAAGATACCCGCCCATATTACATGTCGACAATGTGGCTCGGATAAATTGATTAACAGAGGAAAAATGGTCCAATCAGATATGTTTTGTGGGGTAAAATTATCCAATGACTGGGAAGCAGGTTCATATTATGAATGTAGGCATTGTCACCTATCATTTCGGCACCCCATACGCAAGCAAAGTGAATATGTAAATCTCTATCAGGAAACTCCCAACAATATCTATAGTAGTATCAACCTTAGACACGATCAAAAACTTGTACTTGACACGATAAATCGACATAGAACAGGTGGAACTATATTAGATGTGGGTTGTTTTGATGGGGCATTACTAAGTGGTCTGGCAACAACATTTCAAAAGTTTGGAATAGAAGCAAGTAAAGAAGCACAGAAACTTTGCAAAAAAGCAGGCATCGAAATAATCGCAGATAGCGCCGAAGCACTTATCGATATTGAAAAGAAATACGATATCATTTGCGCAGTAGATGTCATTGAACATCTTATCTCGCCACATATTTTTATTAGAGATATAGCTACAAAACTGAATCCAAATGGCTTGCTAATTATAAGTACAGGCAATGCAAATAATAAAATATGGAGGCTATTTGGTGGACGATATTGGTACTGTGCTTTTCCAGAACATATTAGTTTTATCTCATCTGAATGGATAAAAAAAATAACTAATGAATGTCCTTTTAAAATAATCGAATTAATCGACTACCAACATGTAAATATAAACATCACAAAAATGACTGCCTATGTAAAATTCGTTGGTCGCCTTATCAGGGGATATACCGAACTAATCACATTACAAATGTATGATGATAAGTCAAATAATCCTAAATATAAACTTGGTTACCCTGGTGTTGCAAAAGATCATATGTTGATTGTGCTGCAATTAAATATAAACAAGATTACAAATTGAACCAGTACAATTTATTATTAAAATGTAGTAGCTGTTACAAACACTATGTAATTAAAGAATACTTACCAACTACTTCCTGCAACTGCCTGATATTACCTTCCACATAAGCAAAAACAGCAGGGAATTCCGCAAATATATAAAAACCAAGTGAAGCAAACTACATTAATTGAGTAAAAAATATAATATATATACAAAAAAATGAGCACATCAACCCTCAAACTCAAATTACTCAGGAATCTTGGAGCCAATGCTTACGGGCAATTAATTACAGTTGCTATACAGCTAGTCAGTGTCCCGCTATTTCTGCATTATTGGGGTGTTGAGCTTTATGGCGAATGGCTAGTTTTGAGTGCAATCCCTGCCTACCTCAGTATGAGTGACATTGGCTTTGCATCCGTCGCGGCAAACGACATGACCATGCGCGTCGCTAAAGATGATAAGCAAGGTGCGCTAGAAGTTTACCAAAGCATTTGGATATTTATTTGCACGGTATCCTTGATAGTTGGATGTGTACTGGCCCTGTTGATATACACTGCTCCAGTAAATGTCATTTTTTCAATCAGTTACATCAGCACCCTACATACCCAACAACTACTCATTGTATTAATGCTGACGGTTTTGTTTGGATTGCAAAATGGCGTATTAAGTGCCGCATTTCGTGCTGTAGGTCGCTACGCTTATGGGGCGGTAATGGGCAACACCATTCGTTTGTTCGAATGGTTGGCATCAATGACTGCTTTAGTATTGGGTAATAGCGTGTTAATTGTCGCATTAGCAATACTCACTATTAGACTGCTAGGTCTACTAGTCATGTGGATAGTGTTACGAAAACAAGCGCAGTGGTTAAGCCTTGGTTTTAAATTTGCCTCAAGAAAAAAAATACGTGAACTAATAAAGCCGGCGCTCGCTTTTATGGCATTCCCGCTGGGTTTAGCATTAAGCCTGCAAAGCATGATCATTATTATTGGTATAACATTAGGCACCTCAGCCGTTGTAATATTTTCTGCTTACCGCACATTAACACGTCTCTTGGTGCAAATTATCACCATGCTTAACCAAGCTGTCTGGCCTGAAATATCAACAGCTTATGGTGCGGGCAAAATGGAATTGGTTACCCAAATTCACCAAAAAAGCTCATCTATTACCTTCTGGATTGCCCTTACTACTGTCACAACGATTGGTTTTATTGGCGAATGGGTTATTGGTATATGGACGCATCACGCCTTTATGCCTAATCATACATTATTAATATTATTACTGGCCGTAACATTTCTTAATGTATCTTGGCAAACAAGTTGGGTTGTATTAATGGCAACAAACCAACATAACAAAATAAGTATTGCCTTTATCTTATCAGCAGCAAACGGACTACTATCAAGCGCCCTAGTGATCCCCTATTTAGGCATTAATGGTGTGGGGATAATGCTTGTACTATCTGAAATACCACTGCTTTTTATCACCATTAATAATGCATTAAAACTTCTAAATGATAGTTGGTTTAAATATCTTAAAGCTGTATTAGGTAATCCCATAAAGAATTACGCATAAATTTATTACCTAAGTAACAAGTATTAGTTAAAACGATGCCAAACAAAGAAACAACGTATCAAAAAAACATAAGAAGTCGAACAAAGTATCGATATTTAAAGGGTTTGCTGCCGCGATATATTTCATACCTAAAAAACAGCACTATTATTTGGCTTGCTAGAAAAAAAGGCGCGACTATTGGTGTTTGCGTTACGATGCCTTATAAGTTGGCAAAAAATGCAAATGCCAATCTCATCATTGGTAATCACACATCCATACAAACTGATCGTATTGATTTAAGAACAAAAGTTACAATAGGTAGCCATGTCATTATCGGTGCAGATGTCGAAATTATTACAGTAAGCCACAATGTCGACTCACCTGACTTTGAGAAAAAATGCTATGGCCTTGTTATTGAAGACTATTGTTGGCTAGCAACCAGAGCATTCATATTACCTTCATGTCAAAAAATAGGCTATGGCGTAGTTTGTGCGGCTAACTCAGTAGTAGCTACGAACATTGCTGCATTGCAGATTGTTGCTGGTAATCCGGCTAAGCTATTAAGACTACGCAAAAATGTTCATACTAATTTATGTGTTGAATCTATGGTTGGTAACGATTACATATCCTACAAGAACGCATACAAAGCGTATAAATAATAATTTGGTATATAAAAAATACTAATTAATAAATGTAAATGATAAATCATGCCGCACATTATAAATTGCGAGGGGATATTAATTGCAAGCCAAGATAACGCACAGGCTTTTATCATATAGCTAATAGCTGTAAAAGCACAAATTCGTATTTTGTAATTTTAATTGGAGAAAATATGTCAGGTCAAATCAAATTCGATCGATGGTTGCAGGCGCAAGCATCAGAGAAAATCTACTGGGACACTTTAAATGTTAGTGAGCTACTCCGTATATGTGCCGAAAAGCCACCCTTCTTGGATTTACTTGGTGCTAATGAATTATCTGAATTATTTGATAGAAAAGATGTACTTGAAATCGGTTGTGGACCACTTGGAGTCGCCTTGGCCTCTTTTTACCCATTCAAATATAGAATTAATCATCTACACAAAATTGAGCCATTACCTAGACTAGTCATTAAAGAAACAGCAGCAGCGTCTGAGGAGTGGGCATCACAGTTTGTGTCTTGGGTAGATATATTAAGCAATGAAGGTATGTACCTTCAAAAACCCGGTGAGGATATTAGATTCTCAAATGAATATGACACAGTAATAACCTATAACGTTTTAGATCATGTCCATACCCCAGAAAAAATAATTGCGACTGCTTTTGAAGCATTACGTAGCCACGGTAAAATTTTAATTGGCGTTGACTGCCTCAGTGTATTAGGCAGATTAAAATTCGAGTTACTGACTCGTAACACTATGAAAGGCACTGTGTTAGTCGAAGCACACCCACATACTTTTATACCACGCCATGTATTGAAACTTTTGAATGACACAGGCTTCAAAAACGTGCACTGTGTTGGTGCACCAAGTAAACTAAAGCAGTTTATGGGCAGCCATTACCGCCCCGCGTTTATTGGTACAAAACCTTAATACTATAATCCTACTAGGATTTACAATGACTGTTATACGTACCGAAATATTGGTAGCCCATCCTGGACGACATCATGCATTGCACCTCGTTGCAGGTTGTATTAAGTCGGGCCTATCTATTAGCTATGTTACACCACTATATCATTGTGGTTTTGGACGCTTTCTGTCGATTTTTCCGGGCGTAATTGGACAGAAAGCTTCCGGTTATTTTCATCCCGACATCCCATTAGAGGTAGTTATTACACCAAAGAGTTGTCAAATTAAGAAACTGATTTCTCTCTTTAATAAGGATAACTATTACGAGAATTTTTTTGATGAGTTTGTTGCAAAGAAAATTGAGTCTGGTCAATATCAGGCACAAATGCTAGTGACACTACAAGACTACATGCCGATGACAGTACGTGCTGCAAAACTGCAAGGTTGTAAAATTTGGTCTGATCAAATATCAAATCAATCAGATGAAACCATGCTCCGTATTATGCGGCATGAGACTAGCTTAGATAACCAATCACAATTCAGTCATAGTGAAGAAGCAAATCATGCGATCCTGTCGATGTCTGATGTAATTACTTACCCGTCAAATTATTGTTTTAAAGCCATTGACGCTTATATACCCGAAAAATCGCGGGTCATGAAAATAGCATATGGTGCCAGTGCAGAGCGTTTTTCAACACCAAAAATTACGAACCCAGACGTAATTACGGTTGTCGTAAGGGCTAACACCGTTAGAAAAGGTGGCCATCTATTCATTGAAGCGCTAAAACAATGCAGTGAAATTATCGAGGAAATCTGTCAACCTTGCGCTGTGAAATTTGTTATCTTAGGTAGTTTAGAGGATCAATTAGCAAAAAAGTTAGCAATGTGCCATTTTCCAGATGGAATATCGATTGTACATGGTAACATTCCACATGAAATGATGGCTAAACTATATCAGCCAGCTTCATTGTTCATTATGCCAGCCTTATCTGAAGGTATGTCACTTGCATGCATTGAAGCACTTCATGCTAGCTTGCCTTTAATTATTACAAAGCATTGTGGTATTGATGGATTTGTATCAGGTGAAATGGGCTATATGGTTGACGATAATCCACAGTCATTAGCAACTGCGCTTATAGCTGCTTTCAAAAATCAACACCGTTGGCAAAACTGGAGTGTTAATTCAAAGATTTTGGCTGACCAATTGACCTGGGAAGCCTATGAGTTAAGTATTAAGAAACTAGCCTCCGAAATATTATCATGAAATGGATACTACGTGCTGACCATTTATTGCCATTAATATTGTTAGCTGGTGTATCACAATATGCAATGATTGCTATTGATGTAATGAAATCAGGCGGCACATCATTATGGCAATTAACAAACGATGATCTTGACTCTGCAGGGATACTTCGTTATGTGAAAGATTGTTTTGTAGTTTTCATCTCTTGTGCATGGTTAATTGTTTTACCTAAACTAAAACTACCAACTGCATTAATAGTACGGATACGTATATATTTTATATGGATAGTTGGAATTATATTTCTAGGTACCCTAGGTTTTCTTTTTGGCTACAGTCCTTTCACATTTTTACCCGCTGGTTTGCGGTGGATTCTTCTCTTGCATGCATCGTTTGGCGTGTTTATTCTTTCATCAAGTTTAGTTACTGGTTTGCAGCATCATAAATTTATTTTTAGATGCCTTTGGCTTTTTCTTCTTATTGACACATACGCAGTAATCCTCCAATTCATTACTGCATCTAATTTATTAGATTTGGCATTTGGTAATTCCAGATTAACTGGTCTATTTAGCAATGCAGGTGTTGCTGCTTTTTTTTCTATTGCAATCGCCTTAATTTCATTCCAATTGGATGGTGTAAGCTTAAAAAAAAGAATGATTATTACACTTTTAAGTATATTTCTAGCACTATCTTCTGGTACACGATTTGCCAGCACAGCAGTTTTTATAATCTTATTAACCCAGATGTGGGAGTTAACTGAAACTATCAATATTAAGCGTAGGTTTCAAATAAAAATAATGTTTGTACCTATGGTATTATTGGCTATTTTTTTTGGCTATCAAGCATTAGTCAAACAGGTTGATAGAGGCGATGCAATAACGCAGCAACTCGAAAAAGGGGGGAGGGTAGCTAATTTTTTTGAATTTGTAGAGTTACTAAGTACTGCAGATTTAGGGGAGTTACTTGTTGGACGAGGACTAGGTATAGGTACAAATACAGCTATAGCTAAGAATATCGCCGAGGGTATTGATCCGAATCTTTATCGTTTTAACAGACTTACAGATAACGCCCTTATTACCAGTATTTTTCAGTTTGGTCTTATAGGCGCTACACTCTTTTGGACGGGTATATATAAATTTATTATTTTCGTAAAACCTAAATATTCCAAAACCGCGAAAAATCGTTATAACTGTATAATAATCATTATATTACTAACACTAATGGCAGGTAGCCCACTTGAACATTATTTTTTAATGATGTCTTACGCTACTTCGTTAGGTGCTGTATATTGGAAAGATCAATTTGCAAAAAAATTGAGGCCCGCTTGATTCTAATAGTCGCACCCTACTCACCTCCTACACGTTTAACTAATGCTAATCTGGGTGCATCACGCAAGCTTGAAACTATTATTTCTATTTTCTCTAAACTGGATAATAATTTGGTGCTGGTTAATTCTGCACATAACGAAACTAAAGCAGCAACCTTTACAACTCAGCGGATAACTATTGCCGGGATTGAGTTAACAGAGATAACACCGCCAACTTATTCAAACAGGGCATTGGGGAAGCTTAAAAATTTGTTTTGTGTTGATCAAGTGCTTAATGAGCTAAAAATAATCGGACAGCCAAAGTTTATATGGCTTTATAACGGTTATGCCTTTGAAATGTTATTTGCCCTTAAAGCTAAAAGCACACTTAAAGTACCGATGATTTTTGAGTTTGAAGATTGGCATTTTTCAAGGTGTCGCGGTTTAAATCCTAAGCCCACCATTGATTATTGTTTTTGGCGTTTGGCGGCAGGTTCTATGGCAGGTACATTTGTCGTTAATAATCTGCTGGCAAATAAAATGCAGGGTTTAACTAAGAGGATTGAATTATTACCCGGCATTGTGCCACAAGTATTAGCTGATATTGCTAGTCATTCGCCACCCTTTAAAACGGCTACACCGACCATTAATATTGGTTTTTTTAGTGGTCTTAATGCCGAAAAAGGTGCTGATATAGTTTTACAGTTAGCCCATCAGTTACCAGAAGGTTATGTGTTACATGTAACGGGTGCGGGTGCTTTGGGTCAAGATTTCGAACAGGCGGCAGCTGCCTTAAAGGGCAAACTGTGTTATTACGGTCGGGTTGATGACACAACACTTTACCAAATCATTGCAAAATGCGACGTAATGCTTAATCCACATACGTCTATCGAACACATGAATAACGGGGTTTTTCCTTTTAAAGTGATAGAAGCCGTTGCAAGTGGTCGATTGTTAATTTCAACCCCTGTAATGACCGAAGGCTTGTTAGATGTTTTAGCGGGCGTGCAATTTGTGAACCATTCCGTTGAAGATTTTTTAGGTGCTATTTTGGTATGTCAGAAACAATTTATTACGCATTCAAAATTGATAACAGAATGTGCTGTTATAGCAAACCGTAAATTTGGTGAGGATGCTTTGCTTGAAAAAATAAAGACCATGGTCAAAATTGAAGGGGATATCCATTGAAAATCCTACACGTTATATCTTCAATTGACCCCCAATATGGGGGACCCATCGAAGGTGTTAAACAACTTAACATCCCTTTACGTATAATGGGTGTACAAATCGATGTGGTTTGTTGCGACCCCACCGATGCACCTTATTTAGATAGCTTTAATAAATTAACAACAACAACAACAACAACAACAACAACAGTCTATGCTTTGGGCACCCACTACTTAAATTATGCCTACACACCTAAATTAGTACCTTGGTTAAAAGCCAACGCCCACAACTACGACGCCATTATTGTTAATGGCATCTGGGGCTATTCTAGCTTTGCAGTATGGCTTGCCTTGGCAGATACTAGTACTCCTTATTATGTTTTTACCCACGGAATGTTGGATCCTTGGTTTAAGCATACCTATCCGTTAAAGCATTTAAAAAAATGGCTCTATTGGCCTTGGGCAGAATATCGAGTTTTACGTGATGCCCGCAGGGTCATTTTTACCTGTGAGGATGAAAAGCTGTTAGCGCGAGAATCTTTTTGGCTTTATAAGGCCAATGAAGCCGTTACGCATTATGGTGTCGCTAATCCACCGGCCAATGGCGACGAGTTAGCCTCGCTCTTTTTAAGTCAACACCCCCAATTGCAAGGCAAGCGTCTTGCTTTATATTTAAGTCGTATACATGTCAAAAAAGGCTGCGATTTATTAATAGAAGCCTTTGCCAAAGTAGCCAAGCAAGATAAAAGCCTGCACTTAGTCATGGCAGGGCCGGATCAAACCAATTGGTCACCCAAACTACAAGCGCAAGCCGAAGCCTTAGGCATCGCAGACCGTATTACTTGGCCTGGCATGTTACAAGGCGAATTAAAATGGGGTGCATTTTATGCCGCCGAGGTTTTTGTATTGCCTTCGCATCAAGAGAATTTTGGTATTGTGGTAGCAGAGGCTTTAGCCTGTGGTAAGCCAGTGTTGATTAGTAATAAAGTGAATATCTGGCGAGAGATAATCGCCGATGGTGCTGGCTTGATGGCTGAAGATACTCAAGTGGGCACCGATGGGCTTTTGCAGCGTTGGTTGGCTATGACTAAAGAAGACTTTGTGGCTATGCAGGCGAAAACGATACCCTGCTTTCAAAAGCATTTTCATGTGCAAAAAGCAGCAGAGCGATTGCTGGAAATTATTCGGGAGAGTTTGTGATTTTGCAAGATAACGATCCTTATACTGGCCCTTCATTTACTTTAAGCAATCGATTGCTACGCACATTATGGGGCTTGGTTTATATTTTATTTTTTAGATTCAGTCCAAGGCCATTTCATGCTTGGCGCATTTTATTACTACGATTATTTGGCTCACAGATTGGATGGGGGTGTCACATTTACCCGAGCGTTAAAATTTGGGCGCCTTGGAATTTGAAAATAGGTAACCATTCAGGGATTGGTGATGGCGCTAATATTTACTGCATGGATAAAATAGCAATAGGAAATTTTGTTGCGATTTCTCAAGGGGTGGTTTTATGCAGTGGTACGCACGATTATAACAGTCCAAATTTACAATTGGTGACAAAACCTATTTCAGTTGGTACTCATGCGTGGATTTGTGCTGATGCTTTCATTCACCCTGGCGTCGTTGTCGTAGAAGGTGTAGTTGTAGGCGCAAGATCAGTCGTGACAAAAAGCTTACCTATTGAATGGGCTGTTTATACCGGTAATCCATGCAAACAAATTGCCTTGAGAAAAAGACATGGATCGCAGAAAACATAAAGTACTAAATAATGAGGTTGTGATGACTGTAAGAAAATCATGTCCGGCATGTGCTTCGACTAGTAATGAAAAAAATTTTGTAGTGAATGGGTACGATATTAAACGTTGTTTTGATTGCTGCACCATGTATGTTGAAACACTGCCAATATCGGAAGCGTTGGCAGCAATTTATACTAGCGATAGTTATTACGTGTTGCCAACGGATTCAATGCAGAGGATCAACGCTGAAAATGAAAGACGCCTGTTACTTATAAAAAAAATAAAACCCAGCGGCCATTTTCTTGATATTGGTTGTGCACACGGCTTACTTTTGGATAAGGCAAAGCAAGTGGGATATGAAACACAAGGCGTTGAACCTACCCTTGCGAATGCTACTGTCGCTCGCGGAAAAGGCCACGAAGTGTTTAATGGCTGGCTTAGTGATTTTGTTGCCCAAAATGTTGGGCAATATTTTGATGTAATTACCTGTTTAGATGTCATTGAACATATAGATGATCCTAAGTCATTTTTGCAGTTAGCAGCTTCGTTATTAGCAGAAGATGGCTTAATGGTTATATCAACGCCGAATTATTCTGGTGTAATTGCAAAGTTATTGGGTGCAAAAGACCCCTACATGACACCGCCAGAGCACATCACTTTCTTTTCAATTGATGGAATGAGAAAACTTTCTAAAGCTTGTGGATTTCAAGTAAACTCAGTTCAAAGCTTTGGTAGCTTGATTCCTGCAGAAATGGATCGTTCGATTCAACGTTATATACCGAGGCCGCTCCAGTTTTTTTCACCATTAATTCGATGTGGTGTAAACATCGCTTTTTATTTAATGAATACAATGAAGGTTGGGCTTGAGCAAGAGCTTTATTTAAGTAAATCGCCTTCAAAATAATTGATCAAGATATGTCAAAAATTTCTGTTTTAATCCTTACTAAAAACGAACAACAAGACTTGCCGGGCTGTCTTGAAAGTGTTGCCTGGTCTGATGATATTCATGTCTATGATTCAATGAGTACGGATGAAACGGTTGCGATTGCGGAGCAATTTGGCGCGCATGTTATACAGCGCGACTATGTGGAAAGTAAGTTATCTTTTGGTGGAGATGAATCTGCACATCGGAATTGGGGACTACAAAATATCCCGTTCAAATATCAATGGGTATTTGCGATTGATGCCGATGAGCGAGCCACGCCTGAATTAGTAAAAGCAATGAATGAAGCGATAGCATCACCCAATGGAGCTGTAGCATTTCGCATGCAAAGACGTGATTTTTTTTTGGGTACTTGGCTAAAACATGTACAGACGTCTCCTTTCTATATACGGTTATTTCAACACACAAAAGTACATCACGAAAGGGTAATCAATACTGTGTTAATTGTTGATGGACCCGTCAGTCAAGTATCCGGTTATCTGGATCACTTTCCTTTTAGTAAAGGTATAGGCCATTGGATAGATCGACATAATTCTTATAGCCGTTTTGAGGCGCAGCAAATTGTAAATAATAGAAAGCAACAAGCAACTTTTAGTCTGTTAAAAGCTTTTACTGCAAAAGATTTTAACGAGCGCCGTTTTCATCAAAAGGAATTATTTTATCGATTGCCCTTTCGACCTGTGATTAAGTTTCTTATTTTGTATATTGGTAAACGCGGTTTTTTGGATGGTCGAGCTGGTTTTACCTACGCGTTACTGCAATCTATTTATGAATATTTTATTGTCTTGAAGACGCGTGAGTTGGAAGCACAAGATCTTTAGATATAATGAAATTTTATAAATAATCATGAATCTAATTTTGCATTTAATAAAATGGTTCATGCGTGCATGGCCGGCAATTGTATTGTCACTTATATTATTGTCACATTTTTTACTGCTCCATTTTTTTCAATCATATGCTACCTGTATAAATCATACAATTACATTACTTAGTCAACTTGGCGGTGCTTTTTTAATTGTATATTCAATTAACTCTAATTTTAGAATTTTAAAACAGAAATCAATCGTGGCCCTACTTGCTAATTATTTTAGTGAATTCCCACTTAAGAAAAAATCTATCATAATAGAACTTAAAGGTAATGCTAAAATTACGATGAAAATGTCGGGGGATCTTACTATTGTTCGAAATCCGCAAACGCTTGAAGAGAAGATTAGTTACCTTCAAGAGCAAATAAGCGAGTTAAGTCAAAGTGTAGCAATTGGAACCAAAGCGTTGAATAATAAAATTGAAATCCAATCGAAGGAAATGTGCGCAAAAATTGATGGCACACTATTATCTTTTCAGCAACTTGAATCCCTGCTACATGAAATTTACACTGTAGATATACAACCACAATTATTTGGTGTGTTACTTATGTTTTATAGCCCATTAATAGAATACTTTGCTAATTATAAATAAAACACTTAAAGGCTCGCATTCCTTTTTACTCAGATATAATTACATTAATTAACTTGTATTCTTAAGCTGAGTAACGTTTTTGTAAGCCCCTGTTAAAAAGTTAAATCCCTTAGGCTTATTCTAAGCATTTTTGGACACAAGGTCAGCGCATAGCACTGTATTTTGGATCTACACCTCCCATGATAGTTAGTGACGGCATATCTGCTAAACCCATCAAGCCGCGTTTATACACCTCAAATAGGTTTACTATGGATAATTTTTTAAAAGATTTAGATACACAAGCCTTTGGACATGCCTTACACCAAATTTTAATGCAATATGGTTTTGGTGTACTGAGTAAATCGGACCTAGAAGCTGCTCTGTACCATGCATTATGCCAAGCAAGTGATACCTTAGAAGCGGCTGATTCGTATCAGCGTGCAGAAATATTACGTTTAACGGATGCACGTTTTCGTGCTATCCATCGACGAGCCGGTATGTGGCTAAACGTGTCTGATTTTGAAAGTGACACCGTTATGTTGAATACTTTTTTGCAAAAAGCACTGGATGCTTATGCCAAAGTACCTGATGATAACGAAGTAAAAATTCTGATTGATGATGATATAGAAAGAAGAAACATTCAACGTGCACTCGAGCGTGATGCGAGTAATTTTCAGGGTGTTGCTGTCGAATTGTCATTAACCGGTCGTGCACTGGTTTTACGTGGTTTTGAATTGGATAGTTTAATTGATAAAGTAATTTTACTAAACAATAACAACCCCGAATTACTTACTGCTATTAAAGGTAAAAAGGGCATTGACCGACGAAAAGCTTTCTTTTCCATCATGAAAAAAATTGCTCTAACCGTAAAAGATATCAGTACTGATTTAATACTACAGCAACTAAGCGGTTAGGAAATAAGGAAATAACTGGGGTCGGAGTAAAGTTAAAGAAATAAAGTAGTCGGTTGGAAACCGCTTTTTTGCTCACGTAAAAAAATTAGTGACTTTATCGCGCTGTCCTTGTCTCTATTTCTTGGGCACAAGTAGTTTGCCCATCTATTCTGTGTTATTGATTTATGTTTTTTTTGGCAGACTGCATGATGTAGGAGTGGCTTTAGCCACGATTATCGTGGCTAAAGCCACT
>CAMDWT010000064.1 GCA_945877505.1 Crenothrix polyspora
GTTTGTTCACTACAGTCCTGTCCTACCAAAAAACTTTTTTGTTGTTGATGATCAACAATAACAGCCCAGTTATAGATGCCTATGGCCATATCGGCAATTTTTTCAGCATCTGTCGCTAAAGCAGGCAGTCTTTCTAGTCTACGAGCTAAGTCATAGGAGAAATAACCGATGGCGCCACCATTAAAGGGTAAATCATCAAAGTCTTGATAATGAGGTAACAGGTGTTCTTTTACGAGATCAAAAGGATCTAAACGGGATGTAATGACGGCATTATCACGCGTGATTTCAGTGACTTCACCGTGAGTTACCAAGGTACACAAGGGATTGGCCGTCATTATATCGTAGCGACCTTGTGTGCTGTAAGGAAACCCACTATCCAAAAAAACAGACCAAGGTTGGTCAGCAATTGCGGAAAAGAGCAGGGCGCTGTCGGCAAAATAGGGCAGTGGATAAGTAAGTTGTTTTTGTTGTGACATTTAAGAAGTATTACGGAATAAAGCGATGTAAACAGTCGTTAATTTGAACCAATATATAGCTTATCCTATCATACAATCCCGATCTGATTATGAGTTCAATTCATCATTTGCTGACTAGGCGGGATTTTATAATAATCCTGAGGACTTAACAAAGGTCTTTAGACGCGACTTTAATCCTGATTTATTAAATGGCCGGCGATACTTATCGCCAAGTGTTAAAAAACTTTTATAATAAGGCGGTATTTTGAAAATAACTCCCCTAAAATAATTTAAATTAATTTTTCACAGGTCTAATGGCTAATCCCAACACTGTTTCGACGTTACTGAATTTAATCAGTCGTTTTTTTTCAAAAAAAATTAGGAAAGTTTATTACAGTACACGCGAATCGATAGGCGAACATAAGCGTGAAATTGTGGTTTATCAAGTTGGCCAAGCCTGTAATAGTCTTAAAGAAACAAAAGAAGAATTTGAAGAAACGTTAGAAAAATTTAAAAGTTTAGTTTGTGTAAACGAGTCAGCACTTGAGCATAGATATAACTTGCTGAATAGACAATATCAATTTTGTCGGTCAAGATCAGATGCCGTTAGTTATAAGATTAGCGCAATACAGGAAGTGAGTGAGGCGTTGTTTTTGGAATGGGAAAGTGAATTGGATCAATACACTAACCGTGTTTTACGGAATAGTAGCAAACAACAGTTAAAAGGCGCCAGGCAAAACTATGCTCGGCTGATTAAGACGATGCAACGGACTGAAGCGAAGATTCAGCCGGTGTTGGCCGCTTTTAAAGATCAAGTTTTATACCTTAAACATAATCTTAATTCTCGGGCTATTGCGGCCTTACAGCATGAGTTTATTGAGATTAGCGTAGATATCTCTCAGCTCATTTTAGCAATGGAACAAACCATCGAAGAAGCTAATCGCTTTTTTTTAACGTTAGGTGAAGAAAAAGCGATTAAGCAAAAATCATTGACTAGTCTTTGATGGCCAAAAGCAAGATAGACTAAGCTAAATAAATTTACAGCTTGTACAAGACATCATTGGCTTTGTCTTGTGCATCTTTGGCTTTACCTTTACGGTTATCTTGGTCTGATCGTTCTTTACCAAATTTACTGATCATTTCGTCCCAGCTTGAATATTCTTCATAAGCTTTAAAGCCAGAAGCTTTACGTTCTTGATAGATTTCTTTGCCTAGCACGATGATTTCTTGAGGTGTTTTTCCGTCAACGGCCTCTAGGAAGGCATTATCATCTTTTTTGGCATCTCTGATCGCCCAAAAAGAGACTTCAAATTCAATACGATTTTCTGGTGGCATTCGATTTTTAAGGGCTTTTACTGATCGATAAGCCGTTGCTGTGTTGTGGCCGTTTATTTCTTGACCTTTACCACAAGCTATTAAATTTACGCAGCTAAGAATAAGCAGCAGAGTAGGTAGTTTCTTCATTAAAGATAACCTCGAAGTTAGGTACGGGTTCATGTTATGGTATTTATAACACCAGATTACCAAACAAAGTAAAATGGTAAGTTATTATAACCTTGAGCTAAGCTTATATGCTGGAATTTATTCAATTATTAAAACAGCGTTACCAGATAATGTTGAGCCAACCGGAAAATGAGGTTTTCAAAACTAGCTATCAACTTCGCGTTGAACAGCTTATTTTGACGGAAGCATTTATCCGTAAGGGTCAGCTAATCGATCGTTCGCCAAAACAACCGTTCCATCTGGCCATTGTTGGGCCGACACAAGCGGGCAAAAGCTCTATCGCCAATGTCTTGTTAGCGGGGAATGTCGCGGGTGTGAGTCCTTTGGCTGGGTATACCGTTCATCCTCAAGGTTTTTGTCATCAAGTTAGCGTTAATGACTGTGAGGAGTTGCAGCGCTATTTTGGTCGTTTTCAACAGTTGCAACAGTCTGTTTTGCCACGAGATCGTTATGATTGTTATTCCTTAACTGAATCTACAACGCATTCGCCATGCTTTCCACCCGCGGTGCTTTGGGATACACCTGATTTTGATTCCATCGATTCGGCGCTATATCGCGAAGGTGTGATCAGAGCCATGGCGCTTGCGGATGTTATTATCTTAGTCGTCAGTAAGGAAAAGTATGCAGATCAATCCGTTTGGGACATTATTTCTGCACTAGAACCGTTGCATCAGCCTACTATTATTTGTTTAAATAAATTGAGTGAAGGTTCTGAAGAGCTGTTAACAGCTTCCTTGAAAGAAAAGTGGCAGCTTGCAAGAAGAGACAGTTTCCCTGAAGTTGTCCCTTTGTATTATCAGAAACAAGCTGGAATGCCCATTTGGCCGACCCTTAAGCAAAATGTGCTTAACGATTTAGTGCGTAAGGTCGAGCATAAAAAACAGCTGCGTTCAGAGCATGAATTGCTTCAGAAGCATTGGCAAACTTGGTTAGCGCCGATTATTTCAGAGCATCATGTTTTAAATGATTGGCAATTAATGATAGAGGGGGCGATTAAAGAAGCCCTAACGAGTTATGAGCGTGATTATTTAAATCATCCACATCATTATGAAACCTTCCAGCAGGCATTGGCAGAGTTACTAACGCTGCTCGAAGTGCCAGGGTTTGCTGGTGTATTGGCAGGCGCTCGTAAAGTTTTAACATGGCCCGTCCGTAAAATAATGAATTTGGGCAATAAAAGAGCCCATCTTGCTGATAGCAGCCAAGAAATTATTTTATTAAATCAGATGGCAGAGCATTTATTGATTCAGTTAGCAGATAACTTATTGGATAGTGCTGAAGAGGGTTCACAAAAGTTATTGTGGAAAGAGTTTAGTCAGTTATTACGCAAACAGCGTCAATTGATTTTGCAAGAGTTTAGTGTCAGCGTACAGACTTATCACGTGGCCTTTCAGCAGGATGTAGAAAAAGCAGCGCAACGTTTGTATCATAAACTACAAGAACAACCATTTGTATTGAATAGCTTGCGTGCAACTCGGGTGACAACGGATGCAGCGGCTATTGCTTTGACATTACAAATGGGTGGTATAGGGTTGCATGATCTTATTTTTGCACCGGCTATGTTAACGATTACCTCCCTCTTAACTGAAAGTGCTATTGGCAGTTATATGCACAAAGTGGAATATGAATTAAAGCAACACCAATTAGCGACGGTTAAGAAAATATTGTTTGATGACGGCATTGGCCAAAAGTTATTTGCATTACAAGCGCAATTATCGAGATCGACGCATTTTAATATCTCCCCTGAACAAATAAAGACTGTTGAACAACAATTTACAGAAAAACGACATGGCTTACGATTACTCTAATTTAGTAGAAGAAACTCGGTGCTGGACTGAACAGGCCTTTAGCTCAGGCTGGATCAATTCAGAGGCGGCCTTAGCTTTAAGTCAGTTGGATACACGATCCCCTGAAACCTTATTCCCAAGCACGAGTTCGCTAACAAATGCTATCGCAAGACCCTTGATCGTTGCTTTTATGGGTGGCACTGGCGTGGGTAAAAGTTCGCTGCTTAACCGTTTGGCGGGAAAAGTTATTGCTAAGGCGGGTATTGTTAGACCAACCTCAAGAGAAGTGACGTTGTATCATCATCATAGTGTTGCACTCAAAGGTTTGCCCGATGAATTGCCACTCACCAAAATTAATATTTCTGAGCATGATGATGACGCAAAGAAAAATATTGTTTGGATCGATATGCCGGACTTTGATAGTACCGAACAAACCAATAAAGAGTTGGTTTTTCAGTGGCTACCTCATATTGATGTACTGATTTACGTGGTCAGTCCTGAACGCTACCGGGATGATAAAGCATGGCGACTCCTCCTTGCCGAAGGTGCAAGGCATGCATGGCTGTTTGTTTTCAATCAGTCGGATAGAGAGCAGGTAGGGCAATATGAGGATTTTAATCGGCAATTACAAATAGCAGGATTTGTTGATCCGATTATGTTTAAAACGACATGCGCTGAAAGAGGCTTAGTCGATGATTTTGATGCCTTGGAAACAACGATTCACAGTTTAGCGACCGAGCATGTGGTTGAGCAACTTGAGCAAAGAGGCTTACACTTACGTACCAATGAATTAAAAGATAAGTTGCTAAAAACAGCCGATATGTTTGGTTCTGAGCTGGCTTTTGAAAAACTAATAGAGCAGTGGCAGGTTCGATGGCAAAAAGCCGTTAAACAATTGAATGAGGGCTTTGTTTGGCCAATGAAGTTGGCAGCTGCCTTTTATGCGGAACATGCCGCTGATTTAATGACCACAACCGCTAACCATAATCCTATTTTTTGGGATAGTTGGGCTCAAGCTCGCTTTGATGATGCAATCGATGACTGTATCGTCACTATTGATCAGTTAGGGCTTTCTGTTTTGCCCTTTAAGAAGCAAGTTTCAGTTATACGTAAAAAAGCACCTATAATCCTGAAAACGCAGACTGAACTATCAATTCGTATAGCGCTGGCCAATCCAGGTAGTCTTTTGCACCGTGTTTTTTTAAAAGCCATGCGTTTATGTGAAATAACCTTGCCGCTCACTGCAATGGCCTGGGTAGCTTATAAAGTTTTAATGGGATATTACACCAGTAACATGACTGAAAATCACTACTTAGGGGTTGATTTTGCTATTCATAGTGGTTTGTTAATTGGGTTGACTTGGTTGATTCCTTTTTTTATTCTTAAAAAATCGCAGCCATCGCTGACCAAAACGGCCTTGCAAGGTTTAAATAAAGGTGTTGGCGCGGCGTTCCACATGATAGATCAGGAGGTTTTAAAGGTGATTGATAGTCTCGTTCAGGTGCATAAAGCACAGTTTCAGCAGCTTTCGTTGCTCATTGATCATTGCAACGCCTTGGACAAGGAAAGTCATTCTGTTGCAAAGGATAGCCCTTTAAGTAGATTGTTAATGAATGGCTAATTAGTCATCATTTTCAGAAGGGATTTGTCCACGAAGTTCTTCTGACAATAACATTTGCGCGCCTTTAATAACAAGTTCTTCGTCTGCGCTAAGTGCGTTAGGAATGAAGTAACCCTCAGCTGAAATAGAATAATTATCAATCATTACACGCGCGAAGTCTTCTTGCGTTGTTTTGATATAGACAAATGCTTGATTCATGTGCCAAATCAACGCTGTTGTTGGAATGATTACGCCAGAGGCTTGCGTGTTTTGCTCAGGTATCCACGCAGTGACTTGCATTCCACCTATGATTTTTTTGTGAGTGGTTTTAAAGTAATAACTTTCGCCTTGTGCACTGTTATCAGTTTGCGTTGCTACTGAAATGAATTGGGCTTTTTGTGCCGTACGTCGGTCCCCAGTCCCATCGATATAAATTGTTTGTAGACCGTCCGGTAAGTGTTTGCCCGTTGGTAAGGTTATTTGGAGTAATTTTTGTTGATGGCTTAAAAAACCATCCAATGCGTCTGAATTTTTTGAGATTATCCAGTTACTTAACGCGTTCCCCCACAGTAAGTTCGCTTCATCTTTAATGGCGTTGCTTTCAAATGTTGCCGCTTCAACTAATGCTTTGCTCGATTGCCATTGTGCTTGTTGTTCTTGCAAGCTACGTTTAGAACTTATGCCATGCTGAAATAAATCTTGCTGACGATTTATATTTTGCTCAGTTTGTTTGTATTTGGCCATAGCACTGCTGTGAGTTGTCAGTGTATTTAAATAGCGACTTCGAAGTGCAAGTATGGGTTGTAGGTTTAAGGCTTTGCCTTGTGCGGTAAATTCCATTTGATACGTTGTTGGTTTTACGTGTAGTGTTTCAATCCCCGATAAATGCTGAATATCTGACGTTAATCTAAGGCTTGATGGTCTGTTCTGGCTTTGTTTATGATAAGAAGGGTTATCTTCCTCAGCGATAGAGGGTAGGGATAGGCTGACAAGAAGGCAGCAGATAGATAGGAGGGGCAGCTTCATTTTGATAGATATAACAAGAGGATGAGTGTTATTAAGGCGTCTAGCTATACTCATCTTGTGAGTAGTAATTTTTCTAGTAAAGTGCGCTTAAAAATATTGATTATAAACGACTTGGATGTGTAGAACTAACATTCAAGCTGAGAGTGAGCTTTAAAAGCCCCCAAAAAAAAAGCCCTGATTGCATAACAACCAGGGCTTTTACAATCAATCTAAAAGTCTAGATTAGTTGCTAGGTAATGCGAATACAGTGAATGCACCACCTTGTTTAGTGAAAGAACCCAAGCTTGCATAAGCACCAGTAGCGCCTAAACCTTCTTGAGATATTTTCACAGCTATCTTTTCCAACTCAGCTTTCTTAACTGGATCAGTTTCAGCCGCAGCTTTTTCCTGAGCAGCTTCTAACTGTTTGTTGAAATCAGTAGCGATACCGATACCTGCCCAGCCACCAATACCTGACAGTACGCCAACATATTGTTTACCGTTGTAGCTCCAAGTATTTACGTTACCAATAATGCCAGAAGGGGTTTTGAATTTATACAATTCTTTACCTGTTTTAGCATCAACAGCTTTTAAGTAACCTTCTAAGGTGCCATAAAATACAACACCACCTGAAGTAGCAAGTGAACCAGACCAAACAGAGAAAGGTTCTTTGTTTGACCAAGCAATTTTGCCGGTTTTAGCATCAAATGCGGTGAACTGACCTAAGTTAGTCGTACCATCAGCTTTGCCTGTAAGTACGTCAGCACCTGCTGGCAACATGTCCAGAGTAGCACCAACATAAGGTTGACCTGCTGTGTAAGAAACTTCGAAAGGTTCGTAGTTCATGCACAAATGGTTACCAGAAATATAGAACAAGCCAGTTTGTGGAGAGTAAGAAACAGGTTGTTGGTTCTTACTACCTAAAGCAGCAGGACAAACCCCATCAGTTCTTACGTCTTCGCCATTTTGCTCAGTACTGTATTTAGAAACAACTTGAGGACGACCCGTTTTCATGTCAACGTGGCTAGCCCAGTTAACTGACTTGTCGAATTTTTCAGCGACTAACAGTGCACCATTTTCACGATCTAACGTGTAACCAAAACCATTACGGTCGAAATGCACGATCGTTTTATGCATTTTTCCATTAACTTCTTGATCAACTAAAACAGTTTCATTGATACCGTCAAAGTCCCACTCATCATGAGGAGTCATTTGATAGACCCATTTAACAGCACCCGTGTCAGCGTCACGTGCCCATAAGGACATAGACCACTTATTGTCACCAGGACGTTGTACAGGGTTCCAAGTAGAAGGGTTACCTGATCCGTAATAGATCAAGTTCAATTTAGGGTCATAACTAGTCCAGCCCCAAGTTGTACCACCACCAATTTTCCATTGGTCGCCTTCCCAAGTTTTAATACTTGAATTAGCGCCTACAGGTGTTACTTTGCCATTTTCCCAAGTAGTTGTGTTGCTAGGGTCAATGAGTGTGTCTTTGTCTGGGCCGATGCTATAGCCTTTCCATTTCAAATTGCCAGTGTTGATGTCATAAGCGGCTAAGAAACCACGAACACCAAATTCACCACCTGAAATACCGGTTAAAACAGTATCTTTAACAACTAATGGTGCATTAGTGTTGGTCATGCCTAATTTAGGATCACCATTTTGTACACTCCAAACGCGTTTTCCGGTTTTAGCGTCCAACGCGGTTAAAACGGTATTAGATTGTTGCAAGAAAATTTTGCCATCACCGTAAGCTAAACCACGATTAACAGTATCGCAACACATAACAGGAATAGTTACGTCAGCATCTTGTGTAGGTGTAAATTCCCAGATGACTGATTGTGTTTTTTGGTTGATAGCGTAGACCGTATTCGGGAAAGGGGTATGGATGTAAATTACATCATCAACCACTAAGGGGCCGCCTTCATGACCACGTAAGACACCTGTAGAAAAAGTCCATGCAGGTTGCAGATTTTTTACGTTGTTAACGTTGATTTCATCAAGCGTACTGTAACGAGTGCCGGCGTAGTCGCCACCCCAAGTTGCCCAGTTAGCTGGGTCTTTTGTAAGGGCTTCAACACCACTGTTAGCATTTGAAATTGCTGG
Organism: Crenothrix polyspora; assembly: GCA_945877505.1. Lineage (GTDB taxonomy): Bacteria > Pseudomonadota > Gammaproteobacteria > Methylococcales > Methylomonadaceae > Methylobacter_C > Methylobacter_C polyspora_A. The sequence continues at coordinate 8,460 of CAMDWT010000064.1, forward strand.
TGCAGCTAATAAAGCAGCAACACTGGAAGCAAGCAGCCAACTTTTTAAAGGCTTCTTCATATATATTTCTCCTGGTATTTTGTTAATTAGACAAAATACTGATTATGATTTTTTTAGACTAATATTAGTTTTTTGGCTGATTTTTAGACCCTGTAAATGCAGAAATCTATTCATACCAAGCTACTAGATTTAATGATTTTGCTATAAAAGTCAAATTTTAATAGCGACACAGGGTACGGTTAAAGGCAAAATTTACGACTTGTGAGAGATTTAATCATTAAAAGTTAAGGTGTTATAAAAAAATGGGGATTTTTAAATAATTTCTCGATGATAACCTTGTTTATTCCAACTTAAAACTTCTCCAGCACTGTTGCTCCAAGCTGCAAGCACAAAACGACTGGCCGACTGGTCTTGTAATTCGAAGCAATGAATGTCAGGTCTGTGCGTATGACCGTGAATTAATCTTAGGCAGTTAAAGTCTTCCATAACTTTAGTAACAGTCGCTTGATTGACGTCCATAATGTCTTGTGATTTTTTTCTTTTATGAAAATAGCTGCGGATTCGATACCATCGAGCCACTAAGAGTCTCAGTAATAGGGGTTTAGAGAGAATAGATTGTTGCCACTCCGGCGAATGTGATTTAATTCGAAAGGTTTGGTAGGCTATGTCGTCTGTACACAGTAAGTCACCATGAGTCAGTAACGTTTGAGTGCCAAAGAGATCAATAATTGCGTATTCATCCAAAAGTATTACGCCGGTGTCTGCTGCAAATTTTTTGCCTAATAAGAAATCACGATTTCCTTGTAGTAAAAAAATCTTCACCCCCGAAGCCGTGATTTTTTTTAACTGCTGTCGGATTTTATTATTGGGTGGCGTAGGGTCGTCATCACCTATCCAAGCATCGAAAAGATCTCCTAAGATATAAACAGTTGATGACTTGGTGACTCTGTTCGTTAAAAAATCAAGAAATCGACGAGTAATCTCTGGTTTTTCTAAGGCGATATGTAAATCTGAAATAAACAAAATTTCATCGGTCACTGATAAACTCATTTGATGAATTAGATAAAGGGTGCAAGCGCAAATGTCTTGCACCCCAGCGGGTACTTATTTAATAAGTTCTGCTTTTTCTATAATGATATCCGTTTTAGGGACATCTTGGTGTCCACCGCGATTGCTGGTCGCTTGGGTGGACATGGCATCAACAACATCCATGCCTTCAATGACTTCACCAAACACTGCATAACCCCAACCACTTGCCGTTTGGCTAGTGTGATTTAAAAAGGAATTGTCTTTGTAATTGATAAAGAATTGGGCAGTTGCTGAGTTTGGATCATTGGTGCGGGCCATTGCTAAAGTGCCTCGCGTATTTGTTAAACCATTATTAGCCTCGTTTTTGATGGAAGCGTGCACTGGTTTTTGATTGAAGCTAGTGTCAAAACCACCCCCTTGAGCCATAAAGTCAGGAATGATTCGATGAAAAATAGTGCCATTGTAAAAGCCTTCATTAACATAAGTTAAAAAATTAGCCGATGATATAGGTGCTTTTTCAGTATTGAGCTGAATAATAATTTCACCTAGCGTAGTCGTTAATTTAACTTTTGTTTGTGTATCTGACATAGTTTTTTCCGTTGAAAAAGAGTGTGTTGAGGTAATTAATAGCAGTATAAACAGAAAGATATTACGCATTGATTGCTCCTTGTAAGTAATGCTAAATAGAGATTTTATGTGTTTTTATCTTGAAAGAGAAGTATACGCTTGGTAAATTGTACAGTTTTTTTGTTAAGCGACCTTTTCATAATGTAATTTATTATGGAGAATGGGGTTTTCGCTCGCACTTTAATCTAATGGCTTATTTCATAAATTTATGTTGAAAATATATAACACCCTGACCCGAAAAAAAGAAGTGTTCAAGCCGCGAATAGAGGGAAAAGTTGGAATGTATGTTTGTGGCATGACCGTTTACGATTATTGTCATGTGGGTCACGCTAGGGTAATGGTCGTGTTTGATACGGTAGCACGTTATTTGCGCTATTTAGATTATGAATTAACGTATGTGAGAAATATCACAGATATTGACGATAAGATTATTCATCGCGCTCATGAAAATGGGGAATCTTGCGGTGAGTTGACTGAGCGTTTTATCGAGGCAATGCATGAGGATGAGCTTGCTCTTGCAGTGTTGCCTGTCGATGCGGAGCCTAAAGCAACGCAATCAATTCCTGCAATTATAAGTATGGTCGAAGCTTTAATCACAAAAGACTTGGCTTATGTCGGTAGTAATGGCGATGTGTTTTATGCGGTTACAAAATTTCAAAACTATGGGCAATTATCCGGTAAAAATTTAAAAGATTTACAGGCGGGTGAGCGTGTAGATGTTGATATGGCAAAACGTAATCCGATGGATTTTGTGTTATGGAAAATGGCCAAAGAACATGAGCCTGCGTGGCCTTCACCCTGGGGTTTGGGGCGTCCAGGGTGGCATATTGAATGTTCGGCCATGTCAACGTGTTGTTTAGGCAATCATATTGATATTCATGGTGGCGGTATGGATTTACAATTTCCGCATCATGAGAATGAAATTGCGCAATCAGAAGGTGCAACAGGGGAAAAATTCGTCAATTATTGGATGCATAATGGTTTTGTGCGAATAAATGAAGAGAAAATGTCCAAATCCTTAGGTAATTTTTTCACTGTACGTGAAGTGTTGAAACAATATAAGCCAGAAATAATTCGATTTTTTATACTGTCCAGTCATTACCGGAGTCCTTTAAATTATTCAGAAGAACAATTGAACGATGCCAACGCGGGCTTAAAACGACTTTATACCGCTTTAAGAGGTTTAAATGACGTAGGTACAGATATGGATTTAGAATATAAAGCCCGTTTTGAAGATGCTATGGATGATGATTTTAATACGCCAGTTGCGGTTTCAGTCCTATTTGACTTGGCTAGGGAGTTGAACAGAATTAAAGAGGACGATCCTAGAAAAGCACAGCAATTAGTTGTCACGTTAAAAAAATTAGCAAGTTTATTGGGTCTATTGCAAGAGGATCCAGAAGGGTTTCTAAAAGCGGGTAATGCTGCTAGAGAGGATGCTACAGATTTGTGTATTGAGATGCAAATACAGGCACGAGTGGACGCTAAAAAAGCCAAAGATTGGGCGATGGCGGATAGGATTCGTGACGATTTAAAAGCGCAGGGCGTCATTTTAGAAGATTTGCCCAATGGCATAACCAGTTGGCGACGCGACTAATTATCGTAAGGCAGTGGTTGAAAGATGTGTCGGTGAATATAATGCTTGTTATTAATAACTGAATATTCACGTCTTATTCGATATATCGATTTATGAAATTTTTAAAAATTTAGAAACTAATTAATGAGTGAAATTAAAGATAAATCAATTCAAATCTTTCTCGATCAGTTAGCAAGTAAATATGCTACACCTGGTGGTGGGAGTGTTTCAGCGCTTATGGGGGCGCAGTCTGCTGCTTTAGTCAGTATGGTTTGTAATCTGACGATCGGCAAGCCAAAATATGTTGAAGTTGAAGTTGAGATGATCGCTTTACTTAAGCAGTCAGAAGTATTACGTGAAAAACTAACGTCGCTCATTAAAGAGGATATTGATGTGTTTAATCAATTGATGATCGCTTATGGTTTACCAAAAGAAACGCATGAAGAGAAACAGTTGCGTACCGATAAAATTCAAGTTGTATTAATAGCCGCTACTGAAGTGCCTATGAGCTGTGCGCGTGCCTGTGCTGAAGCCATTGATTTAAGTCGTCGTGCGGCTGATAAAGGCAATTTAGGCGCTATAAGTGATGCTGGAGCAGCTGTGATGGCGGCTTATGCTGGCTTAAAAAGTGCAGCGCTAAATGTTTATATCAATACTAATAATATCAAAGATGAGCAATTTGTTGGTGCGACACTAAAGGAATTAGACGCTATTTTGAAAGGTGTTGAACTGACCGTAGAAGATATTTATCAATTAGTAAAGACTAAATTATAGTCCTGTTGTTTACTAAATCCTTAACCTTAGTTACTTAAGCTTAGGCCTTTAAAGTAATTTACATTGATAGACTCAATTGAATAACAACGATAGGCTGAGTAAATAAAAAGTAATTTCAATTTTTTTAAAAAATAATTTGACGATACCTAGTTCAATCGTCATAATAGTCAGCTCTTCAAGGGTGGTTTGCAGTTAAGCCAAAACTTAAAGAAATTATCGGGATGTAGCGCAGTTTGGTAGCGCGCCTGCTTTGGGAGCAGGATGTCGGGGGTTCGAATCCCTCCATCCCGACCAGTTTAGCGCTTGTAGCTCAACCGGATAGAGCACCGGCCTTCTAAGCCGGGGGTCGCAGGTTCGAGTCCTGCCAAGCGCACCATCCAAGAATAAGCCATTTTATGGTGAGCGTAGCTCAGTTGGTAGAGTCCCGGATTGTGATTCCGGTTGTCGCGGGTTCGAGCCCCGTCGTTCACCCCAAATAAATCAATAACATAGATCGTTTTTAAAGCGTTATTTTTATATGCTGGTGGGAAATCTGGTGGGAAATCATTCACCGGCAGGTCTCACTAAACTCGGTTTTACGTCATAAATATTAAGCATGCTGGCATTTCGATGACCACTGGCTTCTTGCTTATTTCCACTCGTATCAGTTACGCCTTTTCTTTTCAAATCATGAAAAGTGAAGTGATTAAATTCTATCCCTAGTTCATTTGCTTTTTTTATTGCTTGTTGATCAATTCGCGCTTTTGCGGTTTTTAATGACGAAACAACCAATCTATCTCCAGTTCTTTCGCTAATAAAGATCGGACGTTCTTCGGGTTTGATTTTTGGGGGTATGCGTTTTTCTGCTTGGATTTTATTGCGCATTTCCTTTGCCGATTTCCAGGCCAGCTCAAGACGAGGACTCCATTCTGTAATATTGTCTTTTGAACCTTTTCTTCTTCGTATATAGAGCCCTTCTGGAAGTTCATCGGCATCTGACAAATCAATCACCTCAGAAAGACGCATTCGGCACAGATATGCAATTTCCATTGCATATGGCATATACCAATAATTAGATTCCCTGGCAACCTGTAGCAAAAAATTATAATCCTTATCATCAGCATAATGCTTGCGTGCCGCTACCGTAAGTTTTTTGATTCCCTTCGCTGGATTGTTCTTTACCTTTTCGTATTCGTATGCCCATGAAAATACGCGCTTGATGTAAGATAATTCCTTGTTTGCGCGACTTCTGGATTCTTCTGCTCTTAAGTCTCGATAGTTGCGCACGGTACCCACGGTCCATTTGTTGATCGGCTGATCGCCGAACAATCCTGTTGCAGTGTTGCAATTGATGATTTTTTCGTGACAGCCAAGATAGTCATCCTGGGTTAATCTACTCAAATCCCGCCAAGCAAGGGATTTTTGGAAATCAAACGACAGACTTTTAAAAGTTGTTTCTGTTTTTGCTTCCTGAGCCTCACAAGCCTGCCATATTTCTGTCATGGTTGCTAAAGGCCCTGCAATGCGTTTTGCCCGCCATTTTTCAGAAGCGGCATCGTAGTAGTCAAGCATCCATTTTCCGGCACCCGACTTGTTAAACCAAGTGTGACGAGGAAGCTTGGAA
>CAMDWT010000065.1 GCA_945877505.1 Crenothrix polyspora
ATCAAATTTAGATTTAAGATTAACCCAGCCCATATTATCAACATTTGAAACTTGTCCGGCATTTTTGTTCAAGGGATCGCTGGGGTTTAATGTTGAGGAAACTGTTTGATCATGAAGGACATCAAACCAACTGATGTTAGTGTCGGTGTTCCATTTGCCAAAAGCCTCGCCTTTTAAGCCCGCTCCAACAGTAAAGGTTTGCCTGTTCTGATTGCTGGTGCCAAAACTGTTATTAAATGGTTTAACATTTAAGCCATTAAAATTGTAATTGGTAGTGCCATTTCCATAAACTTGTTTACCCGACGTATTGGTAAGAAAGGTTTTGCCAGTGTTGCTGACATCAAGATCTTCGAACGCGGTTGTAAATAGAGCATCCAGCTTAGGGGTAATGGCATAACCACCTTTCCATTTGTATAAGTTATCAATGGATCTGGTGACGCCCGCATCGCCATAGAGAATCGTAGGCACTCCAGAAGAGCCGCCTTGTTGAGCTTGAGTGCCTACTGCTTTAGGATTGGCTTGGTTGATGCCGCCATTAACGATGCCTCCCCCTGTGGTGTAGGGTGTTAAGGCACCTCCATTCGCACCGGTTGTATTGTTTGTAAAATATTGGGTCATGGGTTGCCCTTCATTCTCCAGATGGTTGTAGGAGAAATAAGAGCTTAATTTGCCGAATTTATCACCATACGACCCAAACGTTTTAAAGCCTTGCAGGTTTTGACTCGTGCCGCCATTTGAATAGGGTTGCAGCATGTAGGTGGCTTCTGTATAAATCTCACGCTTTTGCGGAAGTAGGGTCGTAAAATTAACAACCCCGCCCATCTTTACCGCTGTGTTCTGCAGAAAAAGGTCCGCTTAGTACCTCTACAGATTTGATTTCATCCGGACCAATCAAGCCCCAACGAGGTGAGCCATTGAAGGAGTATTGTAGAGAGTTCCAAATAGGCATGCCATCCATAAAAACCATAACCCGCCCACCCTGATAAGGGTTTGATCCGCGCATACCAATCGGCGCATTAGGGTCGCCAATGTAACGTTGGCGTACAAAAACACCTGATTCATATTTAACAGAATCTGCGGTGGTTGTTGCATTAAATTTTTCTAAATCTTTTTTGGTTATTCTGACTTTAGGGGTGGAAAAATCGGTTTTCGAAGGTATTTCTGCTTTCCCATCTTCAGAATCAATTTCGGTAATTACCATATCTTCAAACGCTAACTGCGAGTCTTTTGTGGCATCACTCGTATTTTTTGCAGGGGCTGTTTTTTTACTGCTGGCCGTTGTTGCTGTTTCTGCATAGGTAAGTGTTGGCGCTAGTATTAATAAAGCAATGAGCGCATGGCTAGTCTTGAGTTGAAAAGGGGGTTGTTTGAGCATTATTAAATCCTGTGTTTGTTTATGTATTGTTATTAACTTTTTGCCTATCAAAAGTCATAAAAAATAGACTTATCCAATAAATAAAGCACATAGTGTGCCAATATTCTAGAAGCCTTTAAGAATGGGCGTTTACAGGTAAAAAGGGGTCGTACGGAAGAAGATAGAGAAGCAAAAAGTGTGGCATATGACACACTTTTTGAAAAAAGTGTGTTAAATGACGTAGTTTTGCGCCGTTAGTTTTATCTAATTGCGCAAAGCCTAGTTATTGAATCGTTATGCCGCCTAACTATAAGGGGTTGCAGAGGAGGAGAGGGTTAGCTTATTAATATTGGTATTTTATTTCAGCAAAATAAGTTCGTGCAGGGAAAGGATGAAAGAGCCACACTTGACGGTCAGTCACGTTATCAATACCTGACGCAATGGTCAGTTGCTTGGTGATATTATAATTGGCATGTAAATCAACAATAAAGTAAGCGTTTCCACCCGAAGCATAAGTTGACTTGTTAATGTCGGTGTTATTTAACTGGCTAGATTGTTGGCTACTATAACGACCACTAATTGACGTGTTTAGTTTTTCAATAGGGCGGTAAGCGATAGTACCAGACGCACGCCATTTAGGGACTCTGGGTTGATCTTTGCCTGTGGTTGGTTGGTTCGCGTTGGGGTTGGCGGCAGTGGGTCCTGCTAACGCCAATGCCGCATCAGTTGCGTAGTTTTTGGTAATGGTGGAATCGGCCCAAGTCGTCGTTCCATAAAGATCCAAGCCTTCTATGCCGACATTGCTTTTATTGCCCGCAAACTCTATACCGTAGGTTTGAATCTCTTGAACATTTGAAGGGGCACTGATCGTAGTGGCCCCAGAACCTGAAGGGGCGGCTGTGGTTTGTGTGAAAATCGCATTTTTTACTTGTTCTTGAAAAAGGCTAAGACGGATTTTACCATCATCGAAGTGGTATTCGTTAGATAGCTCGGAAGAAAGTGCTTCTTCAGGTTTAAGGTTGGGGTTTGCAACTATCAAATTAAAAGGAGACACGGTGGATGTGGTCGTTTGAAATAACTCAGTCACCGTTGGAAAGCGATAAGCTTTAGCGATTGAAAAACCCGTTTCAACCCGATCTATAGGCTTCCATGTTAGTTTACCTTTGGGTGAAAATTCTAAATCATTTTGGTCAGGTTGGCTTAGAAACTTCGTGGTCGTGTTGTTGTAACCATTATAAGCATGCCAATTTTCCAGGCGCCCCCCATAGGTCAAATTCCATTTCTTATTAAAATCCAACGCATCTTGCGCCCAATAGCCTTCTGTTTGTGTTTCTCCATGTGAGTTTTGTTTGATGACACCTTGGCTCGAGTCCTTCCAATTTGTCACTGTATAGACAGGGTTGTTTAAGGTCGCGCCATCGTGATGAAAGCCGAAACTAACTTCATGTTTGCCAAGTAACGGAGTCGCTGGCCTCCAAATGCCTTTTGCATCCGCAGTATTCCAGCCTGTGCCGGTGAGACTGGTTACCGTGCCAGCGCCACTTTTGGCGGCTTGAGCAGGTGTTTGGGTTGAAACACGGCTGTTGTCGGTAGAAAAATCAACGACGCTGCCATTTAAGTCCCAATCAAATACGCCGCCTGAATCAGAGTGTAGGCGCATACCTTGAAATATATGTGTTTGATCTTGATTAGTTTGGCCAAACGAGGTGCTACCTAACGCATATTGTTTTCCGTTAATTGCTACATTACCGCTATTAATTACATTGCCACGGCTATCGGTTAAGAAACTATTAAAGCTCCCCTCTCGAGCGTTAGTCCATAAGCCGAGCGTATACTTTACGTGGATGGTTTTGGTGATATCGTAACCAAATTTCCATTTAAAAGTGTCTTGTAAAGTGTGATTAAGATTGCCTTCGCCCATAACTAAGGCATCTTTACCATAGGGGTTTTTATTAGCGACAGCGCCTGTTACTACAGTATCACCAGGAGTAGCCGGCGTAGTTGAGAGGAGCGGATTGTAATAGGTAATGGGTTCGCTATGGCTGTCCAGATGGCTATAGTCAAAACGAAAGGAAAAGTCTTTGTATTTATCACCGACATTGCCCGAATATTCTTGGCTATCGTAGGTTTTATTTTTACCATAAAAGCCAAAATCTTGCCAAGATGATTTGATGTTGCCACCGACTTCAAATTTTGTTGGCATTTTAGTCGTAATATCAATTACACCGCCCATTGAGTTTCCAGAATAAGCAGAGGCAAAAGGACCATACATGACATCTACGCGGTCAATTTCAGAGGGCGCTACCATATTCCAAAGTGGTGAGCCGGTATCGCCGTTATTACTCCCTAGTGGTGATGAGAGCATGACACCGTCCGAGTAAATTAAGCCACGAGCACTGGCTCCAGTACCTGAAGTTCGCCAACCAACCGGTGCGTTGGGGTCGCCTATGTAACGTTGGCGGACTTGAATGCTGGGTAGGTATTTAATAACATCTGAGGAGGTCATTGCGTTGATTGTATTGTCGATCTTTTCACTTGTAATACTTTCTGTTGTGGTGGGTAAGCGATAAACGTCTTTAGCTCTGGGCTGAAGTTTTTCGGATATCACCATTTCTTGCATTTCTGTGACCGTGTTGTCATCAGTCGCTTTTTTCACAGGTGTTTTTTTTGCGCTCGTGACTGATTTGTTAGTGGTGCCAGTGTTAGTAGCACTTTCTTCAGCACTTGCTATTACGGGGGCAAGCATCAGCAAGCAAATCAGTGTGTGTCTAGGGTTGAGCGGAAAAGGAGGTTTAGTCGTTTGCATTGTAAGAAAAATAACCAAGGCTGAAATTAAAAAAAGCTCATGTTTTAGTGTTTTTATGAGCGCTTGTATTTAATTAAAGCAAAAGTAATGCCAACTTACCGCGGCCCTTTATTAATAAGAGCTTTGTATTTTTTAAGAGACGTAATGATGAATAAAAAGCGTGTTATATGACACACTTTTTATAATTTATAGGTGAAATGACTTACTTTTTAGTAAGGGGTTTTTAGGCTTCTCGTAAAGGATGACGCTGTGTTGTGGACAGGCTATAGCTCAGTCGTTTTTTTAGGATGAATTTCAACAATAACCGTTCTTGGCCCCTGCATTTTTTTAACCAGAATAGCAAATTGGTTGAAGTCTACTGTCTGGCCTTCTACTGGAATATCTTGGAGTTTAGACATGATTAAACCGCCAATTGAAACTTCGTCTTCTAATTCAAGGGCTTCATTTTCAATATCAATGCCCAAAATCCGTTCTAGTGTAAAAATGGGCAAACTGCCTTTAACGAGTAATGAGCCATCATCCAGTCGGCTCCAATCATTATTGTTTTGGCGGAATTCGTCACGGATCTCACCGACCATGGCGCTTAATAAGTTATCTAAGGTGATGAAGCCTTGTGGTTTTTGACCTTTTTGCCCGATAACAGCAAAATGGGCGGCGCCCATCCGAAAGTATCGAAACAACTCCAGTGCCGGCGTATCAGGTGAGACGTATTGGACGGGTCTAAGGTATTGATGAAAATCAGTTAAGGGCTTGCCTTCTTGTTGAGCAAAAAATAAGTCTTTTAAATGAATAACGCCCAACACGTCATTATCATTGCTATCAAAATAAGGGTATCGACTAAAACGTTTGTCGTAGACTGTTTTAAGGTTTTCTTGCCACGATTGGTTGCGGTGTAAAGCGACTATTTCATGAATGGGACGCATGAGATCGGAGACTTCTAAGGTGCTGAAATCTAATGTTTTCGCCAGAATATTCCATTCGTCACGGGTAAAGCGATCATCTTGGTCATTGCTACGAAGAATAAGTTTAAGTTCGTCCGCAGAATAATGTGCATCGTGGCCATGGACATTACCTAAGCCAAACAAGCGTAGTATTAAATTAGCACTGGAATTTAATAACCAAATAGCAGGATACATTAAGCCATAAAAAACGTAGATGGGCCCTGCGCACCACAAACCAATTTGTTCAGGGTTGCGAATGGCCATCGATTTAGGCGCTAATTCACCAATAACAATGTGCAAAAAGGAGATAATAGAAAAAGCACAGGTAAAGGAGATGCCATGAATAAGTTCGGGCGAGGTGACGCCGGCTCTTAAGAATACCGGTTCTAAAATATCAGCAAAGGCGGGTTCGCCAACCCAGCCTAAACCTAAGGAAGCTAGGGTGATGCCTAATTGGCAGGCGGATAAATAGGCGTCTAGTTTTGCGTGCACTTTGCCTAAGACAGCACCGCGCCAACCTCGAGTTTTGGCGATATGTCGTATCCGTGTTTGGCGTAATTTAACGAGGCCAAATTCTGCTGCCACAAAAAAACCATTGAGTAGCACCAACAGTAAGGCAACGATAATTAAAAAAAGATTAGTCATGTTTTTAGTCAGTATTTTTTAGTAAAAATTCAGCTTTTTTGGTGAGTTAAGGAGACCATTTTTCGTAACTGTTTTCGTAATTCTTCAAGCACAAGGATGGTTGCGGCAGTCCCCACAGCGATTAGCCAGTCTTGTGGCGTTAACGCCGTGGTGTTAAATAAGGCTTGAACCGGCGACCAATAGATAACGACGATTTGTAGGGCGATGACGGCCATGATCGCTAACCAGAGCATTCTGTTTGCAAAGAAGTGATGTGTAAAGGTGCTGTGTTTTTCGGAACGGGCATTAAAAACATTAAACACTTGAAACAGTACGAAAGTCGTAAAAGCCAAGGTTGTAGCATGTTGGGTTGAGCCATTTTGTAAGCCATAATATAAAATCGCCAAGGTGCCGAGGGCCATGGTGAGTCCATAACTAAAAAGATTGCCAAAACGATTGAAGGACAATATGCGTGCGTTGGGGTCGCGTGGCGCTTCATTCATACAGTCTTTGCGTGCGGGATCTACGCCCAGCGACATGGCGGGCGGGCCATCCATTATAATATTGATCCATAATAATTGAGTGGCGGTAAAAGGGATGGGCATGCCAAGTAGCGGGGCTAAGGCAACAGTAAGGATAGCACCCATATTGGTTGAGAGTTGAAAGCGAATAAATTTAATCATGTTTTCGTAGATGCCACGCCCTTCTTTTATGGCTTTAACGATAGTCGCGAAGTTATCGTCTGTCAGTATCATGGTTGCCGCTTCTTTGGTGACGTCTGCGCCGGTGATGCCCATGGCGATACCAATATCAGCCATTTTAAGCGCCGGTGCATCATTGACCCCATCGCCGGTCATAGCGACTATATGACCATCTGCTTTTAAGGCTTGAATAATGCGAGCTTTTTGTTCAGGGGCCGTACGGGCAAATATACCGATTGCGTTAATGCTGGCAGCCAATGCGTCATCATCTAGCTCAGCTAATTCTTGACCATCAATTACATCGCCGGTTAACTGGAGTTCATGTGCGATGGCAAGTGCCGTGACTTTTTGGTCGCCGGTGATCATTTTGACGGCAATGCCGGCTTGCTGGCAAAGTTTAATGGCGGCGCGGACTTCGGTTCTTGGTGGGTCCATTAAGCCCACTAAGGCGATAAAATGGAGGCCTTTAAGGTGGTTAAATAAATCACTATTAACATCAAATGTAGCGGCGGGGATTGTGTTGATAGCGACACCGAGAACCCGTAAGCCATTGCGAGCCATTATTTCATTTTGTAGCAAAAAATCTTTTTCTTGAGAAGAGGGCAGGCTTAATTTAAGCAAGACTTCTGGCGCGCCTTTAATAAAGACGTTAATGTCATCGCCCTGTTGATGAAAGGTGGCCATCAATTTATGTTCAGCATCAAAAGGAATTTCGGCCATACGAGGCAGTCGACGATTGGCTTCTTGCTGTGTCATGCCGGCTTTGCTTGCAAGCACTAATAAGGCGCCTTCCATAGGATCGCCGATTACCCGCTGGTTTTCTAACAGACTGTTATTACAGAGTGTTAGCGCCAGCATAATGTCAGTAAGTTGAGGGCTTGAGTGTGGCGGGAGTATTTGCCCTTCAAGCTGATAGCCTTCGCCAGTGATGGTATAATTTTGATGGTTATAATAAAGCGCTCTGGCGGTCATTTGGTTAACGGTTAATGTGCCGGTTTTATCGGTACAAATAACGGTGGTACAGCCCAGCGTTTCTACAGCCGCTAAATTTTTAATGATGGCTTTTTGGCGCGCCATACGGTGCATGCCAAGGGCGAGTGTAACCGTCACTACGGCGGGTAGTCCTTCAGGGATAGCCGCTACCGCCAAGGCAATGGCGGTAAAAATGGTTTGTATTAAAGGTGCGCCCTGCCACAAAGAGACCATTAATAAAAGTGTAATGATGGCTAGGGTGCATGCAATTAAACGCTTACCTAAGCTGTCTAGTTGAATTTTTAGTGGGGTGTTGCGGTCTTCTGTTTGTGTTAATAGATACGTCAGCTTGCCTATTTCTGTTTCCATGCCAGTGGCCGTGACGATCATCTCCGCGCGACCTCGAGTCACCGTATTATTCATGTAAAGCATGTTGCAACGTTCTACAAGCGGGAGCGCGATCTTCTCAAGTGGATGCGTTTGTTTGCTAACGGGAATGGACTCTCCGGTCAGCGAGGATTCATCAACTTCAAGGGCATGCGCTTTGATAATACGGCCATCGGCTGGTATTTTGCTGCCCGCATCAAGAATGACGATGTCGCCAGGGACCAGTTGTTCAATCGGTATTTCAAAGGTGAGTGCGTCGCGGCGAACTTTGGCTTGAAAGGCGAGCATCTTTTTTAAGGCAGATAAGGATTTTTCTGCTTTAAACTCTTGATGAAAACCTAATAAGGCATTAATGAAGACAACGACCAGAATGACGATGCCATCTTTTAAATCGCCAATAACGGCTGCCAAAATTGCGGCGGCCAATAACACGATAATAAGAAAGCTTTTAAATTGCGAAAGTAGTAAACCCCAAGCAGAGTGTGGCGGTTTTTCGATCAGGCCATTAGCGCCATAACGTGTTAAGCGTTTTTCGACCTCTGTTTGTGGCAGGCCAGTCTCATGATCAGTGCTTAAACTATGGAGCACTTCATTAGTGGATAAGGTATGCCAAATAGGGTGTTTAGGTGTTGTTTGAGGTTGCTCAGCTTGTTGTTGCTTAAGCCACGCTTGCCATACAGACAGCAGCACAGCGAGGATGACAGGGCCTATAAACAGGCCTATGGCGCCGAAAGCTTTAAGCCCGCCTACTACGCCAATTAATACGACCAAAAAAGGCACTCGACTAGCGCCACTGATGACGAGTGGCCGAATAACATTATCAATAGTGCTGACGACTAGAAAGCCCCAAAGTAAAAGCCCAAGTCCTTGCCATAACTGATCCATTAATATCAGGCTAAGGCCGATAGGGAGCCAAACGAGAGTAGCGCCCATGGGGATCATCGCTAATAGCGCCGTAATGACACCAAAAAGAACAGGTGCTTTAACACCGGCAAGAGCATAGCCAACGCCAGCCACCGTGCCTTGGCTTAGAGCTGCCAGTACCAGACCGTAGACGACAGCGCGTGTTGTGTTGCCGGCCGCTTGTAAATAAAGGTGTTGAGAGTCGCCAAGAAAGCGTGTGAGACCTTGTTGTAATTGTTTAATGAGGTATGAGCCGTCGCGAAAACAAAAAAATACCGTGACCAGTATCACGCCCAATTTAATAAAATGATAGCCTACGCCTTTAATGAGGGGGGCTAAACTGCCTAACCATTGTTTTGCCCAGTCTGCAAATTGAATAATTAAGTGCGCTTGATCATTTCTTAGGCGATCTAAGCCGGTTTGAAAAAAAGCACCTAGCTTAGGTATTTTTAGTATGAAATCAGGAAGTTGATAAGATTCTTGGGAAAAAATAAGCGTCAGACTTTGATAAGTAATCTTGCTTTCATTTTGAAGTAGGACCGCCAAGCCGAGTACGGCCAGAGAAATAAAGGTGGTGATAAGGGTGGTCATAATAAGCGCACTGAGCGTCGCGCGGTTATTGAGTGTAGTTCTTAACCATTGGTAAGGGGGCCACATTACATAGGCTATAATAATAGCCCAACTCAGTGAGATTAAGAGATCATTGAGCACCATAAAGCTCAGCACCAAAAGACCTGTCAAAAAAATGCCAGGAATAAGCAACTGTAAGGGTTTATGGCTGAGTAAATTAGGCATTTTGATAAGCTATAAAAAATATCACCAGGGTTAACTTAAGATTGTTATAAGTTTAAAGATCATTATTTGGACGCCCTTTAAGGGAAGGCCTAGATCATTTTTAAATAAATCAATGTGCATTTTTGATTATAATAGCTTAATTATTGGGTTTTTAACGTCGTTCGCTTGCTTAAATAGACTCTATAAAATGGTTGGCGCTAAAGAAATTACGTTGCAGTAAATCAGCTTAAAAAGCTTTAATGACACCTCATCAACATCAATTTAAAATGATTCCAAACTATTTAAAACTAAAATGTTCCGGGAAGCGTTACGGACTTATACTTCTCTTTACCCTGCTAGTTGCGTGTTCAGAGCCGACTATTTATAAGCTTGAAGGCTCTGCGCAAGGTACATCTTATCATATCAGTTATTGGGCTGATGTGCCGGTGAACGAAAAAGAGGTTGAAGCGCTCGTTAAAAGCCAGTTTGATAGTATCGATAAAACATTATCCAATTATAGGCCAGACTCGACTATTGAAGTATTCAATAGCACTGAAACTATGGAAAGCCAAGAGGTGGGCAGTGAAATCGTTTCGTTGGTTCGTACGGCAAAAACGGTTTTTACAGCAAGTCACGGTTGTTATGATCTAACCATTAAGCCTTTGTTTGAATTATGGGGCTTTAGACGAGATAAATTGAGTATTCCTGATGATGCCAGTATTACTAAGTTGTTAGCTCAGATAGGCATGGAAAAGCTGGAGATAGTCGACGAGACGCATCTACGTAAAAAAGAATTAAAGTTAAAGGTGGACTTGTCGTCCATCGCTCAAGGTTATAGTGTTGGACGTATCAGTGATATTTTGGAGCAACAGGGCATTGTCAATTACTTAGTCGAAATTGGTGGTGAGCTTAAAACACGAGGACAAAAGCCCGATGCACAAGCCTGGCGTATAGCAGTAGAAAGACCCTTGCCTGGCGAACAGGTTATGCAAAAGATTATGAGTATGCCTAAAGAACAGCCGATTGCGGTGATGACCTCAGGCACTTATCGGCATTATTTTGATAATGAAGGTAAACGCTATAGCCATATACTGGATGCACGTACGGGGAGGCCCGTGTCTCATGATCTGGTTTCTGTCACAGTTATTCATGAAAACCCTACGATTGCCGACGCGTGGTCTACTGCTTTGTTGTGCATGGGGCCCAAAGACGGTATGGCCGCCGCTAATTTAGAAAAAATACCTGCTCTTTTTATTGTTCAGCAGGACAAAGAACTTGTCGAATCCCGAAGTGAGCCTTTAACTACTTTGGACATTCTTACCATTCATTAATGCTTGAATAATTGGATCAACATAATGTCGTTTAAAACACTAAGTCGTCGTCTTTTTTCTCGCTGGGGAAATTGGACACTCAGCAATCCCCTTTGGGTGTTGTTAATCGTCGGCGTGCTCACTTATTTTGCCTTGCAATATACCGTTACGCATTTGAGTATTGATACCGATACGACTGATATGGTTGCCCCTAATGCACCTTTCCAGAAAAATCTGCGCCATTACGAGAAAGCATTTTCTCAAGATATGCATACGATTTTATTAGTTGTTGAATCCGATACGCCCGAATTAACGAAAGCCGCGACTAAACGTTTGGGGCGTTTATTAACCGCGGATAAAACCAATTTTGAATCGGTTTATATCCCCACCGACAATGAGTTTTTCCATCAGAATGGCTTGTTGTATCTTGAAAGTCCCGATTTGCAAAAATTATCTAACAACTTGTCCCAAGCGCAATCCTTTATTGGTCGAATTTCTCAAGAGCCTAACTTGACGGGTTTTCTTTCAATTTTTGACGATGCTTTAAATACCTCAAATAAAGATCAGGCCGTACCGATTGATCTTCCTGCATTGATCGATAAAGTTTCATTGTCTTTGCATAAGAGCATGAATGGTGAAAATAATTTACTCTCTTGGGAATCTTTAATCGCCGATAAAAAATTAGGTGGTGGCGGTGATAAAGGCTTTATTACGGTGTCGCCTAAGTTTGATTACACGCAAATCCGTCCAGCTGAACAGGCCATTAACGCTATTCGTAAAGCTATCGTCGACGTTCAGCAAGCTGATGTGCCTGACGTTAAGGTGTCGATCACGGGTGAGGTGGGTTTAGAAGATGACGAATTAGTGGGTATGAGCCACGGTACTTTTAATGCGAGTATTTTTTCAATAGTATTGGTTTTAGTCATCTTACTGATCGCCTATCGTTCTATTTTGCTTACGTTAGCAACCCTTGTTTCTCTCGGCTTAGGCATGGTTTTTTGTGGCGCTTTTGCGGCCGTTTCGGTAAAAGAACTTAATCTGATTTCGGTGGCTTTTGCGGTGTCTAATATTGGTTTAGGTGTTGAATATGCGATCCATTTTTGTTTGCGATACCAAGATAATTTGCGTCTCCATGTTCATAAGGCTAGGGCTTTACAGAGTACGTTAGTCTCAACGAGTCCGTCTTTAATATTATGCGCAGGCACAACCGCTATTGGGCTTTACGCTTTTGTACCGACGGATTATAAAGGCGTCTCTGAGTTAGGCTTGTTGGCTGGAACGAGCTTGTTTATCTGTCTTTTGGTTACGTTAACAGTTTTACCAGCGTTAATTCGATTTATTCCCTTTTCTGAAAAGGTTGAGCCTCAATCAACGCATCCCTGGTTGGCGACGTTGGCAAAACAAATGGCAACCTTTACCTTGCATTTTGCTAAACCTATTTCATTATTAACCTTACTTTTTGCGGTTGCATCAATCCTACTGGTTTTTAAAGTGAAAATTGATTTTAACCCGATTAATTTACGTGATCCCAATACTGAATCGGTTATTGCCTTTAAAAACTTGAATAAAGACCCTGATACCACCCCCATGACGTTAACCGTATTGGCGACGGGCGAGCAAGCGGCTATAGCGATGCAGCAAAAACTCACGGCATTGGCATCGGTGGATAAAACAGTCAGTCTTTTTGATTTTAAGCCGTCCGAGCAAGAAGAAAAGTTAGCCATTATTGAAGAAATAGCGCTGCTGTTAGGCTCGCAAACGCAGCATTTTCCAGCACTTAAGATAGATAATGATCCTGTTCCTGCCATTAATCGATTGATAAAAACCATCAATACTATTTTGCCGAATAAAACAGATGCTCACGAAATATCAGCATTAAAAGCGTTTAGAGAAGAGTTGCAGGGGGTGTTAATAGAAATTGATGCTAGGCAACCGGCTAGTCGCAGGTTGTTTGTTGAAAAAATACAAACGACTTTATTAGGTACTCTCCCCAGCACGATGAATGAACTGATTGTCAGTTTAAACGCACAAGAATTTACTTTAAATGATTTACCCGCCGATTTTAAAAACAGATGGCTGAGTCAAGACGGTAGTTATCGCATTCAGATATTCCCTAAAAAAGATTTGAATGATTTGGATAATTTAGAGCATTTTATTGCCGATGTTCAAACGGTTGCACCTGAAACGACTGATTTGCCGATTATTTATTGGGAGTCTATGAAAGAGGTGGTTTATTCTTTTCAAAAAGCGATTTCCATTGCTTTAATCATTATTGCTTTGCTTTTGTATGGCATACGTCGAAACATAACAGATACGTTATTAGTAATGACGCCATTGATTCTTGCGGGACTATTCACCATGGCCAGTACGGTGCTGACGAATACGCCCATTAATTATGCCAACATTATTGCCTTGCCTTTATTATTAGGCTTGGGTGTTGATAATGGTATCCATATGGTTGAAAAATTACATCATTCTTTATCTGAAGACCAAAATATTTATCAATCCAGTACGGCTAGAGCCATGTTTTATGGTGCTTTAACGACAGCGTCTAGTTTTGGAGGATTGGCATTTTCATCGCATCAGGGCATTGCGAGCATGGGTTTAATTATTACCATAGGAATTTTTTGGATTATGGTGTGCACCTTTGTCGTGCTCCCTGCGCTTAGTAAGATTGTGTTGAAGGATAAGGTAGCCTGAGTAAGTATTGCTTGCTACGGCAAGCTTATTTGGCGGGTTGGGTTCCCTTGTAGATAGGAGTTTGCTGGGTTAATCATAAAGCGGTTGTTGAGTGTGGTGCGGCCCAACAGCATACGAAATAACATGCTGTCTCTATTAGTCAATGTCATTTCTGCGGAGATGACTGATGAGCCTATAATAATAGGCGTCTCTATCACATAACGGCGTTGTTTGTGGCCACCAGAGT
>CAMDWT010000066.1 GCA_945877505.1 Crenothrix polyspora
TAATATTTTTGTAACACCCAGTGACAGCTTGGCCATTATGGCCGCTAATGCACATTTAATTCCTGCTTACGCAAAAGGTTTAAGAGGCGTAGCTCGTTCAATGCCTACGAGCCAGGCGGTTGATCGTGTTGCCGCTAAATACAATATACCTTGTTACGAGACACCCACTGGATGGAAATTTTTTGGTAATTTACTGGACGCTGGAAAAATAACCCTGTGTGGTGAAGAAAGCTTTGGAACAGGTTCAGATCATGTGCGTGAAAAAGATGGCTTATGGGCTGTTTTGTTTTGGTTAAATTTAATTGCTGTAAAACGCCAGTCGGTTTCAGATATAGTTCATGATCACTGGCTTAAATTTGGCAGAGATATTTATTGCCGCCATGACTACGAAGCAGTTGAAACCCCCATAGCCAATGCAATCGTCGAACATTTACGTAATCAGTTGTCGACATTGCCCGGCCAAGCTTTTGGCGAATATATCGTTAAATATGCTGATGAATTTAGCTATGAAGACCCTATAGACGGCAGCATCAGCAATAATCAGGGGATACGTATCGGCTTTGAAAATGGCTCGCGAATTGTCTTTCGCTTATCAGGAACCGGAACGGTAGGAGCCACTTTAAGAATCTATATAGAGCGTTTTGAAGCTGACGCCACACGTCACGACCAAGATGCTCAAACTGCTTTAGAGCAACTTATTGACCTTGCTGAGCAATTTTGCGAAATTAAAAAACGAACGGGTAGATTAGAGCCCAATGTAACAACCTAATCTCTTCGCATTCATGATACCTAGAGAAGTAATCTCTACCTCTCTAGGCCATCTTTATGTTATGAGCAATCCCGTGTAATAAACATATTAACAATACACCTGCAGCTATTAACGCAATTTGCTGCAAAGAAGTCTTCATATCCGTTTTGGTATGCAATGACGGTATCAAATCTGCAACAGCAATATATATAAAGCTTGATGCGGCTAAGGCCAAAAAGTAAGGTAAGCTATCATGCAAGTCTGCCAAACTAAAATAAGCCAAGACCCCCCCTAAAACCGTCGTTAAACTAGCCAACACATTATAAAACAGTGCCTTGCCTCGAGAATAACCACTATCAAGTAGAATTGCAAAATCCCCTACTTCCTGAGGAATCTCATGAGCAGCAACAGCCAAACTAGTGACGATCCCTAATTGTACGTCTGTTAAAAAGGCGGCGGCGATTAAAACACCATCAACAAAATTATGAATACTATCGCCCAAAATAATTAAGGCACCTGCCGACTTTGCACCGCCATGACTATGACTGTGCCCGTGCCCATGATGATCATTCTGGCCATCATCTCCATGGGCCTCACAATGCCCATAATGGCAATGCCGCCAAATCAACAACTTTTCCAGAACAAAAAAACCTAGTATGCCCGCTAAGATGGTTCCTGATAGCGCTTGAAACGCCTCCGGCTTAACTTTTTCAAATGCCTCAGGAATCAATCCCCAAAAGGCAACCGCTAGTAATGCACCAATCGCAAAACTAATGCCATGCGGTAAAATTGCATTTCTATGATGATCACGTAGCAATAAAAAAACAGCCGCTGCCAATACGCTTAAGACACCACCGACTGCCGTAAAGATAATAATTAATAACAATAAATTCATTTTATTATTCTCTCCAAATTAACGTAGCCATTCGCCCGGTATACCTATCTCTACGAAAAGAGTAAAAACGCTCATGCTCGGTAAACGTACAATATCCACCCCCATAAACCTCACCTACTCCCAACATAGCCAATTCACTCCTTGCTAATCGATAAATATCTGCCAACCACTTCCCATTATGTTGCGGTTTAAAAGCCTGATCAAATTGGTCTGACTTTTCAAGAAAAGCCTCTCGAACCTCTGCCCCCACTTCAAAACAATCCGGCCCAATCGCAGGACCTAGCCAAACCAGAAAATTTTCACGGGCCGCGCTTGCCTGCATGGCGGTTAATGTATTCGTAATAACACCCGCCAATAATCCTCGCCAGCCAGCATGAATTGCCGCCACCTGCATGCCATCTTTTGAACAAACGAGTAAAGGTAAGCAATCTGCCGTCATTACTGCACAGACAATGCCTGATTGATTGGTATAACTAGCGTCAGCATGCGGTAATGTTTCTGCTAGTGAGGCATCGACAGCCTGATTGCCATGCACCTGCTCTAACCAAACAGGTTCTGCAGGCAATGCGAGCCCATCTCTGATGATATTTCTGTTTTGTAAAACACGCTCATTATTATCACCTACATGAACTGCCAAATTGAGACTAGAGAAATTATTTTGACTAACGCCTCCAGAACGAAAAGTGGTTGCCGCATGAATGTTTTTAGGTGCCGGCCAACTGGGCGTCAACCAATGCTCCGTCTTACTCATTATCAGCTAAAGCATCTAATAAACGAACCATGTCATCCGGCAAAGGTTGTACCCATTCACAATATTCATCAGTCACTGGATGCATTAAGCCTAATTTTCCTGCGTGCAAAGCTTGACGCTTAAAACTACGCAATTCTTTTTCCAACAACTCACTACAACCTGCTGGCATTTGGAATCGACCGCCATAAACCTGATCACCAACCAGTGGATAACGAATATGCGACATGTGTACACGTATTTGATGTGTACGCCCTGTTTCAAGCTTAACCTGAACAAGTGTGTGCCGCGTAAAGCGTTTTTCGACACGATAATGGGTCACGGAATCCTTACCATTCTCCTTAACAGCATAACGTTTACGATCGGTTGGATGTCTTGCTATTGGCTCATCTACCGTTCCTCCTGCCGTCATTCGACCCCGGGTAATCGCTAGATATTCTCTGTTAATAGCTCGATCCTGTAACTGCTGCGTTAAGCTGTTATGGGCCTGCAAGGTTTTAGCAATCATCAATAAGCCGCTCGTTTCTTTATCAATCCTGTGAACAATGCCCGCTCTAGGCAAAGTTTCCAAGCTTGACTCATGATTTAGCAAGGCATTTAACAAAGTGCCACTCCAATTTCCTACCGCAGGATGCACCACTAAGCCTGCCGGCTTATTAACGATTAAAATACTTTCATCTTCAAAAATAATATCTAGCGGGATGGGCTCTGCTTCTGAAGTAATGACCACTTCGGCTTCGGCATCAAGTGCTATAACCTCACCGCCCTCAAGCTTATCTTTAGGCTTAAGCGTTAAACCATTGACCTGCACCCTTCCAGCCTTAACCCAAGTTTGCAATTTACTGCGCGAATAATCGGCAAACAGTTCGGCAAGTACTTGATCCAAACGCATGCCTGCCATTTCATAAGGTACTTCTGCTGTTAATCTTGTCATAACAAGTTCTTCTGAATAACCTATTGTTAAGTTATACTCAATGGAATTGGTAGCTATTTAAAATATAGCCATTTATCCTTCAAGAAAACCTCTAATATTACAACGTGTCGTTAGTACTATGCGATTAATTTTATTTAAATTTTTATTTATTGGCTGTTTAGCCCTATCTCTTCAAGGCTGTGGATCGCTCGGAGAGTCGATTCGTGAGCTTTTTCCTGGCGGTTCCAACTCCTCAGAAGAAGACGAATATGCCGACTGGAATGCCGAAAAATTTCGCGCAGAAGCTAAAAAGGCAGTGGAGGCGGGTAGTTATGAAAAAGCTATCAAGCTTTACCAATCACTTGAATCCCGCTACCCTTTTGGTGATGAGTCGGCTCAAACAGAATTAGATATTGCTTACGCTTACTTCAAAAATAATGAGCCAGACTCGGCACTCGCTGCCGCTGACCGCTTCATTAAAATTAACCCTCGTAGTCCCGGTGTTGATTACGCTTATTATTTAAAGGGCTTGGTTAATTACAATCGCGGCATTGGCTTTGTTGATCGTTTTCTACCGACCGATACGTCACAACGGGACACGGCAAGTGCTCGTGAGGCCTTGAAGAACTTTGAGGAGCTTATTCATCGATTCCCAAACAGCCGGTATCTTCCCGATGCCCGTCTTCGTATGATTGCACTTAAAAATAACCTAGCAATGCATGAAGTTCATGTTGCCCGCTATTACATGAAACGTAAAGCTTACGTTGCAGCCGTAGACAGAGCTTCTATTGTTATTGATAAATATCAGCGCACCCCTGCGGTTCCTTTCGCCTTACTCGTTTTGCAAGAAGCCTACACTAATCTCGAATTATTAGATTTAGCCTCTGATGTAACCCGCGTTTATAACCTCAACTACCCCAATGGCCCGCCCGTACAGGAACAAGCTTACTCAACGATGTCTCACAAAATCTGGGACTTTATTGGCCTAGAAAAATAAACTATCAGAAAAATTGCAGGGGTGGTGATCATCCTTGCAATTTTCGTCTACGGTTACTTTGCCATTACCCTAGCAAATAAATCCGTCGACAATCTCAACTCAAGCCATTTTTTTAAAGCATCATAAGCCGAATTTTGAAACCATTCCGGCTCTACACTCGCAAACTGTCGGATAAACGGAAATATAGCCACGTCCGCTATAGATAACGAGTCGCCACACAAGTAACTGAACTTAGATAACCTCGACTCTAACTCTATCAAAAAACCTTCAGCTTTGAGCCTATAATAGGTCTGAGAATAATTCGGATACCTGTCTGCATATTTATATCGGTCTAAATAATATTTAAACTCAGTATCATTTAATTTTATAAGCCTTTCGGCCTCAATACCGAAAGCTAACCAATGCTCGGGGTCATTTTGCGCCAACGCCCACTGCATAATCTCTAGACTTTCTTCAATCACTCCACCATCAGCAAGTTGCAATACCGGCACCGTCCCTTTAGGCGAAATAAGCAATAAATGCGCTGGCTTGTTACTTAACACCACCTCCCTAATCACTACTGAAATATCCGCATAAGCAATAGCCATTCTGGCCCTAATGGCATAAGGACAGCGCCTAAAGCTGTATAAGATGGGTGTTTCTACTAAATTCTCTTTCATATTAATCATGATAAGCTAAATATTTCCGTTTTAGTGCGCCCTATTTTAGATGCTTTCCTATCAATCCCAGACTTAAATTTCTAGGCGAATAGAAAGACGACTGTCATGTAAAATTACAAAAAAAAACCCAGCTGTTTTTCAACAACTGGGTTTTTTAAAAATGACTTAAAGCAACAAAGCTTTAAGACAACATGATTACATCATGCCGCCCATACCACCCATACCGCCCATGCCGCCCATATCAGGCATGCCGCCATGACCTTTGTCATCGCTAGGAGCATCAGCAATCATAACTTCAGTTGTCAGCATTAAACCAGCAACAGACGCTGCATTTTGTAATGCAGTACGCGTTACTTTAGCAGGATCTAAGATACCCATTTCGATCATGTCGCCGTATTTGCCAGTTGCAGCATTGTAACCAAAGCTGCCTGTACCTTTTTGTACTTCATTGAAAACAACTGAAGGCTCGTCACCCGCATTAGCTACGATTTGACGTAAAGGCTCTTCCATTGCGCGACGTAAGATATTAACGCCAACCGTTTGGTCATGATTAATACCTTCCAAACCTACCAAGGCTGACAAAGCGCGAACTAAGGCAGTACCACCACCCGCAACCACACCTTCTTCAACCGCTGCACGTGTTGAATGCAGAGCATCTTCAACGCGAGCTTTCTTTTCTTTCATTTCAATTTCAGTGGCTGCGCCGACTTTGATAACAGCAACACCGCCTGCTAATTTAGCTAAACGCTCTTGCAATTTTTCTTTGTCATAATCAGATGTCGCGTCATCAGCTTGTGCACGAATTTGTGTAACACGTGCTTTAATTTGATCTTCAGAACCTGCGCCGTCGATAATGGTTGTATTTTCTTTAGTGATTTGAACTTTCTTAGCCGTACCTAATTGCGTTAACTCTGCTTTTTCTAAGCTTAAGCCTACTTCCTCAGAAATAACCACACCACCCGTCAATACCGCAATATCTTCCAACATCGCTTTACGACGATCACCGAAACCAGGTGCTTTAACTGCAGCAACTTTAACGATGCCACGAATAGTGTTAACAACTAAAGTGGCTAAGGCTTCGCCTTCAACATCTTCAGCAACGATCAATAAAGGACGGCCAGATTTAGCAACACCTTCCAAAATCGGTAACATGTCACGGATGTTAGAGATTTTTTTGTCGTAAATAAGAATCATAGGATCGTCTAATTCAACGCTCATATTTTCTTGTTTATTGATGAAGTAAGGTGACAAATAGCCACGATCAAACTGCATACCTTCAACAACGTCTAACGAGTTATCAAGACCTGAACCTTCTTCAACCGTAATAACGCCTTCTTTACCCACTTTCTCCATTGCTTCAGCAATGATTCTACCAACTGACTCATCAGAATTGGCTGAAATAGTACCTACTTGAGCAATCGCTTTGTTGTCAGTACAAGGTGTTGCAGAAGCAACAATCGCCTCAACAGCCTTAGTAACTGCCAAATCAATGCCGCGCTTCAAATCCATTGGATTCATGCCAGCAGCAACCGCTTTCAAGCCTTCGTTGACAATAGATTGCGCCAATACAGTCGCAGTAGTTGTGCCATCACCAGCAACATCAGAAGTATGTGAAGCGACTTCCTTAACCATTTGCGCGCCCATATTTTCGAATTTATCTTTTAATTCGATTTCTTTAGCAACAGACACACCGTCTTTAGTAATGGTTGGGGCACCAAAACTTTTGTCTAAAATTGCGTTACGGCCTTTAGGACCTAATGTTACTTTTACTGCGTTTGCTAAAATATTAACGCCACGAGCCATACGAACACGTGCGTCATCACCAAATAATACGTCTTTTGCTGCCATTTTTTATTCCTAAACTTTTGTGTGTGATTATGATTAATAAAGGCTTTAGGCTTAACCTAAAATGCCCATGATGTCTTCTTCACGCATAACGATGAGATCTTCACCATCAACTTTAACTTCGTTACCAGAGTATTTACCAAATAATACTTTGTCGCCAACCTTTACTTCCAATGCACGCACTGTACCATTATCAAGTTGCTTACCACTTCCTACGGCTAGTACCACGCCTTGGCTTGGCTTTTCAGCTGCTGAACCAGGTAATACAATACCGCCAGCCGTTGTAGTTTCTTCTTCAAAGCGTTTGACTATAACTCTGTCATGTAACGGACGCATATTCATCTATATCTCCTAACATTAAAAAAAAGGGTATTTTTTATTAGCACTCACCACCAATGAGTGCTAATGATAATGAACTTTTGCAGACTGTCAAGTTCTTTGGCATTATCTACCATCAAAATACCTAAATAATATGACCTATGAATGACAACCAATTACTACGCTATAGTCGTCAAATAATGCTCCCTCAATGTGACATTGAAGGACAGCAAAAACTCCTTGCAGCGAAAATATTAATTGTTGGCGCCGGAGGCTTAGGTTCGCCTGCCGCCATGTATCTTGCCGCAGCCGGTGTCGGCAATATTACTATTTATGATGATGACGAAGTGGAACTATCCAATTTACAAAGACAGATTGCTCACCACACACCCGATATTGGGATTGATAAAGTAATTTCAACCCGTCAAACACTGAATAAATTAAACCCTGATATTAACGTAACGGCGATTAAACAAAGACTAGCGGGCCAGCAATTAGCTATTGAAACAACAGCCGCGGACGTGGTTTTAGATTGTAGTGATAATTTTTCAACCCGCTTTGCGATCAATCGTGCTTGCGTTGAACACCAAACACCCTTAGTTTCTGGCGCCGCAATTCGATTTGAAGGCCAAATATCTGTATTTACCGCAGGTAAGAATGATAGCCCCTGCTATAACTGTCTTTACAGTAGCGAGGGTGAAGAGCTACAAAATTGCTCAACTAATGGGGTAATAGCGCCTATTACAGGGATAGTCGGGAGTATTCAAGCCTTAGAAGCTATGAAATTAATCCTGAATATCGGCGAAACGTTAACCGGTCGACTATTGCTATTGGATGGCTTAACGATGGAATGGCAGACCTTGAAACTACGCAAAAATCCCGCGTGCCCAACCTGTGGAACTCTGTAGATCGGGTAAGCGTGCCATCCCGATCTACAAATATTTTAATTCGATCGGACACCTAAAGCTAAAGTCCGAATTAAATAGTATGTTTTTTTATTTGGCCAACTTATTTTTAATAAAATGAATAGCCGCTTCGGCTAATTCATTCACATAAGATGGACTATCGCCATGTGGTTCAGTCTCACCAAATGGACGACCATTCTTCTGTGTATATTTATAAATAAAATAACCTAATGGTGCAAATGCAGCTGTCGCAATAAGCAACATAACCAAAAATAGCTCTATAACTCCACCCATGACGCCTCCTCTATGATTTTAAGTCAGTATTATTATTTGTATAAAATTCAATAATACTCTTTTTCTATGAAGAAAAACATCCTTGATAAGCGATGTCAAATGTTGCGTAAAAAAATGGTTCATCGTATACTTTTGTCTGGCTTACTTGATCAAGCTAGCAATTATTCTAATAACTACTGGAGGTTCACGATGAAATGGGAAACACCAAGCTATACAGACCTACGTTTCGGCTTTGAAGTAACAATGTATATTTACAATCGTTAAGCCATTTTTCCTGACTTATTTGTTAGGATTGTTTTACCGATATTAAAGAAGGGGCTCACTTAGAACCCCTTTTTTTTGCCTGAAAAACTTTATTCCCGTATCATTTGGGGCTTTCTTTTTAGGCTTTCAATATGAAAATTAGAGTTCTTGGTTCTGGTGCAGGTGGCGGCTTTCCCCAATGGAACTGCAACTGTCATAACTGTCACCGTTTGCGTCATAACACCATGAACGGTAAAGCACGC
Organism: Crenothrix polyspora; assembly: GCA_945877505.1. Lineage (GTDB taxonomy): Bacteria > Pseudomonadota > Gammaproteobacteria > Methylococcales > Methylomonadaceae > Methylobacter_C > Methylobacter_C polyspora_A. The sequence continues at coordinate 8,829 of CAMDWT010000066.1, forward strand.
ACCCAATCGTCGATCGCTGTTAGTACCGACAACAAAAATTGGCTGCTTATTAACACCTCACCCGATATTCGTGCGCAACTAGAAGCCTTTCCCGCTATTCAGCCCAAAACAGGGATACGCGACACCGGCATTAAAGCCATCATGCTCATTGATAGCCAAATTGACCATACCACCGGCATGCTCATGCTACGGGAAGGCCAGCCATTGGATGTTTACTGCACGGACATGGTTAAACAAGACCTGACCACAGGCTTCCCTTTATTTAACATGCTAGCCCACTATTGCACCGTCAATCATCATTCTGTTCCCGTTGATGGCAGTAGCTTTAACATTCCCGCCATTGCTGATTTACGCTTTTACACGCAAGCCTTAAAAAGCAAAGCACCACCTTATTCGCCTCACCGACATGACCCACATCAAGGCGATAATATCGGCGTTATTATTGAGCAAATTTCTACCGGTAAAAAAGTGTTTTACTCCCCTGGTCTAGGTGAAATAGAGCCGCATGTTATGGCTGCCATGCAAACGGTTGACTGCTTGCTTGTAGACGGTACTTTCTGGACCAATGATGAAATGTGCACCCAACAAATCAGCCATAAAAAAGCGCGTGAAATTGGGCATTTACCCCAATCTGGCCCTGGCGGTATGATTGAAGTCTTAAGTGGTGTCACTAAAGCTCGCAAGATATTGATCCATATCAATAACACTAATCCCATTTTAGACGATGATTCCGAACAACGTAAAACCCTTGATGCCGAAGGCATTGAAGTCGCTTACGACGGACTAGAAATCGACTTATAGTTTTAACTGACGTCTATTTTCTTCACATCATTCATTGGACAAACGCATGAGCACTTTCGATAATAAACCTTGGACTCAAACAGAATTTGAAGCGGCCTTGCGAGGGATGGAAAAGTATTATCACATTCATCATCCCTACCATACCTTGATGAACCAAGGTAAACTCACCAAAGAACAATTACAAGGCTGGGTTGCCAACCGTTTTTACTACCAAGTCAGCATCCCTATCAAAGATGCCAATATATTAGCCAACTGCCCTGACCGTGAAACTCGAGCAAAATGGGTACAACGCATTATGGATCATGATGGACATCCTGGCGACCCAGGTGGCATTGAGGCTTGGATACAACTGGGTATCGCGGTTGGTTTAAGCCGAGAAGACATTACCTCTTTAAAATTTGTATTGCCTGGTGTGCGTTTTGCTGTTGATGCCTACGTTAATTTTGCCCGTAGAGCAGAATGGCACGAAGCGGCAAGCTCATCATTAACTGAATTATTTGCCCCTAAAATACACCAACAACGCCTAGACAACTGGCCAGAACACTACCCTTGGGTCGATGTAGAAGGCTACAACTATTTCCGCAAACGTCTAACTGAAGCAAGACGCGATGTTGAACATGGCCTTGCAATCACCTTAGATTGGTACAAAACACGTGAACAACAAGATCGCATGGTGCAAATTTTAAAATTCAAACTGGACGTCCTTTGGACAATGGCAGATGCGATGTATATGGCTTATGTTAACGCCATGCCTCCGTATTATAATATTGAACAATAATGTCAATGGTGGCTAAGGACTCTAGTCTTTAGCCACCTTAAAACACTACAAACTGCATACTAAAATGACACTAAACTCGGAACTACCCATTCATTTTTCTCGCACCCATCGATTGCAATGGGAAGAAGCCCAACAAAAAAATGTCATTCTTTACCCAGAAGGCATGGTGGAACTTAATGAAAGTTCATCTGAAATTCTAAAACTTTGTGATGGTACGCGCAGTCTTGCTCAAATTATCAGCGCACTGGAACAAAAATTCTCCACATCAGGACTAAGCTCTGATGTCACTGCTTTTTTAGAGGTTGCACTGCAAAATGGCTGGATTACTCAAAACTAAACCCACGCCACCGCGCTGGTTATTGGCAGAATTAACGTATGCATGCCCGTTACAGTGCCCTTACTGTTCCAATCCTATTGATTATGCTAAGTATCAATCAGAATTGGCAACCGAGGACTGGAAGCGTGTGCTAACACAAGCCCGCAAAATGGGTGCCGTACAGCTTGGTTTTTCAGGTGGCGAACCGCTGACCCGACAAGATCTCCCTGAGCTGGTTAAGCACGCTAGAGATTTAGGCTACTATTCTAATTTGATCACCTCGGGTTACGGTCTCACCGAAGAAAAAATCCTCCAGCTTAAAGACGCAGGTTTGGACCATATTCAAGTCAGTATTCAAGCCAGCAGTCAAGAATTAAACGACCATATTGCTGGTACCGAGTCTTTTGAGCATAAAAAACAAGTCGCTCATCTCGTCAAAAAACATGGCTACCCCATGGTCCTCTGCGTCGTTATTCATCGTGAAAATATTCACCAAATGCCAGAAATTCTAGCGATGGCAACAGAATTGGGTGCCGATTATTTAGAACTCGCCAACACGCAATATTATGGCTGGGCACACACTAATCGTGATTTATTACTACCGACCCAAGCCCAATTTGAAAAAGCAGAAGCTATCGCGCAGGCTTATAAAGAAAGCGATGCAGGTAAAATGAAAATTTATTATGTGGTGCCTGATTTTTATGAAGACCGACCCAAAGCCTGCATGAATGGCTGGGGCACGACCTTTTTGACGATTGCACCCGATGGCGTTGCGTTACCTTGCCATTCTGCGCGAGACTTACCCGGACTTGATTGCCCTAATGTTAATGACAGTAGCGTTGAAGAAATCTGGAACGACTCCAAAGCCTTTAATTATTTTAGAGGTCAGGACTGGATGAAAGAGCCTTGTCGTAGCTGCGATGAAAAAGACAAAGATTTTGGCGGCTGCCATTGTCAGGCTTACTTACTCACCGGCGATATGCATAACGCTGACCCCGTATGCAGTAAATCACCCCAGCATGGACTTATTCAAGAGGCCATCGCTTCGGCCGCAAAAAGCCAGCTTGCTGAAAATGAAAAACCGTTGATATTTCGTAATAGCAAAAACTCAAAACACTTATCTTAAGCACTAAAAACGTAGGAGTGGCTTTAGCCACGATTATCTCGTAACGAACCAATGATCGTGGCTAAAGCCACTCCTTCCACTTATAAGCCTTCCCAGGGTGTGTATAAGCCCTCTACATTAACACCGAACATATCCAGAACCCGACCGACCGTTTCGTCCACCATGGCCTTTAATGAGTCGGTTTTGCTATAAAAAGCGGGCATCGGTGGAAACATAATTCCCCCCATTTCCGTTACCACGGCCATATTTCTGATATGCACCAAGTTTAACGGTGTTTCACGAGGCATCATAACCAATCGTCGACGTTCTTTTAAAACAACATCTGCGGCCCGCGAAATTAAATTATCACCAAAACCATGCGCAACAGCGGCTAAGGTTTTCATTGAGCAAGGGGCGATTATCATGCCTGCTGTTTTAAATCCACCGCTGGAAATACTGGCGGCAATATCATCGATACCGTGTGTAACGTCGGCCAACTTAAACAGTTCGGCGCGCTTCATATTCATTTCGTGTTTTAAATTGACCACGCCGGCATCAGAGATAACCAAATGCGTTTCCCATGCCTCCTGTTCTTGTAACACTTGCAACATTCTCACGCCATAAACAGCGCCGGTAGCGCCTGTCATCGCAATAATCAAACGATTTTTTTGAGTCATTTTAATTGATAAAAGTAGATGAGAATTTAGCCGCAAAGTGATCTGTCGCTGTTACCAGCGCATCAATCATCTCTTCACCTTGGGCAATGTGTCCTGCATTCGGTAAAATGGTGTATTGCGCCGCTGGCAGGGCTTGATGTAAGCGCATGCCGGCTTCTATAGGACAAACCAAATCCTGTCGACCATGAATAATAATGCTCGGAATAGCGGTTAAAGTAGCACAATTTTCCAAAATTTGATTTTCTGTCACAAAATAGCGATTTTTGGCGTAATGTAATTCCATGCCCACCTGTTTAACCATTTTCTCGGTAACATGATCGTTTTGTCTCTCGGCACTATACGCATTAGCTAAAGCCACCTGCCCGCCCCAAGCCATCCATTCTTTAGCAACCCGTCTGGTCGCCACCTCATCTTCACCCCACAAGGCCTCAGATAAGCCTTGCACCAAGTCTTCTCGACTTTGCGCAGGAACACTGTCAAGTAAGCGCTGCCATTGTTCTGGATAAATCAGATTGACACCCAGTTTGGCAAACCAATCCAAATCTTGTTGGCGTGCTAAAAAGGCGGCCCGAAGGATCATCGCCAACACCTTGTCAGGCTGTTGTTGGGCATATAATAACGCCAAGGCTGCCCCCCAAGACCCCCCAAACAACAGCCACTGCTTAACACCGATATGGTGGCGAAGCCGCTCCATGTCATCGATTAAAGCCTGCGTGGTGTTATTTTCCAGCTCACCAAAAGGCAATGATAAGCCGCAACCACGCTGATCAAAGAGAACAATATGATACTGCTTAGGATTAAAAAAACGTCGATGATCAGGTTTAGTCCCTGAACAGGGACCGCCGTGTAAAAAAATAACCGGAATACCGTCAGGATTACCACTTTGCTCAACATAAACGGCGTGTTGAGTGCCAGTTTCCAGAAAAAAAGTATGAAAGGGGAATAATTCAGGATAAAGGGTTTTCATGGTTTAACGTAATCTCTTGAGCTTGTCGTTTCTTTAAATACAATAAAGTGGATAACACTTCAGTAAACTTGCCCTATGTTACTCGTTTAATTGACGCTTGGTAATAATAACGACCAGCGATTA
>CAMDWT010000067.1 GCA_945877505.1 Crenothrix polyspora
ACGATTATCGTGGCTAAAGCCACGCCTACAATGCTAAAAAATATTAACTGTAGGCAGTGAGCTTATGTGTAAAATCATCTAAGCACCTAAATATAAGCCCATAAAGATATCGATTCGATACATGGATTTAGTGTGTTACTATATTAACCGTTATTTTTTAGCCATTTTTTAATCATGAATGATATAAATCAAGTTGATGTTTTCGATTTAATTGAGCGTATGTGCGCCTTAATTCGCTCAGAAGAGCGTAAAAAGTGTACTGAATTAGGCATGCAATCGGTCCATTTGCAAGTGTTGGATTATTTATCGCGTTGCAACCGTTATAGTGATACGCCCGCGGCACTGACCAATTATTTGGGTATGACGCGAGGTACTGTTTCACAAACCTTATTATTGTTGGAAAAAAAAGGCTTCATAAAAAAAACGGTTGATGAAATCGATCGACGTAAATTACATCTAAGTTTGTTGGAAGAGGGCTTAGCTGTTTTAACGCAGACGCGCACGTCTGATTTATTTCAACGGGCTGCGACAATGTTTAACGAAAACGAGGTCAATAATAGTGAAGTGTTATTTACCAATGCCTTAACCGCGCTGCAAAAAGCCAATAAATCTCAGTCTTTTGGATTGTGTAAAACGTGCCGCTATTTTACGACCGAATCGATGGGATTTCGGTGTGGCTTAACTAAAGAACAGCTCAGTCAAAGCGATAGTAATAAAATCTGCCAAGAGCACACGCCTCTATAGTTATTGCACTTAAAGAGTAGCCTTAAGGTTCTAAAATGGTGAGTATTTCTTCGCGTATTGCGTTTTGTTGCTCTGGGTTTTCTATGGGTTGTAGTTGTTGATCGGTAATGTAAAACAAATCTTCTGCACGACTGCCAATCGTAGATATTTTTGCGCTAAGTAAATTAACCTTTTGATTGATAAAGGCACGACCGATTTTAGACAACAATCCAGCATGATCCGTTGTGATAATTTCGATGATGGTGTTGCCATTGAAAGCATCTGTTAAAAATTTAACACGGGTTGGAATAGGGAAATGTTGCGCTTGTCTGGATTTAGATTGTCGATGAATGTTGACGTAACCTTTTACTTCGCCGTTTATAAGATTACTGCGGAGTGCTGAACAAATATGCGCTTCTCTGCATAAATCATTAATAGGCTCACCATTTTGTTCTAAAACCTGGAAACTATTTAACACAGAGTTGTCTTGCGTGGTCATAATTCTGGCATCAACAATCGTTAAACCTAATTGATCAAAAGTGGCTGTGCTGATAGAAAAAATAGGCCCGGTGTCTTTTGTATAAACAAACACTTCTGCGCTGCCTCGATGCGCTTGTTGACGCAATAACACTAACGGTAGATCAGCTTCATTTGAGGTAGCTATAGCAAGCGTATGCCAAGCGATTTCATCAGCTGAGTAGCGTAAGAAATAATCATCACTCGTGTGTTGCCAAGCGGTATTTATCACTTCATCGGTGAGCCCCAGTTTTATAAGTTCCTCTTTAGCCTCTAGTTTGTTCTCACACAGGCGCTCAGGTAATGTCGAGGGATTTTGAATGCCTAGTTGAATTGCTTGATGAGTGGCAGAATAAAGGTCTTTTAGTAAAGAGTCTTTCCAGGTATTCCAAAGTTCCGGGTTGGTGGCGCGAATATCAGCTACGGTAAGTAAATAGATATGATTGAGATATTCTACATTGCCTACTTTTTGAGCAAATTCATAAATAACATCGGGATCACTGATGTCTTTTCGTTGCGCTGTCATCGACATAATCAAGTGACTTTTAACCAGCCAAGCAATTAAGTTCGTATCATGCGTGGACAAATCGTGTTGCTGGCAAAAATTTCTGGCGATTGTTTCACCTACGACAGAATGATCACCCTTAAGGCCTTTGGCGATGTCATGAAATAACGCGGCGATATACAAAATTTCCGGTTTGGGGATGAGGTTAAAAACTGCATGACACAAGGGAAATTCGTCGGCATGTTCTTTTAAAGAAAAACGACGTAAATTTCGCACAACAAATAAAGTATGCTCATCCACTGTGTAAATGTGGAATAAATCATATTGCATACGGGCGACTATATTAGAAAAACTAGGTAAGTAGGCGGCCAAAACGCCATAGCGATTCATGCGTCTTAGTTCATGCGTTAAACCACGAGGTCTTCGAAAAATCTCTAAAAATAAGCGATTGATGGTTTTATTATGTCTAAAATCATCGTCAATTAAAGGCAGGTTTTTTCTAATCAGCCGGATCGTGGCGGCTCTGATGCCTAATAAATCTGAATTTAATTGCAGGAGCAAGAATACTTCAAGTAATGCTGAAGGTTGTTCTTCGAATAGTGTTTCGTTTACGGCCTCTAAATAACCATTGATGGCGAAAAAATTTTCGTTAATAGGTGTTATTTTGCTAGCGTTATCGCCGATAACAAAGCGCTCATTGAACAGCTGTAATAACATTTCGTTGAGTCTTTCAAGGCCTTGTACCGTTTTGAAATAAAACTGCATGAATTGTTCTACATCTTGATTATATTTTTGATGCTCTGCAGTAAAACCAAATTGTTCCGCGAGGTCTCGTTGATAATCAAAAACAAGTCGGTTTTCACCGCGTTGCGTTAGCAAGTGTAAAGCATAACGGATGCGCCAAAGTACATCTCGAGCGGCAATGAGTTCGTTGTATTCTGATTCGGGTAAGAAACCGTATTTTATGAGTTCTTTTAAAGTCGATGAGTTGTAATGCCGTTTAAAGACCCAAGCAATAACCTGCATGTCGCGTAAACCACCGGGGCCTTCTTTGATGTTAGGCTCAAGGTTGTAGGCGGTGTCGTGACATTTTAGATAGCGTAATTGTTGTTCTTGCATTTTTGCTGCAAAAAACAGGTCTGAGGGCCAAATTTTATCGGGCGTAATGCGTAATTTAAGGGCGTCATAAAGCCCTTTATCACCTGCAATCAAGCTTATTTCCAGTAAGCTAGTCATGATGGTTTGATCGTCTATAGCGGCGGCGACACAGTCGTTAACGGTGCGCACACTGTGTCCAGGTTTTAAACCAATATCCCAAAGAAAGGTAAAGAGGTTGCTTAAGGCCTCTTGATAAGGTTCAGTGTCATCAGAATCAAGCAGGATAATAATGTCAACATCTGAATGAGGGAAAAGTTCTCGTCGACCAAAACCACCCACAGCACAGAGACTGAGCTGAGATGCATGTTTGCCCAAAAAATGTACCCAACAGCAATTAAGAACGAGATCAATAAAGTCTGACTTTTCTTTAAGCAGTTTTGAAACTGATTCGTGTGGATTAAATTTGAGCTGTAACTCAAGGTCTTTTTGTTTTAACAGGCTTTTGAATTGAAGAAGACTGTCGTTTGAGTCAAAAAGTGTCGAGTTAATAAATTTGTTCACGAGAATTACATTTCCTCTTTGCGTAACGTTAATATTTCATAGCCCGTAGGGGTCACTAAAATCGTATGTTCAAATTGCGCGGATAAACTTCGGTCTTTTGTAACCGCTGTCCAGCCATCGGCTAATACTTTAACGTCGCGCTTACCTAGGTTAATCATGGGTTCGATAGTGATAATCATGCCTGCATCCAGTGTCAGTCCCTCTCCGGCTTTGCCATAATGAAGCACTTGGGGTTCTTCATGGAATTTTTTGCCAATGCCATGACCACAAAAGTCTCTAACCACGGAATAACGATTGTTTTCAGCATGCGTTTGAATTGCGTGACCAATATCCCCTAAAGCGGCGCCAGCCTTAACTTGTTCAATGCCTAAAAACATCGATTCTTGCGTAATTTTAATCAATCGTTTTGCATGTTGACTCACTTCACCAATACAAAACATTTTACTGGTGTCGCCATGATAATCGTCTTTTATAACGGTAATATCAATATTAACAATGTCACCGGATTTTAGTTTTTTATCACAAGGGATCCCATGGCACACAGTTTGATTGATAGAGGTGCAGATAGATTTAGGAAAGCCATGATAATCCAAGGGGGCGGGAATCGCTTTTTGCACATCAACAATATAGTCATGACAGAACTTATCAAGCTGATCAGTCGTTATGCCCGCAACAACATAAGGTTCAATCATTTCTAAAACCTCAGCCGCTAATCTTCCGGCAATGCGCATTTTTTCAATTTCACTGGCTGTTTTAATGACGATACTCATAAATTGTTCATGGTTGTGGGTTCAAGGCAGGAGGTTCAAGTGTTATAATATAAACTTATACCAGTCATTGTATGATTTTAACAGAGGTTTGCTTGTTGCAATAAGTAAATTATGGTATAAAGTGAAGTTGATTTTTGTAAAAAATACTCACGCTTATCGTCACGTTTGGTAGGGTGCTGGCTTCTTGATGAAGTTGGTTACTAGACGGGATAGGCGGAGGCATAACCCAACTCGGAATAATATTTCCGATTTTAAAACTTAGGAGAAATAAATGGCAGCAGTATCCATGCGTCAAATGCTTGAAGCGGGTGTTCACTTTGGACATCAAACTCGTTATTGGAACCCGAAAATGGCAACATACTTATTCGGCGCCCGTAACAAAATCCATATCATCGATTTGGAAAAAACGCTTCCAATGTTTAATGACGCTATGAATTATCTGGGTCAGATGACAGCAAACAAAGGTACTATTTTGTTCGTTGGCACTAAAAAATCAGCCCGTAAAGTTGTGGCTGAAGAAGCAACTCGTTGTGGCATGCCTTATGTTAACCATCGTTGGTTAGGTGGCATGATGACTAACTTTAAGACGATCAAAAAATCGATTAACCGCCTTAAAGAATTAGAAGCAATGAAAGCTGATGGCACACTTTATCAACGTTTCGGCAAAAAAGAAGCGTTAGGTATGGAACGTGAATTAGAAAAGCTTGAGCGTAGTCTTGGTGGTATTAAAGACATGAAAGGCGTTCCTGACGTGATTTTCGTATTAGATGTTGGTTACGAAAAAAATGCCATCAGTGAAGCAAAAAAATTAGGTATTCCGGTCGTTGGTATTGTTGACTCTAATAACTCACCTGAAAGAATTGATTACATCATTCCAGGTAATGACGATTCAATTCGTGCCGTTAAGCTATATTGTGAAAGCGTTTGTGCTGCCGTTATGGAAGCTAAAACAGCTGGATTAGGTATGTCAGCGAAGTCTGATGATTTTGTTGAAGAAGCAACAGCGGCAGAATAATTATATAGTTAGCCATTAAAGCTTACTTTAATGGCTGGTCTTAAGATTAGCCCAAAGAACGCCTCCTTAACGGGGGCGTTTTTACAGTGATGATACAGAGAGGAAACAAAAGTATGAGTATGACTATCAGTGCAGGAATGGTTAAGGAATTACGTGAAAGAACGGGTTCTGGAATGATGGAATGTAAAAGAGCATTGGTTGAAGCTGATGGTGATATGGAATTGGCCATCGAAAACATGCGTAAATCAGGCCTTGCTAAAGCGGATAAAAAATCAGGACGTATTGCTGCTGAAGGTATTATTGGCGTTAAAGTAAGTGATGATGGCAGAGCGGTTGCGATTGTCGACATTAACTGCGAAACTGATTTTGTTGCCAAAGCAGATGATTTTGTTAGCTTCGTAAATAATGTTACTGTTGCCTTGTTGAATGCTGATAATATCGAATCCGAAGAACAATTACTTGCAATGCCATTAGAAGGCGGCGTAACGGTTGACGAAATGCGTCGTGGTTTAATTTCTACCTTGGGTGAAAATATTACGGTTAGACGTTTTGAGCGTTTTAAAACAGCGGAAGGCGGCACGGCTTGTTATTTACACGGCAGTAAAATCGGTGTAATTGTTGAGTTAGCAACACCTGATAACGAATTAGGTAAAGATATCGCAATGCATATTGCAGCTAGCAAACCTCTTTGTGTTTCTGCAGATCAGGTTTCTGATGATACTATTGCTAAAGAAAAAGAAATTTTCTTGGCTCAGCAAGAAGACAAAATTAATGGCAAACCAGCAGACATCGTTGAAAAAATGATTGCCGGTCGAGTTGGAAAATTCTTGGCAGAAGTGACCTTGTTAGGCCAGCCTTTTATTAAAGACGACAAGATGACTATCGCTCAATTAGTCGCATCAAAAGGTAATAATGCACTTCGTTTCACTCGTTTTGAAGTGGGTGAAGGCATAGAGAAAAAAGAAGAAAACTTTGCTGAAGAAGTAATGGCGCAAGTTAGAGGTAATTAAGGTAAAAGTGCCAGCTTGTACGAAAAAAGTCCAGGTTGGCACTGAGTTCTTATTTATTGTGTAACTTTAATTCTAATTACAAACTGACCACAACAATATTATGACTAAACCAATTTACCAAAGAATTTTACTTAAGTTAAGTGGTGAAGCTTTAATGAGTGAGACGGGTGGCAGTATTGATGCTGATATTGTTAAGCGCTTAGCTACTGAAATTAAAGAATTATGCGCAATTGGTATTCAGGTAGGCTTAGTTATTGGCGGTGGAAATATATTGCGTGGCGCTGAAAAAGCGGCAGAAGGCTTAGATAGAGTCACCAGTGACCAAATGGGTATGTTGGCTACTGTTATTAATGCCTTAGCCATGCAAGATGCGCTTGAGGCTCATGGACAACAAGTTCGTGTGATGTCAGCCCTTAAAATCAATCAGGTCTGTGAGGATTATATTCGTCGCAGAGCCGTCAGACACTTAGAAAAAGGTCGCGTAGTTATTTTTGCAGCGGGTACAGGTAATCCTTTTTTCACAACCGATTCAGCGGCAAGTCTTAGAGCCATTGAAATTAATGCTGAAATAATGATTAAAGCGACTAAAGTAAAGGGGGTTTATTCTGCTGACCCTGAAAAAGTTAAAGATGCCATATTTTATCCCCACTTAACGTATGATGAAGCACTTGATCAACGCTTAAATGTCATGGATACAACCGCATTAGTTTTATGTAGAGATAATAATGTACCGATGCGTGTAATGAATATATTTGAACAAGGTGCCATCATGAGATTACTCATGGGTGAAGAGATAGGCTCTCTTATTGAACGAGGAACAAATTGATGATAAGTGATATTCAACAAGATGCTGCAACCCGTATGGGAAAAAGCATCGAAGCGTTAAAACATGAATTCTCAAAAATTAGAACGGGTAGGGCACATCCGAGTTTACTGGATCAAATTAGTGTTTCGTATTACGGAACAGATTCTTTGTTATCCCAAGTTGCCAATATAGCGGTAGAAGATGCTCGCACCTTAACCATCATGCCTTGGGAAAAAGGTATGGTACAAGCGATAGAAAAAGCTATTTTAAAATCTGATCTTGGCTTAAATCCATCAACTAATGGTATGACTATCCGCATTCCCTTGCCACCACTGACTGAAGAACGTCGTCGTAGTCTAGTTAAAGTGGTTAAGAATGAGTCAGAAAATGGACGTGTAGCCATTAGAAATATTCGTCGTGATGCTAACTCTGAAATCAAAGAAGCATTAAAAGAAAAAATGATTTCTGAAGACGAGGCACGGGCCGGAGAAGAAAAAATTCAAAAATTAACAGACCAATATGTTAAAGAAGTAGAAAAGTTATTGGAAGCAAAAGAAGCTGATCTCTTATCTATTTAAGTGACACAATTATGCCTACTGACGGTCCCAATAATCTAAAGCCTAACAATCTTGCGCATCCTCGGCATATTGCCATAATAATGGATGGGAATGGTCGTTGGGCGCAAAAAAGATTTATGCCGAGGGCTGTTGGGCATACGGCTGGCGTAAAAGCGGTTAAGAGAGTAGTAGAATATTGCGCTATTAATAAAGTAGAAGTGTTAACTTTATTTGCTTTTAGTAGTGAAAATTGGCGCAGGCCTGCAGCAGAAGTGTCCTTATTAATGACCCTGTTTATGGCATCATTACAAAGAGAAATCAATAAGCTTGATCGGAATAATATACGATTGATGTTTATTGGTGATAGAACAGCATTCTCTGATAAATTGCAGCAAAAAATGGCCGATGGAGAGATTCAAACTCAGGGCAATACTGCTTTAACCGTCGTTGTAGCTGCTAATTATGGCGGTCATTGGGATATGTGTCAGGCTTTTCAGGCAATTACAGAAAAGATAGCCTGTGGCATTTTACCCCAACAGCCTATCACTGAAGCGTTGATTAACCAGCATTTATCAACAGCTGGCTTGCCCGACCCTGATTTATTTATTAGAACAGGGGGTGAGCAACGCATTAGTAATTTTATGTTATGGCAATTAGCCTATACAGAAATGTATTTTACTAAAACCCTCTGGCCAGATTTTGACCAGAATTCACTTGAGGATGCTATTAAGAGCTTTAAATGTCGGGAACGACGTTTTGGTCATACCAGTGAGCAAGTTCTTAATAACGCAGTCAATTTATAACTTCAACCTGATATAGCTTACTAACATGTTAATAAAAAGAATAATAACAGCATCAGTTTTGGCTTCCCTGATTGCAGTGGGAGTTTTTACATTGCCAGCAGAGTATTTCTCATTGTCTATTGCAATCATTACGCTCTTAGCTTCTTGGGAATGGCTTAAACTGGTTAATGTATCGTCGATTTCTTTACGAATAGCGTTTTTTGTCCTATTAATAACACCTATGTTAGGTATACATTTTTGGACACAAATTCTTGAGTTGATTGCACAACTTACCGACTGGCCAGATGTTAGAGATTACTCTGGTATTTTAGAATGGTTTGTTATCCCGCCTGTTTTATTCTGGGTTTTGGTGATGATTCTCATTAGAAATACGCCCACAGGTGTCTTAAATATTCAGTTAAGAACGCGTTATAAGTTATTGATGGGTTGGTTTATTTTATTTTCTGCCTGGATGTTTTTGACCCGTTTACGCGCTTTTTATGGCCCAGAAATGACTATGTTTTTCTTAGTTCTCATTTGGTCTGCTGATATTTCAGCTTACTTCACTGGAAAAAAATGGGGCGTTACCAAGTTAGCACCTGAGATAAGCCCGGGTAAAACCGTTGCAGGTATGTATGGTGCCTTATTTATTGGCATTATCTGTTCAGCTGCTTTTATCGGTTATTACGGCTATCGCGATGGTTTCTTATGGACTAGAGTGTTTGATTTTATATTATTATCAGTGTTGACCGTTTTGATTTCAATTTACGGTGATTTGTTTATTAGCATTGTAAAACGTCAGCGTGGCGTAAAAGATAGTGGAACCTTATTACCTGGTCATGGTGGTGTTCTGGATAGAGTTGACAGCCTGATTGCGGCCATTCCATTTTTTTATGCAGGTATCGCTCTTATTGGGCTTGATTCATGAAAGGCATTTGTATACTGGGAGCGACAGGCTCGATTGGTGTTAGCACCTTAGATGTGGTCGCTAGACACCCTCATTTATATAAGGCTATTGTATTAACGGCTAACAAGAATATTGAACTGCTCTATGAGCAATGTTTAGTTCATCATCCTGAATATGTTGTCGTTGTTGATGAAGCCAAAGCGGCGGCTTTTTCTGAACAGCTGATAAATTCACCTATCGCGGATATTAAGGTGTTATCTGGCACTCAGTCGCTTGAATTTGTTGCAACCTTGGACTCTGTTGATTCTGTGATGGCCGCTATTGTCGGTGCGGCGGGTTTATTACCGAGTCTTGCCGCGGCAAAGGCCGGTAAAATAATTTTATTAGCCAATAAAGAAGCCTTAGTAATGTCTGGTGATATCTTTATGCAAGCCGTTAGTGAATCCGGTGCACAATTATTACCCATCGATAGTGAACATAATGCTATTTTTCAATGTATGCCTGCCGGTTACAAGTCAGGTATGCATGCAAAACAAGCTAGACGAATATTATTAACGGCCTCGGGTGGTCCCTTCCGTGAAATGCCGATAGAGCAGTTGGTTAATGTTACCCCTGCGCAAGCGGTGGCTCATCCAAACTGGGATATGGGTAAGAAAATCTCTGTAGACTCCGCAACCATGATGAACAAAGGCCTTGAGATGATCGAAGCCTGTATCTTGTTCGCTATGACGCCTGATCAAATTCAAGTCGTTATTCATCCGCAAAGTATTATCCACTCAATGGTTGATTATGTGGATGGAACAGTATTGGCGCAGATGGGAAATCCAGACATGCGGGTTCCTATTGCCTATTCAATGGCATGGCCAGATCGTTTCGAATCAGGTGTAGAACCGTTGAATATTTTTGATGTTGCTCGAATGGATTTTTCAGAAGCAAATCTTGAACGCTTCCCTTGTTTACGACTGGCGTATGAGGCTATCCATAAAGGTGGCATTATGCCGACCGTGCTAAATGCAGCCAATGAAATAGCAGTTGATGCCTTTTTGAATGAGCATATTCGGTTTACTGATATTCCCGTTATTATTGAACGTTGTATGGAAAAATTTACCGTAATACCAGCTAGAACGTTGGCTATTATTTTAGAAACTGATGCGCAAGCCAGAGTCATTTCAAAACAAATTATTGCAGACATTAATCGTTAATGGATTTTTTACATACGCTTTTTTATTTTATTATCGCCATTGGAATTCTAGTTTCATTTCATGAATTTGGACATTTCTGGGTAGCGCGTAAAGTGGGCGTTAAAGTTATCCGTTTTTCTGTGGGTTTCGGTAAAGTTTTATGGTCCTATCAAAGAAATCCAGAAGCGACTGAATATGTTTTATCGGCAATTCCCTTAGGCGGCTATGTCAAAATGGTTGATGAGCGAGAAGGTGAGGTTGCCAGTGAAGACTTGCCTTATGCTTTTAATCGGCAACCCTTGTGGGCCAGAACAGCTATTGTCGCGGCTGGCCCCGCTTTTAATTTAATCCTGGCGGTCATTTTATTTTGGTGTGTTTTAGTTGTCGGCGAAACAGGCATAAAACCGATTATAGGGGTTGTGGCACAAGGCACCTTAGCCGCTAACGCTGGTTTTGTTGAAGGCGATGAAATTGTTTCCGTTAATGATAAATTAACGCCAACATGGACTGAAGCCATGGGCGTCATTATCGCCTCGGCTTTGAATGGTGATCAAGAGGTTAACGTTACTGTTAAAAACTTAGATAATCAGCAAAACGAGAGATCGTTGAGTTTTTCTGAAACGACTATTCAAAGTCCTGAAGTATTATATCAACAGCTCGGTTTTAAGCCTTGGTCACCTAAATTAAAACCGATTATTGGCAATGTACTTCCAGAAAGTGCTGCCTTGAACGCGGGTTTGCTAAAGGGTGATGTGCTAATCAGTGCTGATGGCGTCCTCCTGCAGGATTGGATGCAATGGGTAGAGATGGTTAAAAGCCATCCAGCTGTCCTTATTAACGTAGTGATCGAGCGTGATGGGGTTCAATTACCGCTAAGCATTACGCCTAAAAGTGTGCAAGTCGAGCAAAAAACAGAAGGCAAGATTGGTGCTGCTGTTCTAGTGCCTGAAGATTTACTAAAATCAGTTACTGTCGAATACGCTTTATCACCCATAGATGCGATACCGATAGCTTTTGAAACTACGGGATATTATTCGTCAGCTACGCTTAAAATGATGGGGCGAATGCTGCTTGGAAAAGCGTCTGTCGAAAATTTAAGTGGCCCCATTAGTATCGCACAGTATGCAGGGCAGTCTGCTACTATGGGATTAGTTGCCTTCATTAAGTTTATGGCACTGGTTAGTGTGAGTTTGGGTGTTTTAAATTTATTGCCTGTACCTGTACTAGATGGCGGCCATTTGTTATTTTTTGCCTTGGAAGCCATTAAAGGTCGTCCTTTGTCAGATAAAATACAAAACTTTTTTCAACAAGTTGGCATGACTTTACTGATGTCCTTAATGGCATTAGCGATGTTTCTTGATGTTCAACGTTTATTCCATTAAAAACCTTCAATTACTAACCCTTGCGTTAAAAAAACGCGTGGGTTATCGTTAAAATTTTATTTTAATACGAGATCAACATGAAAAAAGTTATTCAACTGGCCGTAGCATTCTTGATTGCATTAAGTTTTTCTAACGCTATTGCCGATGAAAGCGCCATTAAGCAATCAATGCTTACTTCAATGCCGACTATGAAAATCGATTCTATCAAGCCGTCAGAAGTTAAAGGTCTGTATGAGGTTATCGTCGGTGCTAATATTTTTTATGCGTCTGAGGATGGAAAATATTTACTTCAGGGACGTCTAATCGATGTGGCTGCACGTAAAGACTTGACTGAAGATAAGTTGAATGGAACGAGAAAGTCTGCCCTTGCACAAATGGGTCAGGCTAATATGATCGTTTTCAAACCAAAAATATCTAAATATACGGTAACCATTTTTACTGATATTGATTGTGGATATTGCCGTAAGTTACATTCAGAAATAGATCAATATTTGGCTCAAGGTATCACCATTCAGTATCTATTTTTTCCTAGAGCCGGTAAAGGTTCAGATTCGTATAATAAAGCGGTATCTGTCTGGTGTGCTGATGATCGTAATGCAGCGTTAACAGCCGCTAAAAGAGATCAAAAATTAGCCTCTAAAACGTGTGAAAATCCAATTGATAAGCACATGCAATTGGCTGCCGACTTTGATGTAAAAGGAACACCCATGATTGTTTCAGAAAATGGCAATATTTACCCCGGCTATTTACCAGCCAAACAATTAGTTGAAGCCTTAGAAAGCGAAAACACACAGAACTAAATTTTCAAGCAAAAAAAAAACCTCTCTAGGTGCTAGGTGTTAATGACTTACTTCAATTATAGCGAAGGTTTTCTAGCGATCAGCGCAGTTGTATTAAGTTGCGCTGATAAAAATGTACAGTGTTCATTGCCTAATTGTGTTGTGTCCGATCCCCTTTTACAGTTGTTAGTTTGACATACGCTTGAAGTGCGCGCGAGAGGCTTATTCAATGAGGCATTAAGCTGGAATTTTGCTTTGCATCAAACTAAAAATACGTTTAGGTTTGGCTAGGAGTACGAAGCCTTTCATAACGGATAGATTGTTGGTGATTTACAATATATATCGAGTCAGCATCCTGAGATATCCAGTTATAAGGTGGTTAATGTAAATGTGCGTTATGAATTAACTAAAAATATTGAGTTATTTGCGATGGGTCGTAACATATTCGATAATCACTACTCGTCATTTGGACAAATGGGACAGGATTATTTTAAAAACAATCAAACAACTACTTTTATGGGGCCAGGTGCACCAGCAACTGGTTATGCAG
>CAMDWT010000068.1 GCA_945877505.1 Crenothrix polyspora
ACCAAATGACTGAGACTAAAAAAGTGTGTAATCTTTGCGGGCTGCCTCTTAAGAACGTTAGTTTTTCATTAAAAACCAACGAAGCTGACAAAATATTTTGTTGCGAGGGATGTAAAAGTATTTATCAGCTTTTAAATGAAGACGATAACGAGCAACCTCCGCTTGAGCTCAAGCAGAACTAGCCATTTGTTTATATGCGTGACTCCGTTCACTCAACTAATTCGTCAAGCCCTCTCACAGAACATACTCATCAAGACAATTAAATTTGAGATAATATTGATTAATACTTTCAAACGGCTTCAGTTATTTTTTTTAACTCACTGATGGTAAACAGTCATCATAGCGGATATTAACTACTCTAATAGCTTTGCTAGCAATAGAGATTACCGTAACGATTTTTCCCATTTGCTAACCACTGCCGCCGCAACACTGTTACCAAACACATTGGTCGCACTACGCCCCATATCCAAAACTTGATCAATACCCAGCAGTAATAATAATCCAGCCTCAGGAATATCAAACATAGACAAGGTAGCGGCGATAACGATTAATGAAGCTTTAGGCACACCTGCTACGCCTTTACTCGTAAACAATAAGACCAGCAACATGCTGAGCTGATCAATTAAAGTCATATCGATACCATAAGCCTGTGCAATGAACAAAACTGCAAAGGTCATATACATCATGCTGCCATCAAGATTAAAGGAATACCCTAAAGGCAAGACTAATCCGCACACTTTTTCATCACAACCAAATCGTTCAAGTTGCTGTAAAAGTTTAGGATAAGCGCTTTCACTACTTGCTGTCCCAAAGGCGAGTAGCATCGGTTCCCGGATGTGATGAAATAAAGATATTACGCGGCGCCCCAAAAATATAAAGCCAGCAAGCCCCAGCCCACAACATAGCAAGAACAAGCCTAGATAAAATTCTCCAATAAACTTTCCATAAGATACCAGTATTCCAATCCCCTGTTGTGCAACCACAGACGCGATAGCAGCAAATACAGCTATCGGCGCATAATGCATAACATAGCTCGTAACTTTTAGCATGATATGAGCTAATGAATCGAGAAAATTGACAATGGGCTTAGCTAGCTCACCAATTGAAGCACACGCTAACCCAAAGAAAATGGCAAATACAACAATTTGCAAAATCTCATTACTGGCCATGGCTTCAATGATGCTTTTTGGAAATATATGAGCCACAAAGTTGCCCAAGGTAGGCCTAACCGATGACAATCCTGTTTCAGCACCCACAACCGGCAACGCAATATGTAAAGAATGTCCTGGCTCAAACACATTGACCAAGAGCATACCTAACAACAAGCTAAATAATGACGCCGAAAAAAACCAGAACAACGCTTTTATACCAATGCGACCCACTATTTGAATATCACCCATTTTAGCCATGCCAACCACTAAAGTGGAGAATACTAAAGGAGCAATAATCATTTTTATTAATCGCAAGAAAATGTCTGTTAAAACAGAAAAAATTTCAACAATCTGGCTCAGTGCTGGATTTTCCTGAATGGCTACTGTTCTTGCGAGTGTCAAATTAAGCACCTCACCCACCACAATACCTAATATAAGAGCGAGAGCCACATAAAAAGTTTGGCGATTGTGAGCTAGGTGTTGCTTAGGGGCAATGATCATCTGTTGATTTCTCTAAAAATATAACCTTACTTGAATCAGTTTAACCTCGCGTAAATCGATGCTCATTTATATCAAACACGACACAACATGTTTAGACGACTAAATTCGACTATTAGGAAAAAGTTGTTAAAGCCGTAACGATAACCTTTGTTTCCGTTAAAGACTTAAGCAATTCTTCTGCACTCATTTCCATAAAGTCAGCATTGTGTGAATGCTCTGATTGAATATTAACGTCTACCCCTTGCTCTCTTAAATACTTTCCTATAAGCGCAATAAGTTGACTTTTACCTGACTGCTCAGGCCCTTCGATAACGATATTAATCATACAATTTATTATGTAAAAAGTGGGGGAGATTGAAAAAGCCCATCGCACACCAAACTCTGTGTAAAACAGGAAAAAAGTATTTTAAAATAGATAGTTAGGCTAACTTACTGATTCATTTTATTGGGCGGCGTATAACAACTTTATTCCCCCAAAAGAGTAACAACAGCAGTCTTAGCATTACACTGCGCCATTACTTCCGCTAATTGCGCCTCATTCAAATTATGCTTGATACTATCAACGCCATTAAAGTTAAACACTTGATAATCCTTTTTTGCAAAAGTAACGATTTGGCACTTTTTGAAGGGCTGATTTTCAAATGGCATTTTGGTGAAACTCATGTTCAATAAGGCAATGCCCTCCAAACTGGGTGCATAGATCATAAAATCATGCTTCATTGCCAACACGACTCGAAACTGATTAGCACTCGTCAAATATAAGCAACCGACTTCAACCTCTTTTTCTTTTAATTTCATCGCTACACACCCTTTGATCTGTGCCATTACACAATAAATCTATCGCACTTTTTGACTAAAGAGAATCGCTGTTCTTTTATCCCAACTTAATCACTTCAGATGAATTTGAACCAGAGACTAATTAAGAAAAAGTTCTTAAACCTGTCACTATTATTTTGGTTTCCCTTAAATACGTAAGTAACTCGTCGCTATTCATGTTCATAAAATCAGCATTGTGCGTATGTTCTGATTGAATATTAACGTCTAAGCCCTGCTCTCTTAAATACGTTCCAATGAGTGCAATAAGCTGACTTTTACCGGATTTCTCAGGGCCTTCGATGACGATGTTAATCATATTGTTTCTTGTGTAATATCTAATAATTCAATAACAGTGTCGTGTAACAACCACTGCACGACAAATGGGTAAAATAAAAGTCCTTCGAAAAATCGTAAGGACTTAATTCACATTATCTTTGAGCTGATTTGGGCGCTATTCGTAGGCGCGGCCATCCCTTTAAACCTGAACAGCCTAAGACGCTAAGCAAATTTAATGCGTACTTTACTCTTTATAATGACCGTTTCAAGTTGTTTCAATATTGCATAGTCTACGTTTACACGTGTAATTTATCACATATCTATTTTTTTTGTACTTGCCAAGGCTTTACATTAATCAATGACATATACAGTGCGGCGATATAGGGTAGTGTCAAAATACCTAAAATAACAATCCACCAGATAACATCAGAATTATTAATGCCATAATGATTAATAATAGCAAAAATAGCTGTCAACAGACCCACTAACATGAACAATTCTTCTCGAACCATCAATAAACCTTGAAGTAAAGCAGGCTTATTTTCTGCTTTATCTGTTCGCAGAAAAGGTTGGTTACTGGTTAATAAGCCACGAATAACAGCTAAAGCAATAGTGTGCGTTAAACTCATCCCCGCAACCGCAGCACCTATTCGTTGTTTAAACGTACAAGGCACCAAAGCACTGTAAAGTGATAAGCCATAGACAATTTTAAACATAAATAAACTAAAAGCCGTAATTAAAAACATATCCAGCGGAAATCTTGAATAATCTGGTGCGATAACTAAAGCCGCCGACCAATAAACAGCCCCTAGTGTCGAAATTAAGCTCAGTGCATCGGCAAACCAGGGCACCCAGCCGGCTAAAAATTGATACCGTTGCTCTCTGGTTAAAGAGCTCGGTTTTAGTAAGCTTTTCCAATGATGGCGAAAAATCTGTACGGCACCATAAACCCAGCGAAATCGTTGTTTTTTAAACGCTGTAAACGTTTGTGGCGTTAAACCTTTACCGAAAGCATGATTCACATAAATCGAAGTATAACCAAGCTCCATCAAACTCAAACCCAATTCTGTATCTTCACAAATACACCATTCCGCCCAGTTACCGGCTTGTTGCAATGCATTTTTGCGAATTAGGGTCATAGTCCCGTGTTGAATAATGGCATTTCTATCATGGCGATGAACCATGCCAATATGAAAAAAACCCGCATATTCCCAATTACACATTTCCTGAAAAGCATCCACTTCCCAGTTCCTATGATCTTGCGGTGCCTGAACAAATCCGACTTGATTATCCTGAAAATAAGGAATAAGGCTACGAAGCCACTTGGGTTCGACCAAATAATCACTGTCAACCACGCCAATAATCTCAGCATCAGTTGTGGTTTGCAACAACGCAAAATTTAAAGCCCCTGCCTTAAAGCCCTGCCACTTACCTAAGCTAAAAAAACGAAACTTATGCCCTAATTGCTGGCAATGAGCCTGCACGGGCAACCATAATGCAGAATCACTGGTATTATTATCAATCACCAACACTTCATAATTGGCATAATCAAGTTGCGCCAGACTGTTAAGGGTAGCAATAACCATATTAGGTGGTTCGTTACAAATTGCGACATGTAATGAAACTTTTGGCCCGCCATTTTCTGCTAAGGGTTCTGTCAGCGGTTTGTGCTCACGTAGCCTGGATTTCCATAATAATTCTACCCATTCAAAGCCATTAATTAATACCACGGCCATTAAAATGATCTGCACGGGTAATAACAAACCCCATGCAAGAATGCTATACAAACTCAAGCCTTTTATCACTGGAGCAAATAGACTGTAACTAAGCAAGGAACTAAACGCTTGTATCACCAGAAGATAAAGGCATTGTCCACGTAAGCGTATGCCTTTACCGTATTTGTAAAACAACAAGGTCGGCAATAACGCCAACAAAATAGCTGTAATGGCTTCCTGTAACCACCAAGGATTTTCATTGACTGCACCGGTAAAAGGGAATTTTAGTCGTCCTGTTGCATCGAAAACCCCCCAATACCCACTAGCAGTGCCTTCTGTTGAATGTTTCCAGGGCTGATCAAAAGCTTCCATCAAGTAATAGTCATAATGATGTTGCTCTGCGAAATTTAGAAACTCACGCAAGAAACGCGCTTCGTTTTGTAAAGAAGCTTTTGCTTCATAGTGATAACCACCATTGCTCGGCCAACCTGCTTCTGCAATAACGATCATTTTATCTGGATAAGCTTGATGCAATTGATCATAGCGACGTTGCATTTCATCAAGAGCTTTTTCAATTGCATAACCTGACCAATAAGGAAAAACATGTACTGCGATAAAATCAACGTGCTTAACTAACTCAGGATTATCTAACCAAAAATTCCAAATTTCGCCGACACTGACAGGCTGATGAATTTGTGCTTTTACTTGCTCTACATAGTCTATTAGTTGATTGACGGATAATTCTTTACGAAACAGCACCTCATTACCCACTAAGACACTTTGAATGTTGTCGTATTGATTAGCCATAGCAACAACTGCATTAATTTCTTGCTTATTATTTTCGGGCTTACTATTAAGCCAAGCACCCGCCATAACTTTGATATTGTACTTTTGTGCAACCAATGGCACTTTGTCTTGCCCATGTGCTGCTGAATAAATACGGACATTATTTACTTTGCCACCAAAAATTTTAAAATCAGCCTCAACTTGCTCCAATGTTACTTCAGGATTGGCACTTAATTCGTCATAACTTTGAATGGCCTGATGAGGTGTATAAGCCATTCCATATATTTTACCCTGCCAATCCACAGGCTTTTCGCTAGGATTAAGTGCTATCCAAACAAACATCGTTAATAGTAAAGAAAAGACACTCAATGCTTTTTTGGATGTTAGAGGAGAGAGTTTCATAATGAATAAGCTTGATAAATTATATTTCCTCATTCTACCCTTATAGTGTTGCATAAACATCGTTTAAAACGACACTCTAAGTTTGTGAGAGGTAAAGCAATTTAAAGAAATTTTTAGCAGACATAAAAAAAGCCCTTCGCTTACGCATCAGGACTTAGTTTATTAAACAATTACGCCACCCCAAACCTCTACCATCAATGGTAACAGCGATGATAGGGGTAGCTCAAAATAGCATAAAGAATTATGAATCTTCTCTGTCTAGCCTTAAAAACTCAACCATCCTGACCCAAATGAACCAGCAAACACAAGGCTTACGATCGTCATCAGTTTGATTAAGATATTTAAGGATGGGCCACTTGTGTCTTTGAATGGGTCGCCTACCGTGTCACCCACAACGGCGGCTTTATGAGAATCTGAGCCTTTCCCGCCGTATTCTCCTGTTTCGATGTATTTTTTTGCGTTATCCCAAGCCCCGCCAGCATTTGCCATCATCACAGCGAGTAAGAAGCCAGATAATAAGGTGCCGACTAATAATCCAGCCAGTGCTTCTTTACCGAGTACATGGCCAACAATAATCGGCACAAGCACAGCTAATGCGCCAGGTAAAATCATTTCACGTAAGGCACTTTCTGTACTAATGCCTACACAGGTTTTGTAATCGGGTTTTCCTGTGCCTTCCATCAAGCCAGGTATTTCATGGAATTGACGCCTTACTTCCAGCACGATTTCATGCGCGGCTTTGCCCACTGCCATCATGGTGAGCGCTGAGAATAAATAAGGCATCATCGCGCCTATTAATAAGCCTGGAAGCATAGTAGGGGCAAGTATGTCCAAAGATTCTATTTTAGCTGCGGAAACGTAAGCGGCAATCAAGGCTAATGCAGTTAGAACGGCAGAACCGATAGCGAAACCTTTTCCAGTTGCGGCCGTGGTATTGCCTAAACTATCCAGCGCATCGGTACGGTGTCTAACTTCTTCAGGAAGATGGCTCATTTCAGCTATTCCGCCCGCATTGTCAGCGACTGGACCATAAGCATCGGTCGCCAAAGTGACGCCCAAGGTGCTTAACATGCCCACACCTGCCAAGGCGACTGCATATAAGCCAGCAGCCAGTGTGCCATCGGCTTTATGTCCTAGCCAGATGCTGATAAGAATTGCAAAAGCTGTAATAAGTACCGGTAATGCCGTACTCATCATGCCTACCGCTAAGCCTTGAATTATAGTCGTTGCTGCACCCGTTTGAGTGGCTTCAGCAATCGCTAGGGTAGGTTTTTCGGTATAGGACGTGAAGTATTCGGTGACATAGGCAATGGCATTCCCGGCTACTAAACCCGTCACAATAACCAACCAATAATTAAAATGTAAGCCAGACATCAACACCGCTAGCAAAGTTAGACCTAAAACCACTACGGACGCGCCCCAAACCGAGCGACGTAGAGCTGTGAGTAAGTCTTCTAGCGACGCGTTTTCGTTGATCTTTGCCACGTATTGGCTTAAATAATAAACAGATTTTGAGTAATACGAGGCATTGGCAGCGATACTAGCAACTTCGCTTTCATCGCGCTCCTTGCCAATCACCATATAAATCCCAAACAGACTGGAGATTACGCCGACAGCAGCAACCAGAAACGGCAAGCCAATGTAAGCAATCGTTGAACCATTGCCCAAGGCTGCGCCTAATGTAGCGGCAGCAATGATAGAGCCACTGTAGCTTTCAAATAAATCTGCACCCATACCTGCAACATCGCCGACATTGTCGCCCACATTGTCCGCGATGACGGCAGGGTTGCGTGGATCATCTTCTGGTATGCCTTTTTCAATCTTGCCGACTAGATCAGCGCCAACATCGGCTGCTTTGGTAAAGATGCCACCGCCCACTCGGGCAAAAAGGGCAATACTACTGGCACCGAAACCAAAGCCAGTGATATAGGTTAATTGGTTAGGGTCACCATTAAAGACAAGGAATAGCAAGGTCATACCAATAAGACTGAAACTGACTACAGACATTCCCATAATCGCGCCACTACCGAAAGCCACACGTAAGCCCTCATGTAAGCCACGACTTGCAGCAGAGGCGGTTCGCGTGTTGGCACGAACGGCCACGTACATACCTAAATAACCTGCTCCGGCTGAAGCAATCGCCCCAGAAACAAAACAAAATGCCGTTTGCCACTGCAAAAATACAGCAATAACCGTGGCGACAATCGCCACAAAGATAGCAATGACACGGTATTCCCTAGCCAGAAAAGCGGATGCGCCTTCTTGAATAGCGGCGCCAATTTCACGCATGAGCTCATTGCCCTGGTCGTATGCGAAAACTTGTTTTAACTGCCAAAGTACAAATCCTACTCCAGCTATGCCCATTAATAAGGCAATTACAATTGATACTGATGTTGATAGCAACATACACTCCACTCCCCTGATTATTATAATTATAGTATTGGTGGTGCATGATAAACCTACTAGGCTCAAAAAGGTTCATCAAATAACTTAGATCTATATCTTACCCTACAACGCTATAAGACTATTTTGTCACTAGCTTTCTAGCAGACATAAAAAAGCCCTCATTAAGAGGGCTTCGTCCTGTTGTGTTTTTATTTTACGGACGACTGTAAGGTCGTGTATTACAGTTTCATTTTTTAGCGTTATTTTTATTATTGTATCAGTTAATAACTGACCGCAACTCCCTCTCATTAAGCTCTTACAGAAAACTCAAACACTCTGTAATTTAAGTTCACTTTGTAAGGACGGCAAATTATATAGAAAAAAACGGGGCTGTCTATAAAAACTGCGGCATTTTGACGCATCGCTTAATCAACGCTTTAAGAACTGGGCTTTAGTCATTAAAACTGATTTGGAATTGATGAAAAATTAGGGCACTAATCGTCCTTGAATACTATTTTTATTCACATTGATCAGTTAAAGAGCCTGCTGAAGACATTAAATGATAGGTAATTAGTAATAACTTCCTATTCATCAACTGTCGTTTTAATCGACTTAACCATTCGATATAAAGCCCATTAACTACTTTGTATTAACAAATATAGCTTGGAAATAGCATGATAAAACTCCTTTAATTTATATAATTCCCAATGGAAATATATTGAATCTAAACTTGTAGAAGCTTTGTGCACATTTATGTCAGAGCATTTTGATACTATTATTAGCTCGTTACCTTTATCGTTACTAATTCGACATTCCATCTGTACAGCTAAATCGTATTCTTCAAAAACTTCTTTTAGTTTACCAACAGCATGGAAATATAAAGCGTACTCATCGCTATAATCTTGTTTTTCTGCATCGCAATAGTTAATATGATATTTCTTTATTATTTCCTCATCAAAACCGTCAACATCTCTGCCCAATAAATCGCGTTTACTGACAAACCATCCATAGTTTTTATTAATTTCTTCTGTTACTGCACCCCTAATAACACTCAAAAAAAGTGAATTAATGGTAGCAACAACTTTTTGTTTTTCTGACTGAAGCGCAGAAGAGTTTTTTCTATCTTCAAAATATAGCGAAACATATTCAGCAATAGAAGCTCTTTCTAATTCTCTACCAATCTGTATCCCTAAATAAAACAGTTTCTCAGCATCTAAACTGGAATTAAACAGCTCAGCCAATTCTTTTTCTAACTCACTTAGCTTACTCATATTATTATCAGCATATCTTTTTAGTAGAAAGTATTGTGTCAAATAAAACTCTAACTGACTCAGGGGGATAACAACGTGTTTATTGAAATGAAATACAATGGCTTATTTTAAAAGCTTAATCGCAACTTTTAATATTAGCAGTATCCCCAAGTTTTAAAGACTATGCGATTGAAGAGATAGATTATCCAGCCCTCAACTCATTTAAATCTTATCTGTATGACAAGGACTCAAAAACTGCCACTATTAAAGTTCAATATACAGTTATTTCAGAGTCTAGAATGATGCTCCAAAATATAATGACGTGCCAATACTAAAGCCCATCAAGCCAACCCTAGATTAGCTAATATAATTTAAAAATCAAATACGGGAGCAAGAGACACCGATTTATAATGAATAGGCTAAATCGCTATATGTTTTTAACATTACCATTTAACCCAATTCAAAACTTGTGATCCCAAATACTTTTTTTAATGGCGTTTTAGGTGGAGAACCTGCGTACATTCTTGCACATTCGAAAACATATTTTGCTTCGAATTTTTTGACCAAATCAACCGCATCTTTGTTAACAACAGGAATATCTAGAAATATCTGCGCACCTTGCCCAATAGTTAAACAGGTTTTATATAGCGCTTCTGCAATAGAAAAATTTTCAGCAAATAATGGCCCTATTTTATAGCCAATATGACATTTACGAATAACAGCAAAACCTTTTAAGCCCTCGGCTGTTTGATACGTTATAGATCTTGCATTTTCTGATAGCAACCAAGGGACTAAGAATTTTTTTCGATTTACACCAAAGCATTCCAAGTCAAAGTCTAAAATTGCAGTTAAGTCTCCAATATTAAAGTCTGAAACATTTGGATCTGATTCAAAAACCTCACCGATGCGTTGGTAACGCTCATCCCGAAAACTAAGTTCAAATCCACCTTTTTTATAAAAATCTTGCATGGTAACTACGCCATCCATACCGATAGATGCAGTATTATTCAATCTAGCAAGTAAGGTATTTTTACGAAAATGCCATAAACGCGCTCCAATACCCATTCCTCTGAACTCCGGTTTGATTATGAAAAGTCCCATAAACCCGAAGTCATCATCGTAAGAGACGAGAGCCCCCCCGCCAATCAATTCATCACCAATAAAACAACCATAAAAACCATTTTCATCGGCAGCATAAAATAATTCGGCATCCGATAGTCCAGGATTCCAGCCTTCAGATAATGCCCAATCTATTAAAACGCTAAGTCCTGTTAAGTCCAACTGTTTAAAAACCAAGTCGGAAGCAATATACGATAGTTTAGTAGATGAAGTGTCAGACATATAAAGTAACCATTTGTGCTAAATTAATGGGCACAATATAGCACTAAGCAACGATAAATACTTCAGTCGAGCGTAGTCATGTGTGATGTTCATCAACCGTCGTTTAAAACGACACTTCATGAAATGAAATAGGAAATATTGGATAAGAATTTGAGGAAATCTGTAGCACAGCAAACAATGTGCTACAAAAAGACATAAAAAAAGCCCTTCGTTTGCACGTAAGGACTTGATTCATATATTCTTTGGTGGTGGGTCGTGCGCGATCCGAACGCGCGACCATCGCATTAAAAGTGCCTACCCAACGACTTGAAGCAACCTGAAACTGCACTTTACTCCTTATATACACGTAGTTTCAAGTTGTTTCGATATTGTCTGGATTTGACTTACATTCGTTTGACTAGTGCGCCTAAATATACGCCTAGAGAATCTAGGCTTAAAGCATAAAAAGTTTTATGGAATCGAGAAAGTCTAATTCTAAGTTTTGCGGCAGTTACAATTCTTATTTAGAGTAAACCGAGTATGTTCCACCAATTTTGTGATGCGTGAATAACACGCACAATAGACACACCATCATTAATAGGCATATAAAAAATTAAAATATTAATGAACTTTTTAACTCGCCATTTCCGAATGCCTACGAATTTTGGATTCTGTAGCATTAATGGTGACCCCATAAATGGGTTCATAGCAAGTTCATTAAAGCTTGCCTCAGCATTTTCCAAAAACTGATCGGCGATATCAAGGCTTGCATTCTCTGCTAAATAAACATAACACTCTACTAGGTCATTTTTAGCAATATTACGTTTGTAGATTTTTGGCATTAACGCTTTGCCTTTCTAGACTCAATAATAATAAGAGCCTCGTTTCGTATTTTTTCCCAGTCTCCTTTAGCTAGTTCACTTTCAGAACTACTTAGACCTTCTAATAATTTTGCTTCTAACAGCTCTTCCGCTTTACGTTTCTCATCTGCACGAATTAATTCACGCATATATTCGCTAGTACTGCTATAACGACCTTGAGAGATTTGTGCGTCTACAAACTGCTTTAGCGGTTCTGGCAGGGAAATATTCATGCTTTGCATAGTGTTTTCTCCGTTTATTCTAAAAAGAATACATACTATGATACAAATGACAGGAAATGGCAAGATATGCCATTTCTAATAACTCCAGTTGATGCCTGATCGGATATTTAATTAAAGCGCCCTTAGCTCAGTTGGATAGAGTAATCGGCTACGAACTGATCGGTCGGGAGTTCGATCTCTCCAGGCGCACCATCTTTAAAAAAAGCCTTACAGTATGTGTTGGGCTTTTTTATGTTGTCTTACTCTTTTATTAAGAGATCGGTAATATCATGTGCTGAAAGTGTGAATTACAATTGGTTTAGTAAAGTTAGTAGTCGTCATTCTGCGGCATTATCAAATAGCTGATTAAGCACACTAGATACTTGTTCTTTGCCCTTGAGAGCACTCAACCAATCCTTCGGTAATCCATCATAGCCATATTTTAACCCTGCTAATCCCCCTGCAATGGCTGCAGTTGTATCTGTATCATCTCCTAGCAATATGGCATTACGGATTACATCCCGATAATTATCAGCGTCCATTGCGAAATGAACGCTCCAAAGGGTATCTACAACATAACCCGACCCTGTAGGGTTGTCACGAAATGGTGAAGCTAGTATGTAATCTAGCTCTGCTTTTTGCTCACTATCCAAATAATCATATAGCGATTCACTTGCTGTGTCTGGATCTATATAGGTTCCTTCATGAATAAGATGTCTAGCCATTAAGCAATAAATTGCACATGCAACCGCAGACCTTGGGTGAGCATGAGTTGGGATGCCTTGATTCAAGGCAATTTTAATCATATTTTCTATAGATACTCTTTCATACAATGCAACAGATAAAGTTCTCATCAAAGAACCGTTTCCATTACTGTAATCATCACGGCCGGAAGCTTCTAGAATCGGTATCCCAGAAAGTATGTTATCCAATGAACTGATAGTCTGCATTCCGCAATCAAATACATTGCCATCAGCCGTGTATTTACCCTGCTTATACCAATTACAAAGGCAAAGAGAAAAATGCTCTAAATCAAGACCATTGCACTGTATCAAACTATCAAGAAGTGCTAGGGCCT
>CAMDWT010000069.1 GCA_945877505.1 Crenothrix polyspora
ATCTGCAAGCTCAGCGAATTCTCATGCCGGTATTAAATATTGGTTTACCTGATAGTTTTATCGAACAAGGTACACGCGAAGAGTTACTGGCTATTTGTGGCTTGGATGTCCAAAGCATTAGCGCCAAAATTGAAGCATTTTGTGGCTGATTTTCTTAAAACCGCAATTCATTAAACTTATAAACTAACTATAAATAACTATCATGGATAGATTAAGGAATAAAATTCGTGACATACCTGACTTTCCTAAGCCTGGTATAATTTTTAAGGATATTACGCCGTTGGTAAGAGATCCAGCCGCAATGAGGTTGGCTGTTCATCAATTGATACAGCCATTCTTGGGTAGAGATATTACTGCGGTTGCAGGAATGGAAGCGCGTGGTTTTATTTTTGGCTCTTTAGTTGCTTGGGATTTAGGCTTGCCTTTTATACCGCTCAGAAAGCCTGGAAAATTACCTTATGAAGTGCAAAGTGTTGATTACGATCTCGAGTATGGGTCGGCCACATTAGAGGCGCACATAGATGCTTTTAGCGTAAATGATAAAGTATTATTAATCGATGATTTGTTAGCAACCGGTGGAACAGCAAAAGCCAGTTGTGATTTAGTTGAAAAGATGGGCGCTAAGGTTGAGGCCTGCGCTTTTGTAGTGGAATTGGATTTTTTACAAGGGAGAGAAAAGCTAAGTAATTATGAAGTTCATGCTTTATTGCACTATTAAAGATTTTAATAATAATTAGCTTTTCTTTTTAATGATAAGGGCGGTTATTTGCTGATAGGCGTGCTTGAAATAGTTTCTTTATGAGCATCAGTAGTTGAATCTGCTTTGTTCGCTGAGTTTTTTGGACTATCACTTATATCAACATCGAGTTCGTCAACATCATAACTGGCCTCACTTTTACCGTCAGTAGCTAGATTATTACGCCATTGTAAAAAAGATTCTCTCGTAAATACATAGGGATCTAGTGATGCTTCGTTTATGAATTGCAGTGAACCCTCAGCATTTGCTCGCGTATTTAAAGCCGAAACTGCCATTATAGGAAAGCCTACGTAGGTGGCTGGATTGGCAGCCGTATCAAAGGCAGCACCAGGTAGGCCTCGCATCGTTGATGGACCAATGAAAGGTAATACCAAAAATGAGCCTTTTGGTACGCCCCATACAGCGAGGGTTTGATCAAAATCTTCTTCGTTTTGTTCTAGGCCAACATGTTTGGCTACATCGAATAAACCAGCCAAGCCTAGCGTTGTATTAATGGCAAGTCGGCCAGTATCTTTAGCGCTTTGTGAGAATTTTGCTTGGAGCGCGTCATTAATGACAACGTTTACATTTTTTAGATTATTAAAAAAATTGGATACACCCGTTTGTACTAGTTGAGGTGTAGCCCATTTGTAGCCATCAGAAATAGGTTTTGCGAAATAACCATCAACATTGTCATTAAAAGTAAACATTTTCCTATTAAAATTTTCATAAGGATCATCTTTATTTAGGGTAATGTTTTTCTCATCTGCTTGGGTTGTTGCGCAACCGCTCAATAAAATAACAGACGTTAACAGTAAGCTTGGAATGACGCCAAAAACTTTAGAGGAAAAATCTCTGTAGTCTCTTTTATTTAATCGCTTTAACATTATTTTTTATAGTTTTGAATAGTTATCAATTTTTTCATTTATCTTGCTTATCAACGCATCAAAGCCTTCGTGTTGTAAGACACTCGTATATTCTGAGCGCTTTAAAGCAAGGTCACTGACGCCATTGGCAATTATATTGATAATTCGCCAGCTATTGCCTTTTTCTTTCAGCATGTAGTCAAACTTTACTGGTTTACTGTCTGGTATGTTAAGGTGGCTATGCACGACTACACCACCTCTTGTCGTTTCCTCTTCTGAATCAAAGACAAATGATTCGCCAGTATAGTCTTTAAAATTATGTGCGTAGGATGAAACACTCAGTCTGATAATAACATCAACGAGTTTTTGTTGTTGAGCTTCAGATAATTTTTCCCACTCTTTACCAATAATAATGCGAGCAATTTTTGTTAAGTCATGGCTGTTAGAAACGGGGTCATGCAGTTTTTCATATCGGCCAGCATAATTTAATTGCTTGCCATTCTTCATAACAGCAATAAGTTCAGCTTGAAACTTTTCAACAACTTGTTTTGCGGTTTCAGTGGGATCGTCTTGCGCAAAAGCATGGGTGGTTGAGATTAATAAAGATATATAAAAAAAAGATACCTTAATGATTTTTAGAAGCATACTGAAAACCTTATAAAAAGAATAAGTATAGTTTGTAAGTTAAAAGACTACCACGCTATAAAGTTGGGTGGTAGTCAGTGTGCATGGAATATTAAGTGAGAAACTAGGATGTTTATTCGCTTATTTCAACTGTAATAGGAATTCCTGATAGAGTGGATTTTGGTTTTTCTTCTATAAACTGTGGCGTCGGTTCAGGCAACATACTCCCTTCAGTTTTTGGGCCTCTGATAGAGGTTAACAAAGCTTTTAAAGGATTTTTAAGCATGTCTTCGACAGCGGTAGCTTCATAGCCGCAATGAGCCATGCAACTTGCACATTTAGGGTTGTTAACGTTGCCGTATTTTTCCCATGGTGTCGTGTCGAGTAGTTCTTGGAAGCTCGCTGCATTACCTTCATCAGCAAGAAGATAGCAAGGTTTTTGCCAGCCAAATACATTGCGAGTTGGATTGCCCCAAGGCGTGCATTCGTAATTTTGGTTGCCCGCTAAAAAATCAAGATATAGTGAGGAGTGATTTAGTTTCCATTTGCGAGATTTACCTATTCTGAAAATACCTCTGAATAGTTCCTTAACATCTCGGCCTTTAATAAAGACGTCTTGTTGTGGAGCATGTTCATAGCTAAAACCAGGGGCGATGGTTACGCCTTCTACGCCTAGTTCCATAGCATAATCTAGGAATTCAGAAACTTCTTTAGCATTTTCACCTTGGAAGAGTGTGCAGTTTATAGTGACGCGAAAGCCTTTCTCTAAGGCGATTTTTATCGCTTCAACGGCTCTATCAAAAACACCTTCTTGACAAACAGAAGTGTCGTGACGCTCTTGCATGCCATCTAAATGGATTGAAAAAGTTAAATAAGGGGAGGGCGTATAATCATCGATACGTTTTTTCAATAACAAGGCATTGGTGCACAAATAAACGTATTTTTTACGTGCAATAATACCGGCAATTATTTGAGGCATTTCTTTGTGGATAAGGGGTTCTCCACCTGGAATTGAAACCATCGGTGCATTGCATTCATCAACGGCTTGCATACATTCTTCAAACGATAAGCGTTTGTCGAGGATATCGTCCGGATAATCAATTTTACCACAACCTGCACAGGCTAAATTGCAGCGGAATAGAGGCTCTAGCATGAGGACTAAAGGATATTTCTTAACACCTTTTAGTTTTTGCTTTATAAGATAACTACCAACTGTTAACTGCTGACGTAACGGAACACCCACGGGCGAAATCTCCAAATATTGTTATAACTGATAAGTGGTCAATTACTAGCCCCACTACGAAACTAAATACAGAATGTATAAAAAACAAGTGTGTATCAATAAAACAACAATCAAACAGTGCAAGATTTGAAGGTAAATTCTATAATTTTTTAACTTTTAGAATTACTTTAATTATGCTGGTCGACTATATAATACAATCGCTTATCTATTATCATCTAGAATACTATGTTTTAACGTACGACTCCAGTTTTTACATAAATATATATTAAAGAGCAGCGCTAAACGTGATTATTTATAGTTATTTGCGGAAATGCAACATTTACCCTCAACTTGCTGTTTTTATTCTCGATAAGTTGCGTTGCAGGTCAACTAATCAGGGAGTTTAACAATAAAACAACATTGCTTTGCAAAATACCAACAAAAAGGCTATTATTGCCACTAACTATTTTATTGAGCCCACTTGGGACGACATCAAAACATCATGAGCGAACCCCGAATATCTCTGGACAACTTAAGATCATTGAGCCAATTATCTGATAATGATTTTCAATCACTATTGCTTGAAGGTGTATCCAGAACATTTGCTTTAACTATTCCCCAGTTACCGCAAAAGCTCTATGGTGCCGTTGCAAACGCATATCTCCTCTGTCGGATAGTCGATACCATTGAGGATGAGGTCTCCTTGTCGGTGGCGCAGAAAAAACATTTTTGTTCTGAATTTATTGAGGTTGTCAAAACGGGCGCTAATGCGGAAGCTTTTGCGGTTGATCTTGCGCCCTTACTTTCTGAACAAACTATCCCCGCTGAACACACGTTAATTCATGTGTTGCCTCGTGTGATACAAATCACACATACGTTTGATGAAGATCAGATATCTGCATTGGCTAGTTGTGTAGAAACAATGGCGCAAGGCATGCCTATATTTCAGGCGCAAGATTTACAAGCGGGCTTGCCGACCTTAGCCGATTTAGATCGATATTGTTACTACGTTGCAGGCTGTGTTGGGGAAATGTTGGCAAAACTTTTTTGTCACTACTCTCCGGAAATAGCAAAAAATAAAGAAGAGTTACTAACGTTGTCCGTTTCTTTTGGACAAGGGTTGCAAATGACTAATATATTGAAAGATATTTGGGATGATGCGCAACGTGGGGTTTGTTGGTTGCCCCAAGATGTTTTTACAGAGACGGGCTTTGATTTAAAAAATTTAAATTTAGAAACTAATGACGAAGGTTTTCGTTTAGGCTTAGAGCATTTAATTAGTATTGCTCATGGGCATTTAAATAATGCTTTGATCTATACCTTGAAAATGCCTAGTCATGAAACGGGTATTCGTAATTTTTGCTTGTGGGCCCTCGGTATGGCTGTTTTGACTTTAAGAAAAATCAAGAAAAATCTTGATTTTAAGCATTCTGATCAAGTAAAAATAACCCGTAACAGCGTTAAATCAACTATTCTCACTACCAAGTTGATAGGTAGGAGTAATATTTTATTGACTTTGCTTTTCAACATAACCAGTCAAGAGTTAAAAACTCCAGACTGGAAATATTTAATACATTCCTCAAAAGCCAATCCAGAACTTTAAGGACGTACTTTATGTTTACAGACTCAAATACAGAATCACGCGAAAGCAATCAAGATAGCTCATCTTCAGCTATTCTTACAAAATCCTATGACCTAAATAAGGCCATCAGTAAAGCTCAAGATAAATTATTAAGCCTTCAATATCAGGAAGGCTACTGGGTGTTTGAGCTGGAAGCGGATTGTACAATTCCTTCTGAATACATCTTGTTGATGAACTATTTGGGTGAAATTGATGAAGTGTTGCAGTCAAAAATAGCCAACTATTTGAGATCGCGTCAAGCTGCAGACGGCAGTTATCCCCTGTTTACAGGCGGTGAAGGCGATATTAGTTGTAGTGTTAAAGTGTACTATGCCTTAAAAATGGCCGGTGATTTGCCTGATACACCTCATATGGTTAGATTAAGAAATTATATTCTTAGTAAAGGTGGTGCAGCAAAAGCCAATGTTTTTACACGTATCATGCTCGCTGTCTTTGAGCAATTGCCTTGGCGAGGTGTGCCTTATATCCCTGTTGAAATCATGTTGTTTCCTACTTGGTTTCCATTTCATTTAGATAAAGTAGCTTATTGGTCTAGAACCGTCATGGTGCCCTTATTTATTATTTGCACACTTAAAGCCACGGCACTAAATCCAAAGAAGATAAATATACTAGAGCTTTTTGTTATACACCCAGACAAAGAACAACATTATTTTCCTGAACGAACCTTACTTAACAAAATCTTTTTAGGTCTCGATTGGTTGGGTCGTGCAACAAGACCCCTTATACCAAAAAAATCCCATGAGTTAGCAATTTCAAAAGCCAAAGATTGGATTATTGAGCGGTTGAATGGCGAGGATGGGCTAGGTGGTATTTGTCCTGCTATGATGGCTTCATATCAGGCATTGTTATTATTGGGCATGCCTAAAGATCATGAGCTTTTAGTCACGGCACGTAAAGCCATAGACAAGCTCTTGGTTATAAATGAACATGATGCTTACTGCCAACCTTGTTTATCTCCCGTTTGGGATACAGCTCTCGCTGCCCTTGCCTTGCAGGAAGTTGATAAAGGTGTAGACGCTTTTAATCCAGTAACTAATAAGGCACTGACCAACGCTTATAGTTGGCTTAAGGGCAAACAGTTATCTGATGAACCTGGCGATTGGCGTATATCTAAGCCCGATTTAGCCGGTGGTGGTTGGGCATTCCAATTTGAAAACCCTCATTATCCTGATGTGGACGACACGGCTATAGTTGGTTTTGCTATGGCAGAATCCAACTTACCTGATTTGGATGAATCAATTCACCGAGCAACTCGGTGGATAGTGGGTATGCAATCCAAAAATGGTGGTTATGGCGCTTTTGATGTTGATAATACACATTATTACCTTGATGAAATCCCTTTTGCGGATCATGGCGCTCTTTTAGACCCCCCAACGTCTGATGTCAGTGCGCGTTGTGCTATGTTAATGGCTAAAGTTGCCCAAGATCATGATGAGTATCTTCCGGCTCTGGAAAGAACTATACAGTACATTCGTAATGAACAAGAAGTTGACGGTTCATGGTTTGGTCGGTGGGGTACTAATTATATTTATGGGACTTGGTCGGTGCTGTTGGGATTAGAACAAACAAATCTCTCTAAAACTGATCCCTTGTATACCAAAGCCGTGAAATGGTTGAAAAGTAAACAACGTGAAGACGGTGGCTGGGGAGAGGATAATCATAGTTATCATGATAAAGCGGTTAGTGGAAGCTATCGATTTAGTACTGCTTTCCAAACGGCATGGGCAGTTTTAGGCTTAATGGCCGCTGGTGAAGCTGACTGTCCTGAAGTTAAAGCGGGTATTGATTTTATACTACAGAATCAGGAAACTGATGGGGTATGGAATGATAAGTGCTTCACTGCACCTGGTTTCCCTAAAGTTTTTTATCTGAAATATCATGGTTACGATAAATTTTTCCCGCTTTGGGCATTGGCGCGTTACCGTAACGAAGTCTTTAAAAAGTGATTACAGGCATAGTCGTTGCTTTGTCGGAAGAACTGACAACGCTAACCGCTCAAAAAGTTAGCAAAGGCACTGTTCATTTTATTTCTGAAAGTGTTTTACTCATTTATTCAGGCGCCGGATCTGTTAATGCTGCCGCCGCCGCTGAATTATTGATTGAGAAGGGGGCAAATCGACTCCTAAGTTGGGGTTGTGCTGCGGCCCTTGCTTTGGCATTAAAGCCGGGCGATTTAGTGCTGGCTGATAAATTAATAGATACTGACAACGTTCATTATTTGTTAGATGTTGATTGGCACCGTCATGTTACTGACACGCTTGCTACCAAGGTAAATGTTAAAGCGGGTTATTTAGCGCATAGTGAGGTGATTGTTTCTTCCAGCAAGGATAAGAAAGAATTGCATGTAAAAACGGGGGCGGTCGCTTTAGATATGGAAAGCATGGCTATTGCTAGGGTTGCTATTAATTATGGTTTGCCCATTCTAGCGATACGAGTCATTGCCGATCCGGCTAATATGAATTTGCCTCTAGCGATTACCCATTCACTTAATGAACAAGGAGACGTTATGATAAAAAAATTGTTATTATTTATTTTACTGCGTCCTTCTGAGTTACTTGGATTAATAAAACTGGGTTTACATTTTAAAGCGGCAAAGAAAACATTAGCTTCAGTAGCAAGGCATCTTGATCAGGTAACAGATTTCAATTGCGGTTAGCTATATGTTTTATTTAATTATTCTCGTAAATAAACAAACTTAAGTTGTTAAATTTTTAGTAATAAATTAAAACCACTGATTTTTTCAGATCATTTTTAACCTAAATTTCAATCTTCAATATGACATTCAGCATAGCCGAACTTTTTGCTCAACATAGTACAGATAAATTTGATTTGCATGAGCAACATCTAAATAATCAGATGGTTAGAATGTTAAAAACCATTGGATATGATCGTCATTATAAACGAGCCGTGGGTCAATATCTCTATGATCAAGAGGGGACTGAATATTTAGATTTATTGAGTGGTTTTGGCGTTTTTGCAATAGGCCGTAATCATCCTACCGTTATCAATGCATTGAAAGAAACTTTAACATTGGAGTTGCCAAATTTAGTTCAATTAGACGTTTCAATTCTTAGTGGTTTATTGGCAAAAGAGCTTTTAAAAACAACGCCAGAAAATATCGATAAGATGTTTTTTTGTAATTCTGGAACTGAAGCCGTAGAAGCGGCTATTAAATTTGCTCGCTACACGACTAAAAGAGAAAAAATAGTTTTTTGTGAGCATGGCTATCATGGGCTTTCCATGGGTGCATTATCACTCAACGGCGAAGAAATTTTTCGGGAAGGATTTGGTCCTTTATTACCAGGTTGTAGTTCAATACCTTTCAACGATATAGCAGCATTAGAACAAGCGTTGAGTAATAAAGATGTAGCGGCTTTTATAGTCGAACCTATTCAAGGTAAGGGCGTTAATGTCCCTGATGATACTTATTTGCCAGAAGTTGAGAGGCTTTGTAAAAAATATGGCACTTTATTCATTGCTGATGAAGTACAAACTGGGCTAGGACGTACAGGAAAGTTTTGGGGAATAGATCATTGGAATGTTAAGCCCGATATGATTTGTATGGCGAAAGCCTTATCAGGTGGTTTTGTACCGGTTGGTGGCGTAGCGATGACTCATAAAATAATGGATACGGTTTTTAACAGAATGGATAGGGCCGTTGTACATGGTTCAACCTTTGGCAAAAACAATATGGCCATGGCGGCAGGTCTTGCAACATTACGCGTTATGGAAGACGAGAATTTGGTCGAGAATAGCTTAGCAATGGGTACTGATATTATTAATAGTATTAACGCGCTATCGGATAAATATGAGTTTCTTAAAGAAGCGCGTGGTAAAGGTATGATGATAGCGATAGAGTTTCAATCGCCTAAAAGCCTTAAACTGAAAGCGGCTTGGGCTATGTTAGAGGCAGCGAATAAAGGCTTATTCTGTCAGATGGTTACCATTCCTTTATTTAAAGATCATCATATCCTTTCCCAAGTTGCAGGGCATGGTATGAATGTCGTTAAGTTATTACCGCCTTTAAACTTAACACAAAAAGATCGAGATCATATTGTGAGTGCTTTTGACCAAGCTATAGCGGATACCCACCAAATCCCAGGATCTATTTGGGAATTAGGTAAGAATTTAGCGGGTCATGCTTTAAAAAACAAAAAAGCTAATTGAGGTATTCTTAATGAATAATATAGTAAGGTTATTTTGTTTATGCTTTCTTTTTCTGTTGTCAGAAACGCTAAGCGCTCATGCTGTCGTAACCCAATATTCGTTAAAAATAACGCCGATTCAAGCTAATAAAAGTGATAACGTAACATTAACATTCAATTCAAAAATTGAACTAGGCTTGTCGCAAATTTACTTGGTAAGTAAAGGCGATAAGCATCAGTTATTAACGGCAGAAAATAGTAGTCAACAAGGACAGATAATTATTCATGTTCCAGCTTTAGACGTAGGTGACTATGCGATTAAATTCAAAATATTCGCGGCTGACGGTCATTTAACTGAAGATGTTATACATTTTACCGTTCTTAAATAGGAGTAAGTAATGGCTGGTATAGCAGATTTTCTTGATTCCTTAGTGGGCGGGTTTGATCTAATTTGTTACGCATTAACAATTGGAGGCTTGTTTTGGGGGCTTTTCGTTTTACGCCCATGGAACATTACCAGTGCTAATAGCGGTTTATTGTTAGAAAAAACGATAGCGCTTATTTACAAAGGTGGTTTTTTACTCGCTGTCGCCCAGATATTCAAATTAATATTGAAAGTTTGGTTGATG
The DNA here is from genome assembly GCA_945877505.1 of Crenothrix polyspora. Lineage (GTDB taxonomy): Bacteria > Pseudomonadota > Gammaproteobacteria > Methylococcales > Methylomonadaceae > Methylobacter_C > Methylobacter_C polyspora_A. Next base: position 9,865 of record CAMDWT010000069.1, read on the forward strand.
ACGGCCGTATTAGAGCGCTGGCCTTTTCCGGAGTTTGCTCAGACCACTCAATTTATTGGCGGGATTATTCGTGCGATATTAACGGTCTTCTTAGCAACTTATTGTTATCACACATTGCGTCAATATCCCTATTCCAAGACACATTGGGTAAGAGCAGCTTTAGTGGCTTTGCCTTTGATTGTGTCGGGTGCTTGGTTAGTTCATGCCGCGGGCCGTTTTGATAATCAATATTTACAGATGTCATTAACGGTTCTTCATCAACTAGCCGCTGCCGCCTGGGTTGGAGGTGTTTTACAGCTGGTTAACTTATGGTTTTTATGTCAAAAAAAGCAAATATCCAGTGAATTTTGGTCGTTAATGTTGCGTCGTTTTTCAAGGTTTGGTGTCGTCGCTGTTATTATGATTCTAGCGTCTGGATTACCCATTGCACTGCAATATATTGATTCGTGGAATGGATTAGTTGGCACGGGTTACGGCAATTTATTAATGGTTAAAATAATCTTGTTGGGTATGGCGCTTTGTTTTGCTTGGTTGAATAAGCGTGCGGTTGATAGTTATAGTGCATCAGCCAATGATTATATAATTACGCATCGAGTTCCCTATTATATAGAAGCAGAAGCTTTCGTTTTAATAACGCTATTATTTACAGCGGCTAGTTTGGCGTCTCAACCCCCTACGATTGATGTTCCTACGTTGACGGCAAGCTGGCAGGAAGTTTTAAATACCTTTAGTCCTCAAATACCTCAAACTATTTCCCCTAGTCATACTGCATTGATTGCCGGTGAGGCGGGTCGGGTGGCTATTATCGATCAAGTACCGTCACTCGCCGCTACTGAATGGTCAAATTATAATCACAATATTGCTGGTATTTTTCTGACGGTGATGAGCTTTTTTGCCATGCTTTCTTATGTAAAGTATCTGCCTTCACCTTTGTCAAATTTGGGCAGATATCTACCATTAACCAAGTATTGGCCTCTTGGCTTTGTTGGTCTAGGTATTTTTCTGTTTTTCCGTAGTGATGCAGAAACATGGCCATTAGGCCCCATTGGTTTTTGGGAAAGCACCTTTAATAATGGTGAAGTTTTACAACATAGAATTGCAACATTACTGGTTTTGCTGCTTGGTATTTTTGAGTTGAGCGCCAGAATGACGAAGAACCCTGAAAGTAAATTACCTTTTGTATTTCCAGTGATGGCGGCTTTTGGTAGTTTAATGTTACTTACCCATTCACATGTTGGCTTTCAAGCTAAAAGTGCCTTTCTTATCCAAATAGGACACACCTCGATGGGTATATTTTCGCTCATTTTGGCCTGTGGGCGATGGTTGGAATTAAAGTTGGAGAAGCCGTGTAGTGATATTGCCGGTTTTATTTCTGTTGCCGCCCTGTTTCAGATTGGCATCATTTTGATGTTTTATCGCGAGCCTCTTTACTAATATGAATACATTAACTGATTATCCATTGCTCAATAATATCCATAGTCCGGCAGATTTGCGCAAGCTTAAAAAAGAGCAATTAAAAGCGCTGGCCAGCGAATTGCGTGATTACTTAACGCACACGGTTAGCATCTCGGGAGGCCATTTTTCAGCGGGCTTGGGTACAGTTGAGCTGACAGTGGCCCTGCATTATGTATTTGATACGCCGTCAGACCAATTGGTTTGGGACGTGGGTCATCAGGCTTATCCGCATAAGATCTTAACAGGTCGCAAAGAACGGATGACCACGATTCGCACGCTAAATGGTGTGTCGGCGTTTCCGAATCGCGCAGAGAGTGAATACGATGCCTTTGGTGTTGGGCATTCCAGTACTTCAATTAGTGCGGCCTTAGGCATGGCAATTGCCTCGCAATTAAAAGGCGAAGATAAGCAAATGGTCGCTATTATTGGTGACGGCAGTATCACCGGCGGCATGGCTTTTGAAGCGATGAATCATGCCGGGGCCATTGATGCCAATTTACTGGTTATATTGAATGATAATGACATGTCAATATCGCCTCCAGTTGGCGCGATGAGTAATTACCTGACCAAAATATTATCCAGCAAGCTGTATTCTTCTTTGAGGGAAGAAAGTAAAAAAGCCCTTAGTAAAATGCCCAGTGTTTGGGAATTAGCACGTCGTACTGAAGAACACATGAAAGGCATGATTGTCCCCGGCACTTTATTTGAAGAGCTCGGCTTTAACTACATAGGCCCTATTGATGGTCATGATTTAGAGATGCTGGTTTCTACCTTAGAAAACCTTAAGGCAATCTCTGGGCCGCGTTTTTTGCATATTGTGACCAAAAAAGGGAAAGGTTATGCGCCAGCAGAAAAGGATCCTCTGGCTTATCACGGTGTACCTGCTTTTGATCCGACCCTTGATAGTTTGCCTAAGTCAGCGCCATCGCCGCATCCAACGTACACCGAAGTATTCGGTACCTGGTTATGTGACATGGCTGAGCAAGATGAGCGTCTTTTAGGTATCACGCCTGCGATGCGAGAAGGCTCAGGGCTTGTTAAGTTCTCAGAGCGTTTTCCACAACGTTACTTTGATGTCGCGATTGCAGAACAGCATGCCGTGACCTTAGCCGCAGGCCAAGCCTGTCAAGGTGCAAAGCCGGTAGTCGCTATCTACTCAACCTTCTTGCAACGTGCTTATGATCAATTAATTCATGACGTCGCCATTCAAAATCTAGACGTACTTTTCGC
>CAMDWT010000070.1 GCA_945877505.1 Crenothrix polyspora
TCACCCATTTTAGTATTAGCTGCAATATCATCGGCATGAATTTTCTCGGCACAGGCGATAAAGACAGCGGGAGGATTAAGTAGCGATTGTCCTAATAAATCCTTCATTTTCTCCAGCGCCCAAAATAAATTGACCGCTGTTGGCCTTGAATTTCCTAGCATAACGATATCGTCAGCAACTTTATCCCGCCAATCCCCTGAAGTACTTGAAAAGTGCTGAATAACAGAAAGCGCAACACCATACGCCGCGGCGATGCCAATTGCGGGAGCACCTCGAACTCGCATCGTCGCAATCGCTTCTGTAACACCCAAGGCATCGTGATACTCATCATAAATAAGGTGCTCTGGCAATTGGCGCTGATCTAAAACTTTTAGTGAAACACCTGTCCATTGAAGTGCTTGTACTGCTTTCTTATTTTTTTGCGTCATTATTTAATAAAACCTAATGGTAAAAAGTTATAATTCAAAATAATGGGTCGTAATATAACCCAAAAGGCATAGACAAAAAAACGTGTTACGCTAAATCCCCTACTCACAGGAACATCATGATAGTCGATACCCTCATTCATGCTCGCTGGATTATACCCGTTGAACCAGAATACGTAACCTATGAACACCATAGTCTCGTGATTGATAATGGCATAATTATTGACCTATTACCTACTGATGATGCCAAAAAAAAATATCACGGGAGATTGATAGAAAACTTAACAGATCATGCTTTACTACCCGGTTTAATTAACTGTCATACTCATGCCGCAATGACCTTGATGCGTGGTATTGCCGATGACTTATCCCTAATGGATTGGTTACAGAACCATATTTGGCCCCTAGAACAAAAATGGATGGGCGAAGCCTTTGTTAAAGATGGCACTGATTTAGCGATTGCGGAGATGATTTTAGGCGGAACCACTTGCTTCAATGATATGTACTTTTTCCCTGAAATAACAGCCCGTCAGGCCATTTATCATGGAATACGTGCCGCAATTGGATTAATTGTTATTGATTTCCCATCCGCTTGGGCACATAACGCGAATGAATATATAGACAAAGGTCTAACCCTACATGAACAACTCCTCAGTTCAGAGCTTTGCACCACCACGTTTGCTCCACATGCGCCTTACACAGTGTCTAATGAACCTTTACAAAAAATTAAAACGTTAGCTAATCAGCTAAAAATTCCAATTCATATGCATATTCACGAGACCCTGTATGAAGTTGAACAAGCTCAGTTGCAATCAGGGCAACGACCGTTACAACGCCTCCATGAATTAGGTTTAGTTAATCCTTCATTAATAGCCGTCCACATGACGCAATTAACAGACGAAGAAATACGCTTATTTGCAGAGTCTGGTGCTCATATCGTACATTGCCCAGAATCCAATCTGAAACTGGCAAGTGGTTTTTGCCAAGTCGCCAAATGTCTTAATGCGGGTATTAATGTGGCTTTAGGCACCGATGGCGCCGCCAGTAACAATGATTTAGACATGTTTGGAGAAATGCGTACAGCAGCCTTATTGGGTAAAGCCGTTGCCGCAGACGCCACCGCCATATCGGCTATGACCGCCTTACGTATGGCTACCCTTAATGGAGCCAAGGCACTAGGCATCGATGCGCAGTGTGGTTCATTAAGTTTAGGAAAATCAGCCGATGTTATTGCCATTGATTTAAATCATCTTGAGACTCAACCTTTATACTGTCCTATATCACAAATAGTGTATGCGGCAAGTCGACAACAAGTGACTGAGGTTTGGATTGCAGGTAAACGGCTATTAAAACAAAGACAACTAACCACAATTAATATTGATCAGCTAAAAACAAACATAACTAACTGGCAAAACCAGTTGTCATCTTGAACTCGACTACTATCGAGTAAAAAAATAAAAAAACTGAACTTAACAATTAAAACTTGCCAAATTTATATTTATTTGGCGCAATTGCTGTCGCCAACTTAACCCACAAGTGTTATAGTTGAACAATAAAGGTATTGTCGATGCAATAGCTTTTAAAATAAAAAAGGTTATTCTTGCAAGTCTAGAAGCAATAACTCGAAGTGCAGTCTCTTTTTACAAACAGGAAGGAAGAATATTATGATTGAACTTTTAATTGCCGCCGTCGCCGCAGCCGCTTTCTTTTTTTACCTGACTAAGGTTAAAAAACAAAAAAATCAAGCTCAAAACGATGCAAGTCCGGCTGAAAAAATCAAACCTGCTGCTAAGGCAGACGTTAAAAAAGAGCCCTTACCTGAGGCAAAGACTAAGCCGACTGTTGTAGAAGCAATCGTTGAAAAACCGGTTGTCCAGGCCCCAAAAACAACTAATGACAATGCCCCTCAAGATTCAACGCTGAAAAGACACAACCTTTCTCAATTAGCCGTCATGATTAAAGCCATTCAAGGCCCACGACCCGATGACTCTACCTTAAGTCGCCATTATGACGCGCTCGTTAATGCCCAAATGGATGACTATCTAAACAATCCAGTTGCCATGGCACAACTGAATAGTCGCTATGAAAACCTAACAAAATCGGTTGCTCAAGTCAAAGCAGCACCAACGGCGACAGTTAAAATAGTTGCAAAAGCAAAGCCAGCAGCCGCTCCTAGCCCTAAAGTGACTCAATCAGACAACATACCAACTGATTCTACTTTACGTCGTCACCACGAAACAATGCTAAAGAATAAGTAAATTATCCCCAACCCTTGTCATCCAGATGACAAGGGTTTTTTGCAAGGGCTTCGCTTACAAACTCATGCAAATTGATAGTTTTTGAAAAAATTGCTGCTTTGACTTAGTAAATTCATCAATAACTTCAACTCTCTACCCATAAAAATTATCCTGCCAAAAATACCCAACTAAAGGGAAATAGAACGAACTTTTTAACTTCTACCCCCCATATAAAATTGAACTATAAAGCCTTAGATTTAATTTTTGCACAGCGAGCACATTGATAAACAGTGATTAGCTTGCCCTGCTTGACATCAAACCGCTGCTCTTTAAGCACTTCCCACTTATGAAAACCGCTTTGGCATAACGTTTTGCCTTTATGACGCTCAGCCACCGATGGTCGCTTAAACTGAATAACATCACCCATCAGACTACCTTATCTACAAAACCCTAATAGGCCCACAACGAAATTAAAAAATCATACCTACATTAAGCGTTTATATTTATTTTTTAGCAATACCATTCCAGGCATTAAGCCAAGTTTGTGATAAATACGCATCAGCTTTTTTATTGAGCCCACCGATCAAAACCATACGGAGAGTATTATTGATGGCCCCAAAAAAATAGGCTTCAATCAATCTTGGATCAATATCCCGTATTTCTCCGTCACTTATACCCGCTTGAATAATTTTAAAAATCTTCAAAAAAGCTGCCGTCTCTAAAACCGGCTTTTCCTCAGGTAAAAATTCATTAAAATTTAAAATCAAAATAAATTTCATGACATCCGGCGCATCATCTGTCAACTGGAAAAACAAATCTGTAATGCCATGTAACTGTTCTGAAGACTTTTGATTTTTTCGTCTTATTTCGTCTATAGATATATTTAAGCTATCAAAAATATTGGCATATAACTGAGATGCCATCATGTGCTTATCTTTAAAATGTTGATAAATTAGGCTGGTATTTTCCAACCCCAAAAGCTCAGCGATATCAATTAACGATGTTTTGAAATAACCTTTTGCCGTAAACAACCTTAACGCTACTAATAAAATATCGTCTTTCGTTAAAACTTTTACCTGAATAATTTCTTTTTCCTGATCCATTTTTATTATTTTCCAGCGTTTCAATACACTGTTTTTTGTTGGTGTTAAAAAAATGGCGTTCCACAATGAAATGTCAATAACTCAAAAGTGAATGCGCTATTGCTGACCTTGCTAAAATTGGTAGCCAAAAATATAGCTTATTAAACAACGCTATAAATTACTTATTCTTCCTCAATTACTGCCAGTGCGGCACTTAGATAACTAATCATAGACCACAGCGTTAATACCGCTGCAATATATAACAAACCATAACCGATAAGATTGATAGGCAACCCAAACAAATCATCACGATATAGGAGCATTCCAATGGCCAACATTTGTGCCGATGTTTTCCATTTACCTAATTGCGATACCTTAACTTTTGCTCGTTGGCCAATTTCTGCCATCCACTCTCGCAAAGAGGCAATGGTTATTTCACGTCCAATAATAATAGCGGCTGGAATAGCCAGATAAGGACTTGCTTGTTGTTGAACAATCAAAACCAAAATAAAAGCAACCATCAACTTATCCGCTACGGGATCTAAAAAGGCACCAAAAGGAGTTTCCAGCTTAAGTTTTCGGGCTAAATAGCCATCCAACCAATCAGTAAATCCAGCTAGTAAAAAAATTAGAGTACAAGCAAAATTTGAGTATTGCCATGGCAAATAAAAAACCACGGTTAATAAAGGAATTAACGCAATTCTTAAAAGCGTAAGATTTGTAGGTATATTAAATTGAATTGTCATCTTGATGATGAAATAGTTCGTAAATTCGCTGCGCCAACTGTCGACTAATGCCGTCCACGCTACAAAGTGCATCAACGCCTGCGCATGAAATGCCTTGTAGCCCCCCAAACTGTTTTAATAAAATCTGTCTTCGCTTAGCCCCTAAGCCCGGGATACTTTCAAGTACCGACTGTTTTGATGCCTTACCGCGACGTAATCGATGCCCCGTTATTGCAAACCGATGCGCTTCATCTCGTATATGCTGAATTAACAGCAAACCACTTGCGCTGGGCGTTACATCTATCGGTTGCTCCTGATCAATCAAAATCAGCTTTTCCATACCTGGCTTTCTATCAGGTCCTTTTGAAACGCCGACTATCATAACATTGTTTATGTCTAATTCTGCTAATGCCTTTTGTGCTTCATGCACCTGACCTTTGCCACCATCAATAAACAATATATCTGGGGCTTCGTGCTCTCCTTGTTTAAGTCGTTTAAAACGCCTAAAAACGGCTTGATGAATAGCAGCGTAATCATCACCCCCTGTTATCCCCGTTATATTAAATCGACGATAAGCTGATTTAACCGGACCTTCCCTATCAAAAACCACGCAAGAGGCAACTGTCTGATCACCTTGCGTGTGACTAATATCGAAACACTCTAGGCGCTTAGGCAGGTCTTTACAGCCTAATTCTTCTTGTAAACTCAAAAAGCGGGCATAAACGCCTTGTTTATCAGACAACTTACTTAACAAAGAATTTTCAGCATTAGTAATAGCCATTTGCAACCATTTTAAACGCTCACCTCTAACATTAACCGCAACAGCCACTGAATGCCTTGCTTGACTGGCTAACACCTCTATCAATAAAGGCATTTCTTCCAACTCGTGACTGACTATTAATTCATAAGGCACGGGTTTATCTAGGTAATACTGAGGTATAAACGCTTGTAAAATGGCAGCTGGATCATATTCTGATGTCATTCTGGGGAAAAATACTTTATTACCCAAATGCTGTCCATTACGAATAAAAAACACCTGAACGCTGGCCACATGCCCCTTACTTGCACAGGCAATAATATCGACATCGCCCCTTTCTCCAGAAACAAAGTGTTTTTCCAAAACTGAACGTAACTTTGTAATCTGATCTCTAAAGCCTGTCGCCTGCTCAAAATCTAGATTAGCCGCCGCTTGCTCCATTTTGCTGATTAATTGATCGATTAATAAGCTACCCTTACCTTCTAAAAACATCACCGTACTATCTACATCTAACGCATAGTGTTGCTTATCAATCAGTCCTACACAGGGAGCTGTACAACGCTCAATCTGATATTGCAAACAAGGACGGGTGCGATTGTTATAAACCGCATCTTCACATTGGCGGATGGGGAATAATCTTTGCAATAATTTAAGGCTTTCTTTAACAGCTCCAGAACTAGGATAAGGACCAAAATAACGGCCTTTTTTATTTTTTGCTCCACGATGGATGCTGATCTGAGGAAAATCCTGTTCACAGGACAAAAAGACATAAGGAAAAGACTTATCATCCCTTAAACAAATGTTATACCGGGGTTTATGACGCTTTATCTGCTGACATTCCAGCAGTAACGCTTCCCCTTCAGTGTGCGTAACGGTTACTTCAATGGCGGCCACCTTGGCCACCATTACCTGCTGTTTGATCGAGGTTGTTTGTGATTTGAAATAGCTGGATACGCGATTCTTAAGGTTTTTGGCCTTACCTATGTAGATAATCTCGTCCTTGTCATTAAGCATTTTATAAATGCCAGGCCGTGTCGTCAGGTTTTTTAAAAAAGCAGCGCTATCAAAACTGTTTCCTGAGGGCTCAGAATCCACTTTTTAACCTAACTATTATTAATAACAAAGACTAAAATCATTATTACACACTTAAAAGAGCTTCTCGTTGCTATCTAAAAATAACGCCCGTTAATCAAAAAGTGAGCGACAATACTTCCCGCATAACCTAAAGCAATAACCGGGGTCCATTTCAAATGACTCGTAAAGGTATAAATGCCTTTAGCTTGACCCATTAAACCAACTCCCGCAGCGGATCCAATCGCCAACATACTCCCCCCGACTCCGGCCGTCAAAGTAACCAGCAACCACTGACCTTGTGAAATATCGGGTGCCATCGTTAGCACAGACAGCATAATGGTGCCGTTATCGACAAATGCTGAAGCAATACCGACCAAAATATTAGCTAAGGTAGGATCGATATTTCCATAAAGATGCTGAGATGCCACGCCCAAATAACCAATAAAGCTTAACCCTCCGACACCCACCATAACTCCGTAAAAAAACAACAAAGTATCCCATTCCAAATTTGCAACTTTCTGAAATATATCAAAAGGCAACTCTTCTGCTGGTGTCTTATTTGTTTCTAAAGACGAATGTTCCATGTACCTCAGCGGGTCAGAATAATCAATTTTGACGCCTGCCAAATCCATAGGCGTTAGTTGCAAATAACTCTCACGGGTTTTTTGCAAGTAATAGCTAAAAAACTTCAAATAAGTTAATCCGAGCATCATACCGGCTGCAGGAGGTAAACTCAGGAAGTTTTCAAAACAAGCTGATGTGATTATGGTCAACACAAATAAAAATATAATGACCCATCCACCACGTTGCATAGTCTGAGCCTCCATGACAGCTGCGGGTCTTTCTTTTGGAATAAAGAAATTCATGATGGCGGCAGGAATAACAAAATTAATGATGGCAGGAATTAATAATGCAAAGAAATCCGAAAAAGGAACAACACCCTTTTGCCATACTAATAAGGTAGTGATATCACCAAAAGGACTAAATGAGCCACCTGCATTTGAAGCAACCACTACGTTAATGCACGATAGAGTAACAAACCGTGGACTATCTTTACCCATAGCCAAAATCACTGACCCCATTAACAACGCAGTCGTTAAGTTATTACAACCTGATGAAATAAAGAAAGATTGAAACCCTGTAATCCAAAATAATTGCCGGTACGTAAAATTTTTACTTAATAACCAAACCCGTAAACTGTCAAAAACGCCTCTATCTTCCATGGCATTTAAATAGGTCATTGATACCATAATAAATAAAAATAATTCTGCATAAGCTTCTAGTGAAGTTCGGAATGCAAAACCAGCCTGTTCACTCATACCACCATTAGCATAGACTATGGCTATAAATATCCAAATAAGGCTGGCTGCAAAAACCATAGGCTTGGATTTCTTTAACTCAGTCACTTCTTCCGTCATCGCCAAAACATAAGCAACCGCAAAAACCACAAGCGCAACATAACCAGCCCAGTGCTCCGTTAAATCGAGCGGCTGTTTTGAAATAATCGCGTTTGCTTCTTCGGCCGATAACGCCAATGAAGGTACTAAAAAAGCCACTAAAATAGCACTGTATTTTAAACTTATTGAGCGCTTAATTAATGTAATGACGACTGAAAACTTAGACCAAAGATTGGCAGTGTTTTCAGGATGCTCATTGTTTGGTAGTGTTTTATTAACTAAAAACAGACCACCAAATACAATCAAAATCAGGAGGAATTCAGGTAAAAACACGACAAGGCTCATTTGCTACTCACAAAAATGTACGAGGATGATTAATCGGAAATAATTTATATTTAGTTCAGGCGACATTGTAGTAGATATGAAAGGGTGATGCTTAATAAATAAACGCTAATACTCTAGCGTAACCACTTACCTTTAATAATTTTCTAAAGAGAATCGGCTATTGGTTTTATAAACTACTCCTCTAACATTACACATTTTTTAAAAAAATCAATAAGCCACTATTTTTTAGAAAAAACCGCTAGCAAAATCTCTAAAGACACTAATTTTTATTTAATGGCTTGTTTTTTGCTATAAATATTTAAAGAGCGAGGTTCTTTTTATCTAACCTAGCCTCTTAAGATTGAGGATTTATTGCTTTACCACCTCAAGCATGACATATAATGTTACTTATAAGAAATTTTGGACGGATGTTTAAATACTTTGATAGAGCATAGATTTATTGCTCTCAATCATAAACAATCCCTTTTACACAATGACCTGATTGCCTCATGTTTACACAATAAAAGAAGAAGATATGCAGCAAGATTATAAATTAAAGCACGGTAAACCCTACCCATCGGGTTCTAAGTTTAATGATAAAGGTGTTAATTTTTCGATTTTTAGTCGCCATGCCGAACAAGTAGAACTATTGCTTTTTGCCAGCGCTGAAAGTGATGAACCTTTCCAAATCATCCCCTTAAGAAAAGAAATCAATAAAACTTTTTTCTCTTGGCATGTTTTTGTGTCTAAATTACCCGCAGGCACTTGGTATACTTGGCGTATGGATGGGCCAGGCCATGCGAGAGAGGCCGGTTTTCGTTTTGAAAAAGACAAGCAACTACTCGACCCTTGGGCGCAAGCAATCAGTCATAAACGATGGAATCGCAAAGCAGCATGCGTCCCCGGAGACAATGGTCGAACGGCAATGCGTTGCGTGGTCACTGACGATCGCTATGACTGGGAAGGTGATACGGCATTAGCCATTAGAAGTGAAAAAGCGATTGTTTATGAACTCCATGTTGGAGGCTTTACTCGACATTCCTCATCAAATGTAGCCCATCCAGGTACCTTCTCAGGCCTTATTGAAAAAATACCTTACCTTCAAAAGCTGGGTATTACGCATGTTGAACTGCTACCCATCATGGCTTTTGATGAGCAAGATGTACCTAACAAAACGGCAGAGATGGGGTTAAAAAACTACTGGGGTTACAGTACTCATAGTTTTTTCAGTCCTCATCCTGGATATTGTGTAACACCTGAACAAGGTACTCATGTCCAAGAGTTTAGAGATTTAGTCAAAGCCCTACACAAAGCTGGAATGGGCGTCATCATGGATGTTGTTTTTAACCATACCGCAGAAGCAGGTGCCAATGGCCCTGTCATCAATTTTAGAGGTATAGGCGGAAAAACCTTTTATCATTTAGATAAAAAAGACAAAAGCATTTTGCGTGATTACACCGGTTGTGGCAACACCGTAAACGCTAATCATCCTCTGGTCGCTCGTTTCATTATCAGCTGCCTTGAATATTGGGTTAGGGAAATGCACGTCGATGGTTTCCGTTTTGATCTTGCCAGCGCCATGGCGCGAGGAGAAAATGGAGAGGTTTTGCAAGATCCTCCTGTTTTGTGGGGCATCGAACTTTCAGAACAACTCATCAAAACGAAGTTGATTGCCGAAGCGTGGGATGCCGCAGGACTTTATCAAGTAGGTAGCTTTCCAGGTTATCGTTGGGCCGAATGGAATGGTCGATATAGAGACATCATTCGTCAATTCGTCCGAGGTGATAAAGGCATTTTAGCCGAACTTGCAACTCGAATAAGTGGCAGTAGTGACCTTTACGAACATCAAGGTAGATTACCCATTAATAGCATTAACTTTGTCACCTGTCATGACGGCTTCACACTTTATGACTTATTCAGTTACAACGAAAAACATAACGAAGCTAACGGTGAAGATAACCGAGACGGTTGCAGTAATAACCTGAGTTATAACTGCGGCATAGAAGGCGGCACGTCCAATGTAAACATTTTAGAATTACGAAAAAAACAAGCCAAAAACGTCTTTTCAATATTACTACTCAGCCAAGGCGTCCCGATGCTACTTGCCGGCGATGAAATATTGCATAGCCAGCAAGGCAACAACAATTGTTATTGCCAAGATAACGAATTAAGTTGGATTGATTGGACTATGGCGACAAAGAATGCAGATATGTTACGCTTTGTTCAACAAATGATAGCATTGCGAAAAAGACATCCTTCTATTATGCGTCGTCGTTTTCTAACAGGCATCATCCCTGAAGGTGAAAATATAGCTGATGTAACTTGGCATGGTAGCGAAATAAATAAACCGTTATGGTCCGATTCAGAGGCTAGAATTTTAGCTTTTACCCTAACAGGTATTGAAGAAAATGAAGCTGATCTACATATTATTATGAATATGTCTGATGAAAACTCGATCATACAAATACCCCAACTCCCCGGTAAAAAATGGCGTGTTGCCATTGATACATCTAGGCAATCACCTCATGACATCATTCCTCCAAAAGAACAAAAATCATTGAATGAACGCTTTTATACCGTTAATAATAAAACTATCGTAGTGCTTGAAAATAATGAATTTTAAATCTTGTCTTTTCTGACGATGTAAAATGCCTAGCATCACATCAGTAAAGATTCACTGATGTATTCAAGCATGATGCCACCTAAGCATAATTGTAAAAACTTTATAAAATGAAACCCGGTCAATTTGACTCATTCATCCTGCCGCTGTTTCCTGAGTAACTAGTATGGATATTAATCAATTAAATAGTCAACATGGGATTCCTGGACATCTCAATTTCATTGAAGGAGAGGGTGGTTTTCCATTCATTCTGATCAATAACCGCTATGCTAATGCATTAATTTCAGTTTATGCTGCTCAGGTTCTTTCATTTCAACCCATTAATGAGCCCGAAGATCTTTTATTTCTCAGCCCAACATCACATTATGATGAAGGCAAAGCTATTCGCGGAGGAATACCCATCTGCTGGCCTTGGTTCGGATTAGACCCCATTGATCTTAATCGACCTGACCATGGGTTTGCCCGTAATGATCTGTGGACCGTTGTCGCCACAGAAATCACGCCAGACCATAAAACTAACATTAAATTAAGGTTCCAGAATAGCCTACAAAGTAAAGATTATTGGCAACACGCTTTTACTCTGGAGCTTGATATTTCAATTGGGGACACACTCACTCTTGAATTAGTCACCCACAACACCAGCGCTCAACTATTTTCTATTACTCAAGCATTACACTCTTACTTCAAGGTAGGGGATATAAATCAAGTATTGGTTTTAGGGCTGGAAAACACCCATTATCTGGACAAATTAGAAAATGGCGATCAAAAATATCAACTTGGTGCCGTCACCATCACAACAGAAGTTGACAGAATCTATACAAACGTCAATAACACATTGATCATTGATGACCGCTCTTTCAATCGCCAAATCGTCATTACTTCAACTCACAATAAAAACGCTGTTGTCTGGAACCCCTGGAGCGATTCAGCAACAACGATGCCTGACTTAGCGAATGATGACTATCAGCATTTTATTTGCGTAGAAGCGGGTAATGTAGCAACAGATATTATTGAGATTCAACCAAATAAAGAATTCCGCTTAATTACAAGCTTTAAAATTATTCGGGACTAAGCTTTTAGGGTTTTTATTAAATCCCAACTCGTTGGCACCAACAACCTCCAATCTATAAAATAACTATTTTTCTCAAGCGCTTAGGTATTTTTGTCTAAGCCCGTCATGAATGTCATTTTACATAGCTCAAAAGCAAACGCTAAGAATCCTCTTCACTAAATACCTCTCTTCTCGCCTCTCCTAAAAATTCAAACACTGAAAATTTTAATTTACCAGCAACACATCAAACAAAACAAAACATAGCTTTTTTAGCAGGCAAAGCTTACGATTAGAAAATACGTCATCATGAATAGTTTTATTTTTTTGACCTGTTACTCGCCGTAATAATGATGATTCAATGACCAACCTTAAGTTTTTGCATCCTGCTTATTTTTGATCGTTAAATAACACAAACGTAGCTATAAAGGCTGATATGAACATAAAAAAAACACTGGTCGTTATTGGTAACGGGATGGTTGGGCAACATTTTTTGGCCAACTTCGTTACAAGTCCCGCTAAAGATGATTATGACATCGTTACTTTTTGTGAGGAGCCCAGGGCCGCTTATGATCGTGTTCATCTATCTGAATTCTTTTCAGGAAAAACCGCCGAAGACTTATCACTGGTTGAATCAGGTTTCTTTGAGC
>CAMDWT010000071.1 GCA_945877505.1 Crenothrix polyspora
CACAAATCATACTTAACTTGCACGCTTAACCAAAACTCAGCAGAAGTTCCTAACCATAGCGATAATCTTATTGCCATATCAGCACTAATATTGCTGTTACCATTGAGAATCTTAGATAAGGTCACTCTTGAAACCTTTAATTCGCCTGCAGCAGTCGTTATAGACATAGACTCAGGTATCCATTCGCGCAGAATGAGTCCTGGATGTGGAGGATTGTGCATGGCCATATTTATTTCCTAATGATAATCTTGATAATCCAGCAAGATAATGTCCTCACCTTCAAATCTGAATGTTAAGCGCCAGTTTCCGTTCACAGCGATTGAATAATGCCCTCTTAAATCACCTTTAAGTTCGTGCAACTGCCATGATGGGACATTGACATCATTTTTTGATTTAGCGTTATCTAGCGAAACCAGTTGCAAGCGTAACTTTTGCTCATGCTGAGCCTGAATACCTGCTTTATTACCTGTTTCAAAGAATGCCTTCAAAACTTTGTGAGAGAAACTTTTTATCATTAGTTATTGTAAATCGTTAATTAACACTTAACGAATTATTATTATGTTGGCTGTCTATAAGTAGCCTCGATGGAGTAACACGGAATCGAGGTTTTTGGGCAATGATTTCCTCGTTTCCACTGCGTTACATCGCGGCTACTTACTTTTAATCACGCGTTATTGAAAAAGATTGAGGCCAGTACTGCTGAAATTACTCGGAGAATGTTATGCGCTTTTATATGCGAATTCTGAATAGCAGGGTGCGGAATGTCGGCTAAAATAAAATTAAATTTGAATACTTATAAATTGCTTTATATTAAGCTGATTATTGTTAAGTTTTTTTAAATATATCTAAAAGGTGAGTCACATGATTGAGTCTGAAGTGATCAACGTAACCGGCATGAAGTGTGGTGGCTGCGAAAGTAATATCAGCGGTAAGCTAATGAGTATTTCTGGCGTAATTTCAGTTGTAGCCCTATTTAAAGCCAATGAAGTCACAGTTGAATTTGATCCTGAAATAATAAATCTAGAAGCCATAAAAGACACTATTATTGAAGCAGGTTTTACGGTTAACTCGTGAATAAATGATGGCTATACAGTTTGGACGAATGAAATGAGTTTAGAAAATACGACTATTGAAAGACGGCTATCGATTTTAGGGATGCGCTGTGCTGGCTGTGTAAGTGCTATTGAAGGTGCATTAACAGGAATTAAAGGCGTCACAGCTGTTAGTGTTAATTTTGCCGACCATTCTGCAATAGTTATCGGTAACGCAGACCCGGAGGTATTAATTCAAGCCGTTATCGAAGCCGGTTTTGACGCTGCCCTTATGGAAGGCTTTGAAGATCCCGTTCTACAAGAAGAACAAGAGTTGCAACGCTACCGGTTATTAATGAAGAAAGCTGGTGTTGCGGGAGTTTTTGGGGCTTTTTTGATGTTAGCTGAACATTTTAGCTGGCTACCTGATATCGGCACAAAAACAGGTCAATGGATTTGGCCGGAAATTGCCCTTATTACACTCAGTATATTAGTTTATTCTGGTTGGCATTTTTATAGCGGAGCTATGAAGTCTCTGTTATTAGGGCAAGCCACTATGGATACTCTCATTGCCCTAGGTACAGGTTCCGCATGGCTATACTCTTGTATTGTGCTTGATTATTCAGAGACTTTACCCGCTTTGGCTAAACATGCTTATTTTGAGGCCGCTGTCGTCATCTTAGCCTTTATAAACCTTGGCACAGGCCTAGAAACGATGGCAAGAGGTAAAACTTCTGGAGCCATTCGACAATTAATTGGCCTACAACCACGAACCGCCAGAGTCATTAGAGACGGTTTAGAGTTAGATATCCCGATAGAAGAGGTTGGTTTAGGAGAAACCTTGCGTGTTAGGCCAGGTGAGAAGATTCCAGTTGATGGCGTTTTACTCGAAGGCCATTCCACACTCGATGAAGCTATGCTGACAGGAGAACCCTTGCCCGTTGAAAAGAGCGTGGGTTCGGAAGTCGTCGCCGGCACTATCAACCAAACCGGCAGTTTTCTGTTTAAAGCAACCCGTATCGGTCGTGACACTGCACTAGCGCAAATCATAAAAAGCGTAAAGCAGGCGCAAAGTAGTAAGCCTGAAATTGCCCGACTGGCTGATAAGATTTCCGGTATTTTCGTACCTGTTGTAGTAGCTATTTCCGTGCTTACTTTTTTCGTTTGGCTTATTTTTGGTCCAGAACCCTCTTTAGGTTATGCATTTGTTACATCAATGACCGTTCTGGTCATTGCTTGTCCTTGTGCTTTAGGCTTGGCAACTCCTATTTCTGTCATGGTTGCAGTAGGGAGAGCCGCACAATCCGGCATTTTAATTCGCAAGGGTGATGCCTTACAAACAGCAGGTAAATTGACCTGCTTAATTTTGGATAAAACGGGTACAGTCACTGAAGGTAAACCCATAGTTTCAACTATTGAAGTCATTGGTAATGAGCAAGAAGATTACGTCTTACAAATAGCAGCAAGTATTGAGTCTGGCTCTGAGCATCCCTTAGCGGCGGCTATTGTATTAGCGGCCGCCAACAAACAGTTAAAACTCGACAAAGTTGATCAATTTGAAGCCATTGCGGGACTGGGTGTGACGGCTTTTATCAATCAACAAAAAGTATTTTTTGGCAATAAAGCCTTAATGGATACCCAAGGTATTAGTTTTTCACGCTACAACAATCGATTAGAAAAACTATCGGCACTCGGACAAACGCCAATGTTGCTTGCGGTAGAGGATAAAATTATCGGCATTATCGCTGTGTCTGATCCCATAAAAAAAGACTCTGCACTTGCTATACAACAACTAAAAAACCAAGGCTTACGTATCATAATGGTGACGGGCGACAACCAAATAACGGCTCATGCCATTGCCAAGCAAGCCGGCATTGCCGAAGTCAGAGCGCAAGTTTTACCTCAAGATAAAGCTGACGTTGTTAAGGAATTGCAAGAACAGGGCGAATGTGTAGGTATGGTAGGTGATGGGATTAATGATGCGCCAGCTTTAGCTCAAGCTAATGTCGGGCTAGCCATTGGTACCGGCACCGATGTCGCTATTGAAAGTGCAGATGTAGTCATCTTGCAAGGTTCATTATTAAAAGTTCCAGAAGTTATCGAGCTTTCTAAGGCGACTGTCATTAATATCAAGCAAAACCTAGTGGGTGCTTTTTTCTATAATATTCTTAGCATACCTGTTGCTGCGGGGTTATTGTATCCACTCTTTGGTATTTTACTAAACCCCATGATCGCAGGTGCGGCTATGGCGATGTCTTCATTTACAGTGGTCACCAATGCAAATCGCCTGCGCTGGAAAAAATTATCTGACCATTCTTAGACCAGATGGTATTAATGAAATTTTCGGTGCTATTTTTAACCAATAAGCTGTATCTATTTTAAAATTCAACTTTCAACCGCTATTATTCAAGTGTTAAGCGATAATAAGCCACTAAGTTCTGGCATTAAGAGCCAGTTCAACTTAAAATAAACAGTTTTTATTGGGAAATCTCAATAAGCATAACGTGACAATTTTTCCTTGATGGATTTTTAATGACTGATCATAAATTAACACACCTTAAAGAGCTAGAAGCTGAAAGCATTCATATTATTCGTGAAGTTGCAGCAGAATTTGAGCGTCCTGTCATGTTGTATTCCGTTGGAAAAGATTCTGCGGTTATGTTGCATCTAACCATGAAAGCCTTTTACCCAGGCAAACCTCCTTTTCCATTGATGCACGTCGACACCACTTGGAAGTTTAAGGAAATGATCGAGTTTCGCGATCAGCTGGTTGAAAAATTAGGTTTGGAACTACTGGTTCATATTAACCAAGAGGGTGTTGATCAAGGTATTGGACCCTTTACGCACGGCAGTAAAAAACACACTGACGTTATGAAAACAGACGGACTCAAGCAAGCACTCAATAAATATCAATTTGATGCTGCTTTTGGTGGTGCGCGTCGTGACGAAGAAAAATCGCGAGCCAAAGAACGTGTTTATTCCTTTCGTGATAAAAATCATCGTTGGGATCCAAAAAATCAGCGGCCTGAATTATGGAATATTTATAATGGCAAAATTGATAAAGGTGAAAGCATTCGTGTCTTCCCTTTGTCAAACTGGACAGAGCTGGATATTTGGCAATACATTCATTTAGAGAACATTCCTATTGTTCCCTTATATTTTGCCAAAGATCGCCCCGTCGTTAACAGAAATGGCATGTTAATTATGGTTGATGACGACCGCATGCCGATTGGCCCAGATGAAAAAATTGAAATGAAAAAAGTGCGTTTTCGCACCTTAGGTTGCTATCCATTAACGGGTGCAGTTGAATCAACTGCAACGACATTACCAGAAATCATTCAGGAAATGTTGTTAACGACCACCTCTGAACGCCAAGGACGACTGATTGACCATGATCAATCAGGTTCGATGGAACAGAAAAAACGCGAAGGCTATTTTTGAGTGCATGTTGTTTCTAATCGAAACTCAATCACTTTACACCTAACAGAATTCAGAGAATACCATGTCCCACCAATCCGATTTAATCAGTACCGATATTGATGCTTATTTAGCACAGCATGAGAACAAAGAATTACTACGTTTTTTAACCTGTGGCAATGTCGATGATGGCAAAAGTACGCTGATAGGTCGTTTGCTTCATGACTCGAAAATGATTTATGAAGATCAATTAGCCGCAGTACAGGCGGACAGCGTTAAATCAGGCACCACCGGTGCTGGTAAAATAGATCTTGCTTTGCTGGTTGATGGCTTACAAGCCGAACGTGAACAAGGCATTACTATTGACGTAGCCTATCGTTATTTTTCAACCTCGACTCGTAAGTTTATTATTGCAGACACACCGGGGCATGAGCAATATACTCGCAACATGGCAACAGGCGCTTCAACCTGTGATTTGGCTATTATTTTGGTAGATGCACGTTATGGCGTGCAAACACAAACCAAACGACACAGCTTTATTGCCTCTTTATTAGGCATTAAGCATATCTTTGTCGCTATCAACAAGATGGATTTAGTGGGTTACAGCGAAGAAACCTTTCATAAAATTCAACAAGATTATCTCAATTTCACTGAGTCTCTGGATTTAAACGACATTTACTTCATTCCTTTGTCAGCTTTAGACGGTGATAATGTAGTCAATCGTAGTGAAAATATGCCTTGGTTTTCCGGAAAACCATTAATGGAAGCACTCAATAGTGTTGAAATTGCTAATGACCATAATTTTAACGACGCTCGTTTTCCTGTTCAATATGTTAACCGACCAAACCTTGATTTTCGCGGATTTTGTGGCACGATCGCATCAGGTGTTTTTAAAAAAGGGGATCACGTTACTGCGATGCCCTCAGGTAAAAGTAGCAAAATAAAAGCCATTGTTACCTATGATGGTGAACTTTCAGAGGCTTATCCGCCAATGGCAGTGACACTAACACTTGAGGATGAGATTGATGTGAGTCGTGGTGATATGTTGATCGGTACAGAGCAACAATCTCCGATAGTCGCTGATAAATTTATCGCGACCATCGTTTGGATGGATGAAAAAGCCTTAACACCCGGACGCCAATATATTATCAAGTTAGGAACTCGAAGCGTTTCTGGCTCCATTGCGCTCATACATCATAGAATTGATGTTAATACCTTGGAGCATCATGATGCCGTTGACTTACAGTTAAATGAAATAGGTTCTTGCACTGTAACGGTCAATGCCCCTGTTGTATTTGATGCTTATAAAAATAATAAAGGTACAGGTGCATTTATTATTATTGACCGTTTAACGAATGGAACGGTTGGTGCAGGAATGATTAACGGTGCAAGTGAGGTTGAGAATTTACAATTAGTCAGTACCGAAGAGCGCGCCGCACGTTACAGTCAAATTCCTTGTGCAATTGCTTTATCTGGCACTAGCAGTGCCGATATTGCTTATAAATTAGAAAGAAAGTTATTTGATAATGGCCATGCGACAACGGTGCTCGAAACACAAAACACTGAGATGATGTGCGCTATTAAAAACGCTGGCTTGATTTGTTTGTGCGTCAATAATAACGGGGCCCAAGCTGATATCCAATTTGATACTGACTCTCAGTCTTTAGACACTATTTATAACGCCTTAAAAGAGCAGAAAATAATTTATTAATGGCAGGCCTGCCAATTAAATAATAAATAGTTAATTATCAGTCTATTATGATTATAACTTAAAGTAATTTGTAATTTAAAATACCTTATAATTTACGTCTTTTTGCTTAAAAAAATATTAAAAATACGACTAAAACACCGTTGTTTTAGTCTATTTATATTCCTCACGTAGTAGGATTTCTTTTAGTATCCTACTATGACATTTCTAGTCGCTTGCCTGATATCAATTTAACGTGATGGACACAACAGAATTTTTTAGTGATAACGGTCCGCTATCAACGGTAATATCAGGATATCAAGCGCGTTCAGCTCAAGTCGAAATGGCAACCGCTATTGCCGATGCCATCGATAAACAGCAGCATTTAATCGCAGAAGCTGGGACAGGTACTGGAAAAACGTTTGCCTATTTAGTCCCGGCTATTTTATCCGGTAAAAAAGCAATCATTTCAACCGGCACTAAAAACCTCCAAGATCAACTCTTCAATAAAGATTTACCCATTATTCGCAAGGCGTTAAAAGTTCCCTTTATAGCCGCTTTATTAAAAGGTAGAAGTAATTATTTATGCTCCTATCGATTGCAAAATGCAGTTACCTCAACTTTAGGTTTTAGCAAAGAAGATGCTGTTGCCTTAGCGAAAATAAAATTATGGGCTAAGCGAACCCAATCAGGTGATAGCTCTGAAATGGCGGAAGTAAATGAAGGTGATCCCATTTGGTATCATGCAACCTCTACGCTGGATAACTGTTTAGGCCAAGACTGTCCGGATTATTCCGAGTGTTTCCTTGTTAAGGCCCGAAAAAAAGCTCAAGAAGCGGATATATTGGTAGTTAATCATCATTTATTATGTGCAGATTGGTCACTACGCGATAGTGGTTTTGGTGAGCTATTACCTAATGCTGAGGTTGTTGTTATCGACGAGGCACATCAATTAGCGGATACCGCCTCAAATTTTTTAGGCGTTACTGTAGGTGCCAAGCAACTTAATGATTTGGCGCAAGATGCTTTAATGGAATATTTTAAAGATGCGACCGATATACCTGCTTTACGGACAGCCTGTGAGGATCTTGAGCATGAGATTAAAGATTTACGTTTAGCCTTTGGAATTGAACTTAAGCGCGGTGAATGGCAAGACATTGTAAGCAATCCAAAACTATCCGGTGGATTGCAATCCGTTAAAGAACAAATGCAGCGCTTAGCCGACCAATTGAAATTGGCATCCGTTAAAACAAAGGCACTGGAATCTTGCTCTAAACGGGCTGAAGAAATGCTTCAGAAATTAAATTTAATACTCGATGATCGTAGCGGAAAATGGATTCGGTGGTATGAAACACACAGAAAAACCTTCACGTTAAGCCTGACGCCATTAGATATTGCTTCTGAGTTCCATGGTTTTATGCAACAGCATCAAGCCGCTTGGATTTTTACATCAGCCACATTAAGTATTGCTAATAAATTTAATTATTTTGCTAATAATTTAGGCTTAAATAATACCCTCAGTAAAAGTTGGGGCAGTCCTTTTGATTATCCTAATCAATCTTTGTTTTATCACCCTAAAGGCTTACCTCAGCCTAATGATCCAAATTTTATCCCCTTAATTGTGGAGTTTGCTTTGCCCGTATTACAGGCAAGCCAGGGTAGGGCCTTCTTCTTATTCACCAGCCATCGGGCGCTCAATGAGGCGGCTGAGTTACTGGCGAAAAAAATAAAATATCCCTTACTTATTCAAGGGAGCCGTCCAAAAGCATTATTATTGGAACAATTTAAGGAAGCGGGTAACGCAGTGTTATTAGGTACCTCAAGTTTCTGGGAAGGTGTCGACGTCAGAGGAGAAGCCTTATCCTGCGTTATTATCGACAAATTACCTTTTGCCTCACCGGGTGACCCCGTACTAAAAGCTCGACTGGAAGCGATGACGCAGCAGGGCAACAATCCTTTTTTTGAGTATCAATTACCCACTGCGGTTATTGCCTTGAGACAGGGAATTGGTCGGTTAATTCGTGACGTAACAGATAGAGGTGTCCTAATGGTCTGTGACCCACGGCTATTGAAAAAATCTTATGGTCAATTATTTTTAGATAGCGTGCCCCCTATGAAACGGACGCGTGACATTGTGGATGTACAAGAATTTTTCAAACTTGAGACGCTTTTATGAAGTTATTGGCCGTAGAAACATCAACGGAGGCTTGTTCGGCAGCGTTATATATTGATGGTACCGTCAGTGACCGCTTCGAATTAACGCCCAAAGAGCATACACGCTTAATTTTACCCATGATTGCTTCATTAATGTCTGAAGCCGACTTAAAATCACAACAACTAGATGCTCTAGCCTTTAGTTGTGGTCCAGGTTCTTTTACTGGTGTTCGAATCGCCACTGGGGTTATTCAAGGTATAGCCATGGGAGCTGATTTGCCGGTAGTGCCGGTATCGACGTTAGCCGCCATAGCGCAAGTTTTTTTCGATAAAAATATAGCTATTAATCAAAGTGATAGAATTCAAAGTGAAGGTGATTTATCGTCACTAAATATTGCCTATACTGCAATGGACGCTAGAATGGGTGAGATTTTTTGGGGAGTTTATCGGCGTGATGAACACCATTTAGCAACCCTGATAAGTCAAGAAACAGTGTCACTGGCTAGTGACGTTGAATTTCCAAATATTTTAGGTACGGGGGTCGGATCAGGTTGGGGCGTATATCATCAGGAACTACTCGCGCGCTTATCTGGATTAGTTAGTGAGTATGAAGACATGCATTTACCCAGCGCTCATGCCGTTGCTCGCTTAGGCGTACGGAATTTTGATTGCGGCCTTGCTGTTGCTGTAGAACAAGCCATGCCTGTTTATTTACGAGATAAGGTTGCAAAAAAAGAATCAGAACGGTAATTTTTACCCATAAAATTATTGCTCAATATTATTTATGGGTGTACTAGCGCATTTGACAATTTTGGGGGGAACGATATAACAAGGTATAGTTAAGCTCAACTATTTATTCCCATGCCAGAAAAAAACAGTTATTTAATAAACCAAAGTGATGATTCAATTTCTGACATTTTAAAAAGAATGAATCAGGACGTAAAGAAAAGCGAGGATATCTTAACGTTAGGACTATGTGTCGTTATGCTGTCAACCATGATTGCACCTATTGCCCCCCCGTTTATTTTACTGCCATTGGTGGCTTTAATTTTTGCAGCATCATCGACTTATGCGCGGCTCAATTATCATAAAATAGAAAAGCAATTATTAGCGTCTATTGGCCAACTAGCACCCCATCAAAAAAAACTGTTAGCACCTATTGTTGTTGTTTTTACCCAATACCCGACAGTACCACTGGCTGAATCTTTTAATCCGCTATTAAATTTGAAACGAACTTGGAAAAGCGCTCTAGGTGGTATATTAATCAACCCATTCTGGATGCCAATCTTTTATATGATGGGCATCCAAATCAGTGAAGAAACAAATATTAGGTTATTAATCGACGCTATTATTGCCGTTGAAACAAAACTTACTTCAAAAAACCATCCTTTCAATTAATCTCTTTATGAAGTTTTTTTGCTAAGCAACTAAGTATACTTTCAATATGATTTTCGACTTTTACTTTACGCCACTCATGAATTAATAGCCCTTGCGGATCAATAAGAAAGGTGCTTCTCTCTATGCCTCTAACTTGTTTGCCATACATGTTTTTCATTTTAATTACATCAAATAACTCACAAGCTTTTTCCTCATCATCAGACAACAAGTCAAAAGGAAATGCTTGCTTGCCTTTAAAATTTTCATGGGTGCGGACACTGTCTCGTGACACGCCAAGTATGACTGTATTTAACGAGGTAAACTTTTTAATGTTATCCCGAAATGCCTGGCCCTCAAGTGTACAGCCAGGGGTATTATCTCTAGGATAAAAATAAATGACTACATAGCGTCCTCGGTAATCACTTAACTTTATACTTTTATTTCCAGTAGAAAGTAGCTCAAAATCGGGCACGTTAACACCCATGCTGATGTCAGTCATGAAAACTCCTATCGTTTTATAGGTTCGAGAATAGCGTCAATATTTAATTGATCACAAAAATCCAAAAATTCTTCCCGCAAATTTAAGAGCGGAAGTTCAGGCGGAATTAAAATAACAAACTTACTTGAAAATACAGATGATTGAATATACGGAGCTTGGTAAGAACTTCCTGTTATCTCTTCAATAGTAATATCTCGATCAAATAGAAATGAAGTAATAGACTCTACGACACTATCCTTATCTAAAGATATGGTTTCCAATGAGTAAGGCACGAAATCTTTACACTTATCTATATCCTTTTGATCAGTTCTTAAACTAAAAATCTTTAATTCAAGACGCTTCTGAATGCTATCAAGGGTACTTTCTAGCTTTGCAATTTGATTCCAATTACCCTGGACAAGCAAATATGAGGCCGTACTTTGGCCAAGTTGGGATGCTCTTATTTCTAGAATATTACAGCTACAATCCCTTACAAGGGGTAATATTTCACCGATAAAATTGGTCTGATTGTTACCTAAAACAGTAATGGCTAGTTGCATTTTTTATATTAAAATAGTTTTTTTGAAGTTTAACATTGAAAAACAAATAAAACTTTATGAAAATTAAGTTTTAATGGTATTAAAATAAGACAGATTTTTCATTCACCCATCATACAGTCATTGAATTAACGTCATGATTAACTGCACATACATCTAATAACATAAATATGTCAAAAAAACAAAAAAGCAGTAGAAATAGTTTTTCCACTGAATTTGATTCAGCAGAAGACGATTTTATTTTAATAGATTTAGATGCAAAAGATGATGAAGATGAGTTGTCGCCAGTCCCTTTGAATAATTTTCTGGATGATGAGATTATAAATTGTTTACTGGTCAATTCAGAATTCGAGGAAAAACTGCAGAATGATAGCTTATCTGATACCCGCGTTATTGACGATATTGAACTGACCGATAATTTTTCAGAATTTAATCAATTTTCTATTGGTTCAATTGATGAGACTTCTAAAATAGGTGCCGATGAACTTGATGAGCCTCACGCCAATGAATTTGAAAGAATCAATACCCTTAATCACCTAACTTCTCATGAAGATTTTGTGAATAAGGATGTTAGTGAACATCACTTTAATGCTGAATCTAATGTCTATTTAGAACGCACTGAAAATCAGAAATCAACGTTAACACCTAGTGAGATCATTCCAAGTAACCAACATTCTGAACACAATACGTTAAGCGTAGAAAAAACTTTAGCGCTAGAAGTTGATGAACTAATGGATTCAGTTGGACATCAACCTCCACTTATAAATGACGCCTACTCTATTGACCAAGACATGGATGATTCGGATGAACTAGCTGACTTAACTTTTCAGCAAGAAAGTCTAAAACAACCACTGAAGGACTATGAAAATAGAATCAAAAGGGCGAATATTATTACTTATACCTCATTAAGTGTCGGTCTAGCCTCCTTAGTTGTGGCAATTATCACAGGATGGATCGCCTTTAATTTGCAAAGTGAAGTGACAAAGTTAACCGATTTAAATGCTATTTTAAAAGAAAATATGGGTGAATTTACTGAAAAAAACACCTCTATGGACGGTACTTCGCTTGCTCCCTCTGTTAACCCGTTAGAGTCAGGGTTAAATCAAGTTGCTGAGCTCGATAATCCACA
>CAMDWT010000072.1 GCA_945877505.1 Crenothrix polyspora
CGCTTTGGTTTGTAACCGCCGCCGTTTGTGTCTATGCCATCGCCTATCGCTTCTACGCCGCCTGGATTGCCGCCACCGTATTAGTCATTGATGAAACACGCGCCACACCTGCAGAACGTTTAGATAATGGCCGTGATTTTGTGCCTACTCATAAATGGATAGTATTCGGTCACCATTTTGCCGCCATTGCGGGCCCAGGCCCCTTAGTTGGACCCACGCTGGCCGCACAATTTGGTTATTTACCCGGTACCTTATGGATATTATTTGGCGCCGTACTGGGTGGTTGTGTACAAGACATGGTCACGTTATTTCTATCTACCCGACGTGATGCAAAGAGTTTAGGGCAAATGGCTCGCGAAGAATTAGGGGCACTAGGCGGAACAGCGGCTTTAATCGGCACGTTTGCCATTATGATCATTCTAATTGCTGTGCTCGGCTTAGTGGTCGTTAACGCCATGAAGCATAGTCCTTGGGCGACATTTACCGTATCAGCAACGATTCCAATTGCTATGCTGGTGGGTGTCTACATGCGCTATCTTCGACCGGGTCAAGTGTTGGAGGCCTCAGCTTTAGGCGTTATTTTATTATTAATATCTGTCGTAGGTGGGCGCTTTATTGATGAACACGAAACATTGCGCCTACTATTTAATCATGAAGGTTTAACGTTGGCTTGGTGGGTCATGGCTTATGGCTTTGCCGCCGCTATTTTGCCCGTCTGGTTGTTATTAGCACCCAGAGATTATCTTTCAACTTATATGAAATTGGGCACTATAACCCTGTTGGCAGTGGCTATTATTATGCTACAACCCTCTATCAAAATGCCTGCAATTACCCAATTTGTCGATGGTTCAGGCCCTATTTTTGGCGGAAAACTATTCCCCTTTGTTTTTATTACTATTGCCTGCGGAGCAATTTCAGGTTTCCATGCACTCATTGCCTCAGGAACAACGCCAAAATTATTAAGTAACGAACGTAACATACGTATGATTGGTTACGGCGGCATGTTATTAGAATCCTTTGTTGCCATCATGGCGATGATCGCCGCAACCGTTTTAGATCCTGGTGTATTTTTTGCAATCAACAGCTCTGCAGGTGTAGTTGGCGCTGATGCTGCTGACGCCGTTGCTAAAATTTCATCTTGGGGCTACCCCGTTACTGTCGAGCAAATGCAGCTATTGGCCCATCAAATGGGAGAAGCGACTTTGTTTGCTAGAACAGGCGGTGCACCTTCTTTAGCTGTCGGCATGGCGAGTATTTTTGGAAACGCTTTTGGCGAGCATTTACTGGCTTTGTGGTATCACTTTGCCATCATGTTTGAGGCCATTTTCATCCTGACCACCCTAGATGCCGGCACACGTGTCGGCCGTTTTATGCTACAGGATATGCTAGGCAATATCTGGCCTAAAATGGGTGAAACGTCTTGGGCGCCTTCCGTTATCTTCACGAGCGCTCTCGTTGTTTCCGGTTGGGGCTATTTTCTCTATATTGGTGTTATTGATCCCAATGGGGGCGTTAATATCTTATGGCCTTTATTCGGTATTGCTAATCAGATGTTAGCCGCCATTGCCCTATGTGTAGGGACCGGTATTTTAGTAAAATCTGGAAAAATAAAATATGCGTGGGTAACCGGTTTACCCCTTGTTTGGCTGATTACCATTACCAGTACTGCCGCTTGGCAAAAAATTACCAGTGATGATATCCGCATTGGTTTCTTTTCGGCCGCCACTGATCTTAGTGACAAACTAGCCGCGGGTGTTTTACCGCCCGCAAAAGCAGCCATTGCACCCCAATTAATCTTCAACCTTCATTTAGATGGCTGGCTGACGCTATTTTTTGTCAGCTTACTCTGGTTAATTATTTTCGATATGTTGCGTGTTTGTTTGCGTTTTCTGACTGGAAAACCAGTTTTGCCCTTAACAGAATCAAAACACATCCCAAGTCGTTTAGTTGAAGAGTGGATTAGAGATTAATGCACGCCACACTGAAGACTGTCTGGAGGATAATCAGACGATTGTCTGGTGATGATGCCTACGAGCAATACCTAAAGTATTATTATCGGCAACATGATATCAATTCAATTTGTGATCAGCACCCACCTTTAAGTAAAGCCGATTTTTTTAAACAATGGCAAGATGAAAAATGGACGGGCATTAAGCGCTGCTGCTGATCGTAAAAACCTTGTAAAAAACCAAGGTAGATCAATTCTCTTTGCCTGATAATTCCAAACTGACCGGCTAATCATTCATTATGACTATCGACTTTTTAATTATTGGCCAAGGCTTAGCAGGTAGCCTGCTAGGTTGGGAACTAATTCAACGTGGCTGCAAGGTTATGGTTATCGATAATGGCCAAGAAAATGCCTCACAAGTCGCCGCAGGGTTAATCAATCCGGTCACCGGCATGCGTTTTGTAAAATCGACTAACGTAGATATTTTATTACCTACTGCCAAAGATTATTACAGTCACTTAAGCCGTGTTTTTAAGGAAACATTTTTTATTGAAAAACCCATGCTACGACTTCTCCGCAGTGAATCAGAAATACAGCACTGTCTGAAGCGCCTAGATCAGCCAGATTATAAAGCCTATTTAGACTCACTCACAGAAACCAGCCCTATTTTACAAAAACATACAGCACCTTTCGGTATTCTGACTCAAAAGCAAACAGGATACTTAGTAACGCGACACCTATTAGGTTGTTTGAAACAATTTTTTATCAGTAAAAACAGTTATCGACTCGCCAACTTTGATTATCGGGAACTGCAATTAGAACCTTCTTTAAGCTGGCAAAGCCTTCACCCAAAACAAATCATTTTTTGCGAAGGTCATAATGCGACAATGAATCCTTGGTTTTCTTACCTACCTTTTCAATTGGTAAAGGGAGAAATCTTAACACTGGAACATCAAAACCAATTACCTGACAAACTCCTAAACTTTCAGCATTGGTTAATCCCTCTAAACAAAACACAATTTCGTATAGGCGCAACGTTTGATAGAGATAACCTTAATAATCTACCTACTGAGCTAGGTAAACATGAATTATTAAACGCATTAGGCGCCTTATTGCCTCAACTAGGCAGCACTAATTTGTTGCATCATCAGGCCAATATTCGACCCTGTACCTTAGACAAGCAACCCTTTATCGGTCGACATCCACAATACCCCCAGCTTTCTATTTTCAATGGCTTTGGTGCCAAAGGTAGTCTACAAATACCTTGGTATAGCCAGAATTTTGCCGATTATTTACTAAATAAAAGCCCCCTTCACTCAACTATTCAGCGCCATTATGCAACGCATTTCATTAGTTAACATTGCTCATGAATTTATCAAAAAAAGACTTCATAGTGGTGACATCGCTATCGATGCCACTGTTGGTAACGGCCATGACACCTTGTTTCTTGTTGAACAAGTCAGTGCTTCAGGGCTGGTTTTTGGTTTTGATATACAACAATCGGCCATCAATGCTACCCAGCAAAAGTTACAATCCACTGAACACTACAACTGCTTGACATTAATACAAGCAAACCACGCCGACATGGCGACAAAATTACCTTTAAAGCATCATAAACATATCAACACGATTATGTTCAATTTGGGCTATTTACCTGGGGGTGATAAAACAGTCATAACATCAACAGACTCAACATTGGCAGCTTTAAGCAGCGCCCTAAAACTATTAGCACCCAAGGGCATCATTACTGTCATGGCATACCCAGGCCACCCAGGTGGAGATAGAGAAGCCTCATCCGTCAAAAACTGGTGTGATCAACTAGTGCCACATCACTATAAAGTCCATCTTATTAATAGTTCTGACACCAATCTTTCAGCTCCTAGGCTTTTTGTTATCGAAAAATTGACTAATTTCGACTAATTTGAAAACAATCTGCTATTATTTCGCCCCTGTTTAATCTATTTATATCCACTAAGGACTCCTATGCCAGAATTTAATAATGTCACCATCGTAAAAAAAGCTAATGTTTATTTTGGTGGCAATGTCAGTAGCCGCACTATCCGTTTTTCAGACGGCTCTTCAAAAACATTAGGCTTTATGTTGCCTGGCGAATATACCTTTAACACCGCTGATAAAGAGCTAATGGAAATCATTGATGGTGATTTAGACGTTTTATTGCCAGGCACTGACCAATGGCAAAAAATCATAGCAGGAGAGTCATTTGATGTCCCTGCCAATGCCGCCTTTACTGTAAAAATTAACACCGCAACAGATTATTGCTGTTCATTTATCAAGTAACAGGTGTGCAAAAAGTCGCCATTTTTGTTGATGTGCAGAATATTTATTACACCACCAAGCAAAGCTATCAACGACACTTCAACTATAGTGCTTTTTGGTCTCAGGCGACGGCCAACAGGATCGTGGTTGGTGCGTGCGCTTATGCCATAGATAAAGGCGATAGCAAGCAACTGAGTTTTCAGAACATACTGAGGAATATAGGCTTTGAAATAAAACTCAAACCCTATATACAACGAAGCGATGGCTCAGCAAAGGGTGATTGGGATGTAGGCATTACCTTGGATGTAATTGACTATGCAGCCAAAGCCGATGTTATTATTTTATTATCAGGCGATGGTGATTTTGACCTACTTCTCAATAAAATCCGACAGATGCACGCTGTAACGACCGAAGTTTATGGCGTGCCTGAACTAACCGCGCCTTCTTTGATTAATGCGGCTAGTTATTTCATACCGATTAACGAAAAACTGCTTCTTTAAGTTGCCCACTATTTACAAAAAAAAACCGGATTTCAGCTAAACTAAAATCCGGTTTTTTTATGCCTCAATGATTGACTTATTATTTATTAATAATGCTAATGCCTTTTAATAAGTTAAGTGCTTCATGTAAAGAGTAATCCTCTGAATCCTGCTTGGTTTCTTTATCCTTTTCTAAGGTCTCTTTTTTGGCCTTAACAGCGCCATTACCGTTCTGTAAATGGCCTGACAAATCTGCTTCTTTAATTCCTACAAAATCAGCCTTGTCTAAGGTTTCTAATTTAACATGCTCTAAGACAATATCGGGTTCAATCCCTTCCGCCTGAATTGAGCGCCCTGAAGGCGTAAAATAACGTGCCGTTGTCAACTTAACGGCAGCACCATTACTCGTGGGCAAAATGGTCTGAACAGAGCCTTTACCAAACGATTTCTCACCCATAATTACCGCACGTTTCTGATCTTGTAACGCGCCTGCAACAATTTCAGATGCCGATGCAGAGCCTCCATTAATCAAAACAACAATAGGCGCACCATCAATCAAGTCATCGGACGCGGCATTAAATCGCATTTCTGAGTTTTCAATACGACCTTCTGTGTAAACAATCAGTCCACTTTTTATAAAAGCGTCACTGACTTCAACGGCCGCATTCAATACGCCTCCAGGATTATTTCTTAAATCCAACACCAAGCCTTTGAGGTTACCACCGTTTTCTTTTTTCAACGCAGCAAGCGCTTCTTTTAAAGAATCACCGGTGCCTGATTGAAAACTACTTATCCGCACATAGCCATAACCTTTTTCTAAAATCCTGCTTTTAACACTTTTAACTTTAATTATGTCACGAGCCAAGGTTAATTTTAAGGGCGCATCGCTGCCCTCACGAACGATCGTCAAAACAATCTTACTACCGGGTTCTCCACGCATCACCTTAACAGCATCTGCTAAAGACATACCTTTTACGGGCTTTTCATCCAGCTTTATAATAAGATCACCCGTTTTTATTCCCGCTTTTTGTGCAGGGGTGTCGTCTATCGGTGAAACTACTTTTATAAAACCATTTTCCATCGTGACTTCTATACCTAAACCACCAAACTGTCCGGTCGTTCCTTCTTTCAACTCCTGATACTCTTCAGCGACTAAATAAGCAGAATGTGGATCAAGACCACTCAACATTCCACGAACCGCGTCTTCCAATAATTTTTTATCAGATACCGGCTCTACATAATCCCTTTTAATACGACCAAAAATTTCGGTAAAGGTCCGTAAATCTTCATAAGGCAATGCCTCTGTATCCGTTGCGGGTTCACCGTTAGAACGTTCTGCAAACACACTGCCACAAATCCCGATAAATACGCCCAACATAATCCCTAAGGATAAAACAAAAATAGCTTTCTTTTTTAGCATGTGATTTAAAACTCCATATCCTCGATTTACAACCCAAATTATTAGTTAACTACCTTAGCACTTTATACGTATTCATCTCCGACACCATTCAAGTGGGTTAATCGGCACACCCTTATTACGTATTCCGAAATATAACCCTGTCTTACTTTGGCCCCCGCTTTGCCCAACAGAGGCAATAACATCACCCGCCTTTACCAAATCACCGGTTTTTTTATAAAGACTCTGATTAAAAGCATAAAGCGTCATATACCCTTGCCCATGATCAATAATAATCAATAAACCATAGCTACGTAACCACTCAGCAAAGACCACTTTACCTTGCGTAACCGCTTTTATGTCTAAGCCTTCATTAGCATCAATCAACACACCATCCCAGGTGCCTTCGGTACGTGCACTGCCAAATTTATGCGCCAATTTACCAGCGACTGGCCAAGGTAATTTACCTTTAAGACTTACAAAATCAGTTTTAGCATCTGTCATATTTTCTATCGATGTCGACAGTTCTGAATCCACCGACAAGTTTTGCTGCGTAACTGGCAATGAAGCAACCACGCCCCTCAATCTATTTTCACTTTCCTGTAATCGACTCAACTGTTCCTCAGCTGTCAAAGAAACATCATTCATCTCCGTTAACAGATTATCTCTTTGCTTTCGGGCTAATGAGAGGTCAGCCTGCTCTGTTTGTTTACGTTGCAGATCGTCTTCTAAGATTGCTGTTTCAGCTAGCTTATCCTTTTCTGACTGATCGAGGCTCTTAACAATAGCCTCTAAATCAGACAGTTTTTTTAAGCGGTCTTTATTGAAATAATTAAAATAAACCATCATTCGACCCGATAAAGCATGATCGTGTTGATTCAGGAATAACTTTAACTTTTCTTTTTGACCCATCGCATAAGCCAGCTTTATTTGCCCGCCTAGTTCTTCAGTTAACTTATCAATATCAACCTGATAGGTGTTTATATCTTGACGAATCTTTTCCAAATTCTGACGTTTTTGTTCAATTTTATAGTGTAACTTTTTAAGATCCGCCGCCGTTTCACCATAATGTTTATCGACATCGGCCAACAGGCTCTGCAGACTCTCTTTCTGTTCCGAAAGGTGCTGCATAGCCTGTGAAGCGTCAGTATTTCCCAATTCAGCGTCAGTTAGTTCATTCGTGGCTTGCAGAACCTCCGCATAACCATCATTGATCCAAATACTCAGTAAAAAAACAAAAACTAGCTTTTTTCTCATCCACGCTTCAATCGGCGTTAATAAGCGATCTACCCGTCATTTCTTCGGGTTGTGCAACACCTAATATTGCTAACATAGTCGGGGCTAAATCTGATAAACCACCACCCGAGGCTAACGCCTTATCACCGCCTACATAAACTAACGGTACCTTGTTGGTGGTATGTGCGGTATGCGGCTGTCCCGTTCCCCCATCAACCATTTGTTCAATATTGCCATGATCTGCTGTCAGTAGTAATTGACCACCAACAGAATTTAAGGCTTCAACGATACGTTGCAACGATGCATCAACCGCTTCTACCGCAAGGATGGCTGCGGGAATGATGCCGGTATGTCCAACCATATCGCAATTAGCGTAATTACAAATGATAACATCGTATTTTCCACCAACAATAGCGTCCACTAGATGATCAGTGACCTCAGCCGCATTCATCTCTGGCTGTAAATCATAGGTTCTAACTTTAGGCGAAGGTACTAGTATCCTATCTTCTCCAGGAAAAGGTGTATCAATTCCGCCATTGAGAAAGAATGTGACATGAGCGTATTTTTCCGTTTCTGCCAGTCGCAACTGTTTCATGCCCAACACAGACAAATATTCACCAAGACCATTTTTAATGTCAACTGATGGAAACGCGATATCGTAACCAAATTTTTGATGGTATTCCGTTAAGGTACAAAAATAACCTTGATGGGCTTGATGCCCCCTTTCGAAAGAATCAAAGCTCGGCAATGTAATGGCCTGAGAAATTTCACGGGCTCGATCAGCCCGAAAGTTCATAAATACAATCGAATCTTCAGGATCTAGCGCAATGGCTTGACCATCATCATCTAAAATAGTTGTCGGCAAAACAAATTCATCTGTTTCACCTCTTTCATAAGCTGCTTGCAAAGCCGTCAAGGCAGAATCAGCAGAAAAACTACCTTCACCTTTAACAATCAAGTCGTAAGCAGACTTCACACGATCCCAACGATTATCTCTATCCATCGCATAAAAACGACCGACGATCGAAACGATACGACCTGTACCCAGCTCTGCAAATTTTGCGTTCAATAATTCAATAGATGCCATTGCGCTTTTCGGTGGCACATCTCGGCCATCCAAAAACGCATGTAAATAAATTTTATTTAATCCACGTTTAGCAGCCAACTCAACCATTGCGGCTATCTGCTCTTCATGACTATGAACACCACCTGGAGATAGTAATCCCATTATATGCAAGGCCTTGCCTTTATCTTTAGCAAGATCCACTGCTTTACACAAAACAGGATTAGTAAAAAAACGACCATCTTCAATCGCATCATTTACTTTGGAAAAGTCCTGCGGCACGTATCGCCCGGTTCCGATATGAATATGACCCACTTCAGAATTACCCATTTGATCATCAGGCAAACCCACTGAACGGCCTGAGCAGTCCAACAAAGTCATAGGATAATCTTTTTGCAACTGATCCCAGCAAGGTGTATTAGCCATCGCAATGGCATTATTTTCTTTTTCTAATGAGTAACCAAACCCATCAATGATCAATAAAACTAGTGGCTTAGGTCGATTCAACATCTTTATAATTAACTCCGCAAACTAAAAACAAAATAAATGGCCTCGCTATACAAAATTTAATCAAAAATATCCTTAATATTATCCATTACCCAAAATGATTAAAAATGAGGTATCATTTTGTTAAATTTGTAGCTTAATAAGATGGCCTTATAGCTATTATATTAATACACGTTGATAGCAGTTGTGTATAAATAATTCGTCATGCGTTCTTTATTTCAACTACAGCATCACAAACAAGCATCATTAAATAGCCGAATGAACATCGAAGACCAAAACATTTCATACAATGATACTGACATAGCAAAGGCTGCTCTCTGCTTAAAAGCGATGTCAAATCCTTTGCGATTAAAAATATTATGTGTACTCGGAAGTCATTCAGTTAGCGTACAACATATTGTCGAACAAGTAGGCACTAGCCAAAGTAATATTTCTCAACATTTGTCGATACTTAAGGACAAAAAAATTCTTGGCTGCAAAAAAGAAGCAAACCGTGTTTATTACTACATTGATGATGATCGTATGTTGCAACTTATTAAAATGATGCGTGACGTTTTTTGCTCTACTCAATAATCTAACCCACTATCCACTTAACCTAAAGCATAATTCATGGACCGTTACCTAGACTTCATTTTAAATCACTATATTTTATCACTTGCACTAGCGGTTGTTACTTATCTGCTAATTCAGGAATTATTCGATGCCGCTTTCAAAAAATTCGACTCGGTATCCCCTCTTCTGGCTGTCACTAAAATGAATGACATAGAAACAATAGTCATTGATGTAAGAGAGCCGCATGAATTTATTCTTAGTCATATAGATCAATCCATTAATATGCCTTTAGGAAAGTTAGGTGAAGAGCTTACTAAAATAGCTGATCATAAAAGCACGCCTGTTCTGATTTCTTGCCAAACAGGCACCCGATCAGCTTCAGCAGCGAAACTATTAACTAAAGCAGGGTTTGAAAAAGTTTTTGTCATTACGGGTGGCATGCAAGCCTGGGAAAATGATTATAAATTGCCGGTTAAAATAACGAGCAAACAAAAAACAAAAGCCATTCCAAAAGCATAATTTATAATAAAAAAATCTTTTCTCGTCACTTAACACAAAATAATTTTATGTCTGAAGAACAAACTATTGAAAAACAATTTTCTATTCAAAAAATCTATACAAAAGACATGTCTTTTGAAACGCCTAACTCACCTAAAATATTCACCGAAAAATGGGAACCTGCCGTTGACTTCAATTTAGGATCACACGTAGAACCTTTAGAAAATTCATTATATGAAGTGGCGTTGACCATTACCATTACTGTTAAAAGTGACGATAAGACAGCCTACTTGGTTGAAGTTAATCAAGCGGGGATTTTTTCTTTAAGTGGTTTCACTGATCAAGAAATGGGCCCTATGGTGGGTAGTTTTTGCCCTAACATTCTTTTTCCTTATGCCAGAGAAGCCGTCTCTGATTTAGTGACAAAAGGTGGCTTTCCACAATTACTGTTAGCACCTGTAAATTTTGACGCTTTGTATGCACAACACCTACAAGCCCAACAAGTTCCAATCTCTGAAACCATCAATTAATTGATGGATAAGAAAATAGCCATCCTAGGCGCAGGTTCCTGGGGCACGGCACTCGCTATTTTGGCAGCCAGAAATGGCTGCCAAACTCTATTATGGGGACATAACCCAGTTCACATGGCGACACTTGCAAAAGAGCGTCAAAATAGACATTATTTAGCCAATCATTCTTTTCCTGAAAACTTGACTATCACAGCTAATTTGTCAGAAGTTGCCACATTTAGCGATATGATTTTGGTCTGCGTTCCTAGCCATGCCTTTAAAAAAACGCTACTGAGCCTTAGACCTTATGTGTCTCATGACATAAAAATAGCTTGGGCCAGTAAAGGGTTTAACCCTGACGATGGACGCCTTCTGGATGACATTGTTACTGAACTTTTTAGTGCACAAACGCCTGCGGCGATATTATCAGGCCCCACTTTTGCTCGCGAAGTCGCTGCAAACTTACCGACAGCCATCACTATCGCGTCTAACAACGCTGATTTTTCCAAACAACTCAGCGCGATCTTACACGGTGGACTTTTCAGGATCTATACCAGTTCCGATGTGATTGGTGTTGAAGTAGGTGGCGCAGTGAAGAATGTCCTGGCTATTGCCGCCGGCATAGCTGATGGCTTGGGCTTTGGCGCTAACACCCGCGCAGCTTTAATAACACGCGGTCTTAATGAAATTATTCGATTAGGCATTGAACTCGGTGGTAAACAGGAAACCTTTATGGGTTTAGCTGGGCTAGGAGACCTTATTTTGACCTGCACAGACAACCAGTCTAGAAATCGACGCTTTGGCCTAGCATTAGGACTAGGAAAAGATCGAGCCACGGCTATCCAAGAAATCGGTCAAGAAATTGAAGGTATCTCAGCGGCTAAAGAAACTTTCTTACTCGCCAAAAAATACGGTATCGACATGCCGATTACCGAACAAACCTATAAAGTTTTATATGAAGACCTAGCCCCG
>CAMDWT010000073.1 GCA_945877505.1 Crenothrix polyspora
AAACCTGCTAGACCCCAACGAATAAAATTACGACGTTCCATACCATTCCTCTTAATTATAATTAATATTTGGTCACACTTTAATCAATGCAACAACAGAACTTACAGTCTTGTAATTATAGTATCAATCTGCTACTCGTGATCGTAGCACCCTAACTTTTAAGTACTTTAAAACACTCGTTGAACCTTTTAACACTATGGGTGCACCGCCGATGGCGACCGCATCCACTAAGCAATACCATGCCGCGACACCGCTAGGTGGGTTACCTTGTGGCAAACCTAAAACCGGATCAATCGCAGCCCATTTCCATGTCCCCATTGCAGTGCCGATTAACTCCAACCAAGTAGTAATAAAGAAGGCTGCCAAATAAACCATAGGCGATCGACCTTTAAATAAATACACCAAAAAGACACAAAATAATAAAGCGCCTACCGCATCACCTTGCTGGGCAAAGCCACTAATTCCCCAGAGCGACCATAAACCACAAACCACAATCACTAAGGTGGTAATTTCCCGCGCATATCTCAAAAACAAACCAGAACGCGCTAAGGCAACCGCCGTTAAATAGACCATGCCATGTCCTGGTGGGACATAAGCCGGAACATTACTAAATCGATAGGTGTATCCGCCCATAAAAGGCGAGGCAAAATGCTCGCCTATTGTTGCGAATATAACTGCAATAACAACTTGCATTCTTACTTCTCTATTTTCACCGAGCAACAAGCCTATTAAAAAAACCCAACCGCTCACACCTAAAGCATTTTGTTTTTCTATACTGGCATTAGCGTCACTGATTAAACAGATAGCCACACAAAAGAAAGTAAACGCGGCTATGAAATAATCACGTTTCTTATGAGGATAAGCAACATTACTCAGCGGAAAATGGCTTTTCTCCCATAGTTCTTGAAGCTTTGATTTTAAAAAATTAGTTTCTATCATTTGCTAGCGTCACATCCAATACTTATACAAACAGCCATGCTATTACAGCATATCGACCCAGTTTTCCTAACAAAATAACCACGCAGGCTGGCAAGATAGGGAGTGTTAACCATCCACCGGCAAAACATAAGGCATCACCTATTATGGGCAGCCATGAAAAAAACAAAACCCAGATACCTCTTTTTTTAACTATCTCCAGAGCCTTCTGTTTTTTTTCTGATAAGACACTCGCCGGCGAAAATTTTCTCGCCGCCAACATACCTAACCCCCAAGTTGTCATGGCCCCCAAAGTATTCCCTACTGATGCCACCATAAGCAAAAAGGATACATCATACTTACCTTGCGATACCATATAAGCTAAAACAGCTTCAGAACCACCGGGAGCGATAGTCGATGATATAAAGGCGCTAATGAATAAACCCCACATACCCGCCAAAGATTCTTGCATTTATTTATCTCAAAAAAAAACCCTGCGTTCAAAGAGCACAGGGTTTTCTATGCCTGCTTTACTTTATTTTTCAGGCAATATTTTATTTTTATTCGCAACAGCCCATCTTATTAAACGCGAAATTAACGCTTTAGCCATCTCAAAAGAAGCTCTTACTAAATCTAACACATAAGCCACAACCTCTGCAGCACTCATGCCCTTAAATTTTCGCCCCAGAAAAGGCGCCACCAACAAGCCTAACGCTAAACCAATTACCGTAACGCCGGATATAATCGAATCATCTTGTTTAACCGTTGGCGCCGGAACCGCCACTGCTGTTGCTACCACAACCGGCTCAATAAGCGCGTCTGCTGCTGCTTTAGTGGCCAATTCGGGCAAAGTCGCTTTATAATCATCCGCGATGACAGGTGCTGTTAAACCGGGAATACTTGGTAAGTCACCATCGCCTTTACCGACTTTTAACTGGGCTTTCATCCCTTTTTCCATGTGCTGAGCAATATCACAATGCACCAGATACGTTTTATCGCCCGGTGGCAAAATCAAAGTCCCTGAGATTTTTGAAGGGCCCGATGCTTCAATATGAAACATTCCCTTAGGGTATAGATATTTTGGTAAGCCATGCATCATCCATTGATGACGTATATTATCTTCATTAACAAAATGGACTGTTAATTTAGTGCATGGCTTAAAATTAAATTCTTGTGTATCAAAGGCAAACATTCTGCCAGGAAACTTTTCAGCATATTTATGGCCTGCATGGACAGTAATTTCTTTCTTTTCAGATATGCTATCACAACCGCCCGGTAAGGTATCGGCATTCTGGCCCATTACCATTCCACCAGCCATATCCATCAAATGACCATCACCGTGATCCATCAGCATGCCGTCATGCTCTTCATACTCCAACGCCATTAAAGACCCTGAAAATAAAGCAATCAGTATTCCTGCCGACAATAATTTAACCATTATTTATTTCCTCTTTCACTTGTCATAATTAATGCACTTTTCTTGCTTTCAAATAAACAGGTTAAAACTCAAATAGTTAAAACTATCAAATTTTAAACGCTTTACTAATATTACGCAGTGACCTTAAAAACCATCACTTAAAATACTAACTGATTGGTTTTATCAATAACTGCGTAACATCAGACAGACAAATTAACTTTTGATTTTACCTATTACTTCATCAACTTTACGTTTGAAAGGCGCGTTTGAAAGATACAAAACGTACAATCCAGCAAGGGCAAAAAAAGCATATAACAGCAAATTATTTCTGCTCACTGCTTGACCACCACCGGCTTTAAAACCCATATGGACGTCCAATCTCTCACCTTGCGTACGGTTCTCAGTATCTGCAGGATCTGGTACCAAGGTAATGTGTATTAAATATTGACCAGCCTCTGCTATGCCATTTGGCAATTCTAAATTAACAGAGCCTTTTTTATGTTTTGCACTAGGCAAGAAAAATACACGTGTGCCTTCTGGTTCTTTGGTTACTTCAAACTCAACCAACATGTTTCTGTACTTCATGTCTTGGTAATCAAAAACCAATTGAGTTAACGTACTTAAGCCCGGCAACTTACCGCAAAACTCTTCCGCAGGGTAGGCACTAGGTTGATAAGCCGTATAATGTATCCAATGGGTTGGCTGCAATTCAAACTTACACTGATCTGTATCAGTTCCAGCCGCACCGCCATGAGCCCAAATTGTTGCAGAAAACAACAATCCTAAAACCCCAAGGAAACCCTTTCTTATTAGTTGTACTCTATTCATAATACCTTCCCATTTTGATACATAATTATTATTATATAAATTGTTTGATGCTGATCATAAGTTTGATTAATCAAAAAAGTCCATTAGCTATTCTCCAAACCTACTGCGAAAGCAACTCTAGCACACCACCAGATCTAAATAAAGGAATTGATAAAAATCCACGCTCAAATTGGCATTGCATAAGAAAATGACAATACCTTCATTGCGCTATTGCTATCCAACCATACTTTTCGTAGACTTAAGCTAATTAACTTTAAACGGAGCCCAAATACATGTCATCTTTGACTACTTCAAAAGCATGGACCGCATTACAAAGTCATTATCATGAAACCAAAAACGATTCATTGCGTGATGCCTTTAAAAAAGACTCCAATCGCTTCAATAAGTTTTCTCTTAATTTCAATGAGATACTTTTTGATTATTCAAAAAACAGGATCACCGAACAAACTTTATCCTTATTAACGGATCTAGCTAATCATGCTGGCTTAGATGTAAAAATAAAAGCCATGTTTTCAGGTGAGAAAATCAATACTACCGAACATCGCGCAGTCTTACACACGGCTTTACGAAATAGAAGCAATCACCCTATTTACGTTGATGGGCACGATGTTATGCCCGACATTAATCGGGTTTTAACCAAAATGCGTACTTTTTGCAGCACCATTCGATCTGGGCAATGGAAAGGATATACTGGAAAATCGATTACTGATGTCGTCAACATCGGCATTGGTGGCTCTGGTCTAGGTCCAAAAATGGTTTCAATGGCTCTAACGCCCTATAGTTCAGATAGCTTAAAAGTCCATTATGTCTCTAATATTGATCAAACCAATATTGTTGAAGTATTAAAATCACTATCACCAGAAACCACACTCTTCATCATTGCATCCAAAGTATTTAATACCCAAGAAACCATGATGAATGCAAAATCAGCAAAAAATTGGTTTCTTGATACTGCTAAAGACCCGCTTGCTATTACCAAGCACTTTGTAGCTATTTCTACACACGCAGAAAATGTTGCTGAATTTGGTATAGACACTGAAAACATGTTTGAATTTTGGGACTGGGTGGGTGGGCGCTATTCTCTCTGGTCAGCAGTCGGCTTATCCATTGCTTTATACATTGGCATGGACAATTTTGAAGAGCTTTTACTAGGTGCTTATGAAGCCGATTGTCACTTTTTAAACGCGCCGCTCAATGAAAACATACCCGTCATAATGGGCTTGCTCGGAGTCTGGTATAACAATTTTTTTAATGCTGAATCTCACGCGTTATTGCCTTATGATCAATCCATGCGTTATTTTGCCGATTATTTTCAACAAGGCGACATGGAAAGTAATGGTAAAAGTATTAATCTACAGGGCGAAAAAGTAGATTACAACACCGGACCGATTATTTGGGGTCAGCCCGGGACTAATGGTCAACATGCTTTTTTTCAGCTTATTCATCAGGGTACCAAACTCATACCTTGTGACTTTTTAGCGGCGGCCAATAGCCATTACAAACTAGCAGGGCACCAAGATATTTTAATATCAAACTTTCTAGCTCAACCCGAAGCATTAATGAACGGACTTACCGAGGAAGAAGTTAAAAAGAAATTAAGCCCATCGCAACAAACAGATACCTTGCTTGTGGCATCGAAAGTATTTGATGGCAATAAACCCTCAAACTCTTTCTTATTTAACAAAATGACACCAAAAACGCTAGGTTCATTATTGGCCTTCTACGAGCATAAGATTTTTGTTCAAGGCGTTATCTGGAATATAAACTCTTTTGATCAAATGGGAGTAGAGCTAGGAAAAGTCTTAGCAGGCGTTATTTTGCCTGAACTTAAAAACGACGACGTCATTACCAGTCATGATTGTTCAACCAATGCTTTGATTAATCGATATAAACAGCTAAGAGAATCTTAATAGAGAATTTACCATCTAAAATACGGGCGACTGACCCAAGACAGACTTTGTCAGCGCCTTGCCTTAAAAAAATCTCTTAACAGTTCTGAACATTCTGCTTCCAAAAGCCCGCCAACCCAATTGACTCGATGGTTTAAGAAGCTGGCGTCAGCAAGATTTAAGGCATTACAAACAGCACCTCGTTTAGGATCAAAGGCACCAAAAACTAAGCGTTTAATCCTTGCATGACTTATAGCCCCCATGCACATTACACAAGGCTCTAAAGTCACGTATAGCGTCGCATCAACCAACCTGTAATTTTCTATTGCTAATCCCGCCATCCTTAAGGCAACCATCTCAGCATGCGCTGTAGGATCATGCGTTAAAATTGAGGCATTCCATCCTTCAGCAATGCAACGATCCTCTTTTACAACTATCGCGCCTACAGGCACCTCTCCTTGCTGCTCAGCCCGCTGCGCTAATCTAAGCGCATAACGCATCCATGCTTCGTCTGTAGTTTGGCTTATTCCCACTCAATCGTAGCGGGTGGTTTTCCCGATATATCATAAGCCACACGAGAAATACCCGGCACTTCATTAATAATACGACGTGAAATTAAATCAAGAAATTCATAAGGCAGATGCGCCCAACGCGCGGTCATAAAATCAATGGTTTCGACTGCACGAATGGCAATAACATAATCATAACGACGCCCATCACCCATCACACCGACTGATTTAACTGGCAAAAAGACAGCAAAGGCCTGGCTCACCTTGTTATACAAATCATGACGATACAATTCTTCGATAAAAATG
The DNA here is from genome assembly GCA_945877505.1 of Crenothrix polyspora. Lineage (GTDB taxonomy): Bacteria > Pseudomonadota > Gammaproteobacteria > Methylococcales > Methylomonadaceae > Methylobacter_C > Methylobacter_C polyspora_A. The sequence continues at coordinate 5,865 of CAMDWT010000073.1, forward strand.
GCATCCGCCTGTCTCAATAAATCTGCGTATTGTTTTTTTACTTCACCCAAAATCCTAACACCTAAACCTGGACCCGGAAATGGATGACGGAAAACCATATCAGCGGGCAAACCTAGCTCCAAACCTAATCGTCTAACCTCATCTTTAAATAACTCACGTAATGGCTCTACCAGCTTTAAAAGCATATTTTCTGGCAAGCCACCGACATTATGATGCGATTTTATTAAATGTGCTTTTCCACTGGTTGATCCCGCCGATTCGATCACATCAGGATAAATGGTACCTTGTGCTAACCATTTTGCATCGGTAATTTTTGCGGCTTCTTCATCAAAAATCTCCACAAACAAATTGCCAATAATTTTACGTTTCTGTTCAGGATCAGAGATGCCCGTCAGAGCATCCAAATAGCGCTGCTCCGCATTAACTCTGATCACTTTTACGCCCATGTGTTCTGCAAACATCGACATCACTTGATCGCCTTCGTGCAAGCGTAATAAGCCTGTATCAACAAACACACACGTTAACTGATCTTTGATTGCCTTATGTAACAGGGCGGCAACAACCGATGAATCGACACCACCGGATAAGCCTAAAATAACATGATCACTACCTACTTTTTCTCGTACGGCATTAATACTGTCTTCAATAATATTACTAGCGGTCCATAAGGCCTCACAACCGCAAATATCCAACACAAAGCGCGATAGTATCCGTCCGCCCTGTGTAGTATGGGTAACTTCAGGATGAAACTGTAAGGCATAAAAAGATTTTTCTTCGTTTGCGATGCCGGCTATTGGGGCGCCATCAGAGCTCGCGATTGTCACAAAGCCTTCGGGTAGCTCAACGACACGATCACCATGACTCATCCAAACATCCAACAAACCAAAGCCTTCTGCAGAGAGATGATCTTCTATACCTGTCAATAATTTTGAGTGCCCTCTAGCCCTGATTTGAGCATAACCAAATTCCCTATGATTAGAACTCTCAACCTTGCCTCCCATTTGCTCTGTCATGGTTTGCATACCATAACAAATACCCAGCACAGGTATACCTAGTTCAAATACTGAGCTAGGTGCTCGAGGTGTGTCGCCACTCGTTACTGTATCGGGACCGCCCGATAATATAATGCCATTCGGAGCAAAGCCATTAATTTGCGCTTCGCTGCATTCGCAGGAGTAAATTTCACAATAAACGCCAATTTCACGGATACGACGCGCAATTAACTGGGTATATTGTGAGCCGAAATCTAAAATCAGTATCTTATGAGTATGGATGTTGGTCGATTCTTGTTTCACGGTATATGTTTCTATTTTATTAACTAAGGATTTTATCTATTATCACTTTGCTTGGCATTAAAGACCCCACGAAGACGTCATCCCTACCAAACCACCCGTAATAGGTTGTATTACAATAAGTTATTCAACGCGATAGTTAGGCGCTTCTTTGGTAATGGTGACATCATGAACATGACTTTCTCTCATGCCTGCACTCGTTACTCGCACAAATTGCGCTTTATCATGCATGATGGCTATGGTTTGACTACCCGTATAACCCATACTGGCACGGATACCTCCTAGCAATTGGTGGATGACCGCAAGTAAACTACCCTTGTAGGGTACGCGTCCTTCAATGCCTTCTGGAACCAATTTTTCTACGGAATCCGTTTCTTCTTGAAAATAACGATCACTTGAGCCTTGTTGTTGACCCATCGCACCCAAAGAACCCATGCCACGATAAGATTTATAGGAACGGCCTTGAAATAACTCCACTTCTCCCGGCGCTTCTTCGGTGCCCGCAAACAGTCCACCCAACATGACTGCATAGGCTCCAGCCGCCAATGCTTTAGCAACGTCACCAGAATAACGAATACCCCCATCGGCAATCAAGGGGACACCGGTACCTTTTAAAGCATCGGCAACATTGCTGACAGCCGTAATTTGTGGCACACCAACACCCGCAATAATTCGCGTAGTACATATAGAACCTGGACCAATACCCACTTTAACACCATCTGCACCTGCCTCAACCAACGCTAGTGCGGCTTCTGCTGTCGCAATATTGCCACCAATAACCTGAACTGAAGGATAAGTCTGCTTAACCCAGCGCACTCTATCCAAAACACCTTGAGAATGGCCATGTGCTGTATCGACAACAATAACATCTACACCCGCCTCTACTAACGCGGCTACGCGTTCTTCTGTTCCAGCACCCGTGCCAACGGCTGCACCCACGCGTAAACGCTCTTGCTCATCTTTACAAGCGTAAGGATAATCCTTGGCTTTTTGAATATCTTTTACAGTAATCATGCCACGCAAATGAAATGATTCGTTAACGATCAAAACTTTCTCAATACGATGCTTGTGTAACAACGCAATGGCTTCTTTACGATCGGCATTTTCACTAACAGTAACCAAACGATCTTTAGGCGTCATTACTTTTGAAACGGGTTCATCAAACCGAGTTTCGAAACGTAAATCACGACTGGTAACAATGCCCACTAATTCATCACCATTAACCACTGGCACGCCGGAAATATTTTTCGCTCGTGTTAATTTGATAACATCTCGAATGCTTACGTCAGGAGAAACCGTAATTGGATCTTTAATTACCCCACTCTCATACTTTTTGACATGACGCACTTCTCTGGCCTGTTGCTCTATGGTCATATTCTTATGAATAATGCCCATGCCACCTTCTTGAGCAATGGCAATAGCCAGTCGCGCTTCCGTTACCGTATCCATAGCCGCTGACACCAAGGGTATATTCAGCGAAATGGTTCGTGTTAACTGGGTCTTCATTTCTACATCACGTGGCAGCACAGAAGAGTGCGCAGGCACTAATAAAACGTCATCGAACGTGAGCGCTTCCTGAATAATTTGCATAAACCACACCTAAGTATCACTAAAATAACCGTTTATTATACGGTGAGTTTGTTAACAACCGTAGTACTAAAAATCTAATCCAGCCTCGGAAATGAATAAATATTTTAAATTTACCCTGTAATCAGCAATATTCAAGCCATTATGGCTAAGGATATTGATCTTTAATGCAAAATTACTTCGGCTCGTCATTATCTGTCGGTGGATGCGCCCAGTTTATATTTGCAGTGGTCGCTTTGGCATAACGATAAAAAGTACCTTCAAAATTGCCTAAAGCCAGTACAAAACCTGCCCAACCATCAAGAAAGCCTCGCTTAATCACGTAAATACGAAAAAAAGCCCAAAGCCCATGCCCTAATGCTTTACTCATACTAACCGACTTACCTTTTCGCTCTAATTTTCGAGCGCCCAACGTAGAATAGCGTTGCGTCTTGTGGAGTAACTGCTCAAGGTTCTGGAAGGGTACTTGAATAATAGATGCTTTAAAATAGCCAATCTTTCCCTCTACCCGAAAGGATTCATGCACTTCTTCATGATCGTCAAATACCAAGGCTGTCTTACGAAATAGTTGGGGTTGTCGATAATCTGGATACCAGCCACAATAATTGATCCAGCGACCCATAAACCAGTTTCGGCGGGGCACATAATAAGCGTCCGCATCCGGCTGAGTCAGACAGTGTAAAATCTCTGTCTTTGCTGCCGCAGTACAGCGTTCATCGGCATCTAAACTAAACACCCAATCGTGTTGACAAGCGGCAATAGCATCATTCCGCAATTTGCCAAACGTGGTGAATGGAAGTTGTTTAACCGTCGCACCCAATTCAGTGGCAATCTTCACTGTATCATCGCTACTATTAGAATCTAAGACTAGCACTTCATCCGCCCAAGACACACTTTGAACGGCCGCCGCAATTTTATCAGCCTCATTATAAGTAATAATGTAGACACTTAATTTGACAGCTTGACCTGCCGGTTTTTCAGAAGAAAATTCAGTCATGTTTTACCTTTGGTGGATGTTAATATCAAACAAGCTCATAAAAATGTTTCAAATCGTCAATTTCAGTCATCAACATTAATCACTTGGATGCTAGAAAGATTTGCGCTCGCATTAATTTAATAAAATCAAAAAAGCCTGCACCGACTTGAGCAGTCCCTAAAATAAAGGGATTATTATACGGTGAGTTTGTTAACTACCGTAACACTTAAAAGGCAAGTCGTCTCATATCCCACATAAATACTCTCAAAATATTCAGATAACATCTAGATATTGTTTTTATCATAAACAGGTAACTACTCTATCTTGCTTAATTAAACCCTTTAAAGATTTTTTGGCATAATAAGGGCCTGTGCTGATGACATCGACCTCAACATTCAATATGAATCAAAAAAAACGCCAAGCCATTTTTGAACGACTTTCTTTGGCCACACCAGAACCAGTAACAGAATTAAACTACTCTAATCCCTTCGAGCTTTTAATCGCTGTCGTCTTATCTGCTCAAGCCACCGATAAAGGCGTCAACAAAGCGACTTTAAAACTATTTGCCGCAGCCAATAGCCCTCAAGCTATTTTTGATCTCGGATTAGAAGGTTTAAAAGCCTACGTCAAAACAATTGGCTTATATAACACCAAGAGCGCCAACATTATCAAACTTTGCCAACAACTCCTCGATAAACATGACGGCCTTGTACCGCAGAACCGAGATGCTCTGGAAGCGCTACCCGGTGTTGGCAGAAAAACAGCCAGCGTAGTTCTTAATACTGCTTTTGGTCACCCTACCATTGCAGTGGACACCCATATTTTCAGAGTTTCCAATCGAACGGGATTAGCGCCCGGCAAAAATGTGCTAGCCGTTGAGCGTGGTTTAGAAAAAGGGGTGCCTAATTGCCATAAAAAAGACGCGCATCATTTACTAATCTTACATGGCAGATATACTTGTATTGCCAGAAAGCCAAAATGTGAAGTTTGTATTATCGAAGATCTGTGTGATTTTAAGGCAAAACCATAAATTATTTACTACTTCATAGCACCAACAAACTTTGACAAAAGTATATTAATCCTTTATTGATTAGTCTTTGGTATGATAGTTATATTCGATAATTTTTATTCATCGAATTTTTATAAAAATATTTGGGAGTTATCATGAAAAAAATCAACAAAACACCTTTAGCTGCGGCTATGGGCGCAGCTTTAATTTCAACATTTACTGTCAATGTTGCTACTGCAGACGCCAACCCATTTGGTATGACTGAGCTTTCTACAGGCTATATGCAAGTTGCTGAAGCTAACAAAGCTGCAGAAATGGCTTGTGGCGCATCTATGAATATGGCTAAACCAAAAACACCAGAAGGTGCTTGCGCTGGCGCTAAAAACCATCCGCCGGCAACAAAAGCTACTGAAGGTTCATGTGGCGATATGATGAAAGACGGTAAAATGAAGCCCGGCATGGAAGCGGCATGTGGCGCCATGATGAAAGGCAAAGAAGGCGCCTGTGGCGAAATGATGAAAGGCGAATCAATGA
>CAMDWT010000074.1 GCA_945877505.1 Crenothrix polyspora
CACTTAAGCCTTGCTGTTTAATAAGTTTAACGACTTCCAGTTTAAATGTGGTATCAAATATTCGACGTTCTTTATTCATGATGATTTCCCATTTTGATTGATTAAGTATATCAACCTATCTGGGTGTCTGTTTTTATTAGACCACTACAAGATTTTAAAATCCCCCCCAGCCCCCCTTTTACAAAGGGGGGAGTTGGCTACTCCTTGATTACATTATTTCATGCAATTTCCTACGCGCCGAAACTCTTCGGTAAGCACACTGACTCTGCTATCCCATGAGTTTTGTTGCGCATAACGAATAATCTCTGATGCTTGCCAATCTTTTTCTAGTGCTAGGATTAAAGCAGACAATAAAGCCTCAGGATCAGCAAAAGGCACAACTATGCCTAGCTCTAGGGAGTTAACCACTTCTTTGTTGCCGCCAACGTCGGTGGTAATAACCGGCAAGCCACAGGCCATCGCCTCTAAAAACACATTAGCCCAGCCTTCATTTGCGGTGGCTAGTACGAATACATCAGCAGCAGACAAGGGTTGCTTTAATTGCTCTGAAGGATAAGCGCCCAAAAATCGGACATGATCTTCTAGCTTTAGCGTCTTAACCTGCTCTTGCAGTCGGCTTTTAATATTGCCTTCTGGACTATCTCCACCCACAATCAAATACAAAAGCTTGGGATATTGCTGTACCAGTGTTGGCAATAAGGCTATGACCCGATGAAAGCCTTTACGATCGACTAATGCACCGACTGAGATCAAGACCTTGGCATCTTTGGCGATATTTAATTCGGCCCTAACAATGTCTCGATTTAAGGGAAAAAACTTGAGTAGATCAATACCATTGCCAACAATGCGAATTTTTTCGGACTCAACGCCTAAAGAAACGACATGTTGTTTAAGTGAATCCGATACAGAAAAAATACGGCTAGTGTTTTTTAACGCTGTTAACATTCTTTCTTTACGACCTGGCAATTTAGACAAAGGCACTTCCGTGCCACGCAAAGTAATAGTGACGGGAACCTTTAGCCAACGACCTAACAAAGTCGCGGCATAACCGTCTGGGTAAGCAAAGTGAGCATCGATGATATTAAATTGTTTTCGAAGTTTAATCAGCGTTGATAAACTGCCCAAAGCCATAAAGAAGCCATCATAAGACTTCAACAATCCTGGAATAGAGAAAAATCGTGGAAAATAAACCTGTATGCCTTGCTGTTCTTCATAGCAACAAGGCTGAGGTCTAAAATGCGGACGCCAATAGCGCAGTAAGCCTTGAAAAGGAAACCACGGCACTGGCGAGACAACTATAATTGGAATTTCTTGGTGTACCCGAAACATTCTCTCCCGAATAAATACACCAGCATTAGGGCGTATTTGACTAGGAAAAAGAGAGGAAAATACTAATATTTTAGGCTTGTTCATGATGTTTTCCTAAAAGCAGTATGAAGTCCTAATTATTAGAGACACTGAATAAGCCTATTCATAATAACTTTTCAATACCTAAATGTTGGCATATTTGAGTCAATGAATAGGTAGAATTCAAGTCTTCTTCTTTTGATTTGGTAAAGCGTGTATTGTTGGCATCTGCATGACCCGCCATGCTGACATTAACATGCTTGGCGTTGCCACCATGATAGCGGTGCCAATGCATAATACCAAAACCGTGATCACCAGCAGAACCCTTAGGTGAATAGCTATTTTTATAGTTCGGATGGAATTGAAAATTTCGCCACCAACCACAGCCATGATCAAATTGACTTTGACTAGCTGATTTTGTTGTACAGCCTATAACTTCGAAAAAGCGCCTAGATTGTTTTATTTCCCAGAAGCGCAATAAACTTGCTCGGGTTTTATAAGCTGCGGTACTTCCATCTTCTAAACTCTCAAACAATTTGGCGCAGTACTGCATATCCTCAAAACTTAATAACAAATCGGAATGCCAAAAAGCTAACCGCTCTACATACAAGAATACCCACTCAAGTGGAAAGTGCATATACATGTGCGGATACTGAAAACTCTCGTTAAAATCCACATAAACGGAGCCATCCAGTATAGTAGGATGCTTAATGTTGGCATCATTTCCAACTATCGGCGTCCACCCTACAGAAAGTACAAGTTTTTGCTGAATAATAGACCAACGATCATTAACGCACCAGCACAGCCATGGTTTATCTATACCTATAAGAGCAGCTTTCCAGTGTTCCGCAGTTTGTTCAACCTTGACAATATCGTCGCTAGAAAAAAGATTCCAATTGCCGACACCTGCAGTGCTTTCTTTAGTTCTATTAAGCTGCATTACATTCCTTAACTATTATTTTTATAATATATTTCCACATAGAAGCTATTGAATTCGGGTGACCAAGTCATCTTTGTAGCTTATAAAAACCCTAAATCATCAGTTTTTAATAATAGAAAATTAAATATTTAGATCAGTGTTTCCTCGACCTATCCCATAATAATCAATACCCAACCTCTTAAGTAATTTTGGCTGGTATAGATTTCTACCATCAAAAATGACTGCATCTGTTAAGGTATTTTTTATCAGTTCAAAATCAGGACTCCAAAAGTTTTTCCATTCAGTAACCACAATAAGAGCATCAGCGCCCTGCAATGCATCTTCTGCTGTTTCTACTAACGTTAAACCTAGCTTATTGCCATAGATTCTATAAGCCTCTGCCATAGCTTCGGGGTCAAATGCTTTAACAGTAGCACCCGCATTAATGAGGGCTTCAAGTATGACACGGCTTGATGCTTCGCGCATATCATCAGTTCTTGGCTTAAAAGCCAAGCCCCACATAGCAAAGGTTTTACCTTTTACATCACCGTGATAATGCATAAGGATCTTATTAACTAAAACCTGTTTTTGACGAGCATTGACATTTTCTACCGCGTTTAGTAATTCTGCTTTATAGCCCACTTGTTGAGCCGTATATTCTAAAGCCTTAACATCTTTTGGAAAACAAGAGCCTCCATAACCGCAACCTGGATAAATAAAAGAATATCCAATTCGGGTATCAGAACCTATACCGTTTCTAACTTGCTCTATGTCGGCGCCCAATAGTTCAGCTAAATTAGCCAGCTCATTCATAAAGCTTATTTTTGTAGCTAACATGGCATTAGCAGCATATTTAGTCAATTCAGCCGAACGCACATCCATGATAATGACTCGCTCATGACTACGATTAAAGGGTGCATAAAGTGCTTTTAATAGCTCAGCTGTTCTTGGGTTATCGGTGCCAATAATAATGCGATCTGGCTTCATGAAGTCATCTATAGCCGCACCTTCTTTTAAGAATTCTGGATTAGACACCACATCAAAATCTATAGCTTCGCCGCGACTTTCTTGTGCTTTTAAAATGACTGCTCTTACTTTATCTGCTGTACCAACGGGTACCGTCGATTTATTAATGATAATGCGGTAGTCATGCATATTTTCAGCGATGGTATTGGCCACTTCTAAAACATATTGCAAATCGGCACCGCCATCTTCATCTGGCGGGGTACCTACAGCTATAAACTGAAATACACCATGTTTGACGGCTTCCTTAGTATCTGTAGTAAATCTTAAACGCCCAGCTTGTTGATTTTCTTTTAGTAGCGCCTCTAATCCATACTCATAAATAGGAATGATACCTTTATTTAAGTCATCTATTTTTTTCTGATTAACATCAATACACAAGACATCATTACCGACTTCTGCTAGACAAACACCTGTTACCAAGCCTACATATCCTGTACCAAATACCGTTACTTTCATGTTTTTTCCTAAGATTTTTCTATCAAACGGGTATAAATATTTTTATAACAAATTACACTACGAGGCCAGTTTCGCTGTTGTTCTACATATAAACGGCCTGCCTTACGCAATACATCCCAGCTTTCTGGTGAATTCAGTAAATTCAACACAGTAGTAACCAAAGCATTTTTATCACCTGCTTTAAATAAACAACCGGTAACACCTTCTTCAATTAACTCTTTATGCCCACCCACATCAGAGGCGATCACTAACCTACCTTGAGCCATAGCTTCCAATGGCTTTAACGGAGTGACTAACTCAGTCAAACGCATAGATAAACGAGGATAGATGAAAATATCTACTTGGTTATAATAATCCTGTACTTTCTCATGACTAATACGGCCGGTAAAAATAACATCATGCTCTAAGCCAAGCTCTTTAACTTTTTCTTTAAGCAATGTTTCTTGTGGTCCACCGCCTACCAATAATAATCGGATAGTCGGCTGTTTTTGCAAAATGATCGGCAATGCTTCTAGTAACAAAGACAGACCTTCATAAGCATAAAAGGAACCAATAAATCCCAAGACTATTTTGTCTTGTAAGCCCAGTTCAGTCCTTAAATCTAGATCTGCAGCAACACCATAAGAAAATTGTTCTATATCTACCGCATTAGCGATGACAGTGATCTTTTCAGACACGATGCCTCGAGACATAATATCTGCACGTAAACCTTCACATATTGTAGTAATCGCATTTGCTTGTTTAAAAATGTAAGTCTCTAGCATTTTAGTTAAATAATATCTAAGTCCGCCCTTGCTAGCCGTACCATGATCTACCGCCGCATCTTCCCAAAAAGCTCTACATTCATAAACTAAAGGGATATTATATTTTTTTGCCGCTTTAAGTGCTGCCCATCCATTTAATGAAGGTGAATGGGCATGGAGTATATCGGGCTTATATTGCAAAATAATGTCATTTAATCTTTTGTCCAAACTTTGAACAATAGCCCATTGATTTAAAATTGGCAAATTTGCTAACCAAGCTTTAATTGGTTCTGATCGATGAAATGTAAATCCATCAACTTCTTCAATCTCAGTAGTAACAATCTGATGCTTAGCAGAAGTCACATGTAACGTTTCCCAACCTAGTTTTCTCTGTTGGTCTAATATAGCTTTAGTACGAAAAGTATAGCCACTATGTAATGGTATGGAATGATCAAGTATATGTAGTATTTTCATAAAGTGATGAGTGCCGTTTGTTATTAATAGCTAAAAGTTTGTCGTTAACATAATGATTGTAGATATGAAGAGTCATTTAATTAGCCGACAAATTAAATCAATTAATTATTCTCTACAATAACCCATGCTCGGCAAATGAATAAGGCTCTCCATCACCAATGATGAAATGATCTAAGACCCGTATATCAAATAAGGCCAGCGCCTGTTTGAGCTTTTCAGTAATTTGCTTATCAGACTGGCTAGGCTCAGAAATCCCCGAGGGATGATTATGAGCAAATATGACAGCCGCTGCATTATAAGCCAGCGCTTGCTTAACAACTTCTCTGGGATATACGCTAGCGCCATCGATAGTACCTCTAAATAATTCATCCAATTGAATTACCCGATGCTGATTATCAAGAAACAAACAGGCAAATACTTCATAACTATAACCACGTAATTGAGCACTAAGATAGGCTCGAGTAATGTCTGGACTCGTTAAAGCACTGCCTCTTTTAAGAACTTCATTAAAATGACGCTTAGCCATTTCAAGCACCGCTTGTAACTGAGCATATTTAGCACTACCTAGTCCCAAGCCCTTACAGAATTGTTGTTGGTCGGCATCTAATAAAGCCTTTAATGAACCAAAATCAGCGAGTAGCTGTTTAGCTAAATCTACCGCTGTTTTACCAGGCGTTCCTGTTCGTAAAAATATAGCTAATAATTCTGCATCTGTTAAAGCCGATGGCCCTCGCTGTAAAAGTTTTTCTCTAGGCCTGTCTTCAATTAGCCAATCTTTAATAGTCATGGGTTTTCATTAAATCCAAATAGTATTAAACAACAAAAAAGAGTAAGTTTTGACGTAAACTAATCATCCGTAGCCACATAAAAAAACATATCCTCAGCTATTATATTTATTTATTTATACCTTGATGATTTATATAGGCGGTTTTCAAACCATTTGTTTCTATGAAATACCTAAGTGTCCTGCTTAATAATATATAAAGCCTCTTTTGTTCCTCCAAACTTAAAAAAAACGGTTACTTTGGTATATGATTGATGATAGTTATTATTTAAGTCTATATTTTTGTAATATTCAATAATTACAAGTGTTGTTTTACATTGCATACCTAATGCTTCTGCTTTGTAAAGAAAAGTGCTATTTGTAGTTATAAAATTTTTTGAAATATCCAACCATCATACCAAGTTGGTATGTCCAGTTCATCGTTTCTCTCATATAGGCACAGGGGTTTACCAGGCGAATATATAAAACCTGACAAGTCTTTTTGCATAACTGTAAAAACATAAACCTTGGTATGCCGAATATTAATTTTGAATCAAAATCTCTCTCATATAAACCAGCTTTTTTACCAGCACTATAATGCAGTTTTAAAAAGTAACCGCGTTTAATTTTTTCTTCAGGTATCAGATGCAAAATTTCCATTTCAGGCTCATAAACTAAACTGAAATGGTGTTGCAAAAAAAAATGAAACATCAAGCCATCTTCTCCTCCACCTACTCCTTTACCCTTACGGTTATAGCGTATATCAAATCGTAATCCCTGTTGAAATATACGCGTATTGTAAGCAATATTTCCGCTCCAAATTGGAGTGGAGCGGTCGATAATGGTGAATTTATGATCACTGTAATTCACTTCTCCATAAAAAGGCAAAAGATCAACACTTAACCATTTAGGTCTTGTATCTAAAGAGATTGATATTTTACCTCCTACGCAGTCGACTTTATCATCACCTAAAACATTTATTGCGGACTGCAACCAAAGAGATTCTGGGATTTCATCAGCATCAATAAACGCCAAATATCGACTCGTCAAACTTTCCTCAATAGCTCTATTTCTAGCATAAGCAATCCCTTGATTAAATTCGATAACATATCTTATTAAATTGTTATTAGTGATTGTAATGCTGTCAATAAATTCTTGGATATTGTCTGTACTATTATTATTAATTATCAATATTTCAAAAGGAAAATCGCACTTTTGTGCCATTAACTTTTGGATTAAATTCGGCAAATAATGCACGGCGTTGTAACAACATATCGCGACTGTTATTTGATCTTTAATGGGATACGATGCCATCATTGTTGACTTCTTAAATCACTTATTTTGAATAAATAGCTTAGAATACATTTCATTTTTAGTGCATCTATCATTCAAAAAAAACACGTTAATAAAAGCCATTGTTTAACCAATCCTTGCTAACAGCCTTGAAGAATAATATTTCAAGGGAAAAAAAATACTGGCATCATTCATACCAAACCTTATTTTTTGTTTAAGCTTCCAATTAGAATCATCACCGTACACTTCAATACGATGCAATACTAAAGGATCCCGCTCAACATTATTAAAACCCGATCGCGTTGAACAGGCTGTTTTAAAGCCTGCATACTGCACAAGATCACGCGTTTTTTCTGTCAATAGCCCATAAGGATATGCAAAATGTTTACATTCCATACTTAACTGATCTTCTATAATTTTCTTTGATTCAACAAGTTCTTTGCTTACGCTGTTATCATCCAACTCAGTCAATTTTGGATGGGAAATAGTATGTGAACCAAAGTCTATATCATGATTTGCCATGTCCTTAATTTGTGTCCAAGATAACATCTTGCGCTCAGAAAAAGTTGACGCACACATCCATTGATTGGATTTACCTACTAAACCTGTTGCCAAATAAATCACTGCTGGAATCTGGTAACGTTGCAATATAGGAAATGCATTACTGTAATTATCTTCAAAGCCATCATCTAAAGTAATTAAAAATGCTTGGTCAGGTAGTGGCGTTTGAGTACTGAAATATTCTTCAATCGCCTTAATACTAACAGGCTTAAAACCTGCGCATAATAGCATTTGCAGATGTTGTTCAAAGCGTTTTTGACTACAAGCATACTTTACTTCAGCGGCGGTTTTTGGCTCTGAAATCATGTGGTACATTAAAATAACAAAACTATGCATTTCTTTTCCCTTAAGAGATAACAGATATTATTTCTTTTCCAAAAACAAAACCAACTCGCTATATATTGATAGCGGCAATAATGCAGGCAGCAGATATTTAAGATCACCGAATCTCCAAAAATTATTACTTAATAGAGTTCGAAATAACTTTTGCGCGGAAACAAAATCCCGCTTCCAAAATGCCTCAAAAGCCTGTTTGCGCAATGGGCTATTTATTAATTCATTACGCTTGGATAATGTTAAATGTTGAATAAGCTCAGCATGTTGCTCTGCGAAATCTTGCCTAACGCGCCAAGCATCCAAAACTTGCCGCCATTTGACAGACGATATTTGCCCATGATGATGCCAGCGATAAAAAGCCAACACTTCGGGAACAAGAACTATATGTTGAGTAACCGCGGATAATCGTATCCAGAAATCATAATCCATGGCACTAAAGCAGCGCGTCGAAAATCCTTTTAATTCATTAACTATGCTTTTACGTGTAAGTGCGGCATGAATCGGCCACGGACAGCCTTTTAAGAAGGCTTCATGTATATTACCTTGCTCATAAGTTGGCGGCACATACAAAGGGCCGTCTTCACCATTTTCAACGATATTTTGCCAACCGCAATAACTTAAGTCTGCATTAGCCTTGATCAAGGCTAGGTATAACTTTTCTAGACAATCAGGCATCCAGTAATCATCAGCATCAAGAAATGCGATAAAATCACCTTTTGCGTGTTGCAAGGCCAAATTACGTGCAACAAAAGGACCACTATTCTGTTGCTCAAACACAGTTAAAGTAGGATAGACTTTTGCAGCCTCGATTAATAATGTAGAACTACTATCAGTTGAACCATCATCAACAATAATCAACTCTAGATTAGAATAAGTTTGCTGGAATACCTTGGCAATAGTTGATTCCAAGAAAGCTTCAGCATTATAACAAGGCATGATGATAGAGATTAAGGGCTTATTCATGAGTTTTGTTCTGGCTTATAAAAAGGCAGTGCTTTTTCAACCACGCGTTGCCAAGTAAATTTTTCAGCAAACTGTCTACACGTTTGGCTATTAAAATTTATATCGCCCTTTAAAAACTTCTGTAACGCATCTTTGATATTTTCGACCGTGGGTTCATCAACAAAAAAACCACTTTCTCTATCACCTATCGCTTCAATTGCACCTGCTTGACGAGTTGCCAAAGAAGGTGTGCCGCAAGCCGCCGCTTCCAGATAAACAATACCAAAACCTTCATGGCTATCGGGTAATGTAGACGAAGGTAAAATAAATAAATCAGCTAGCTGCATTGCAGCTATAACATTTTCTGTAGATTGCCGTCCAAGAAACCTAACTTTATTTTCTAAGCCTAGATTTATAACCTGCATTTCTAACTGTGGCTTAAAAGTACCATCACCAATAATGGTATAACGAAAATCGAATTGAGTATTTAATTGGCTAAGCGCTTCAAGGACTCTGTCTACATTTTTTCGTGGTTCTGATAAACGTGAAACAGTTAATAACTGGGTTATAGCATTATTTTTTTTGCCAAGTGATGTAGCCAAAAAAATGTCGCTGACACCGACTTGAGCAACCATGGTTTTACCTACACATTCTGGAAAATATTCCAAAAAAACCTGTTCAGTGTATTGGCTATTAGCCAAAATAGCCTTTACTTTAGGTAAGGCCTCTCGCATGTATTTCAATGTAAATTTTTTACCAAACCATCTATCCAATGGCGTAATTACATTAGCGTATCTCCAAAGTAGATTCCAACTTGCCAATGCAGGTGATCCAGTTAATGGATAAGGATTAAGAAAATCATTGCCATGAATGGAAACCACCACAGGCTTATCGGTTTCTAATACTAACCAACTGTGGGCAGCATTCATGACGTGCCAAGCATCAACTTCATATTGCTTAAAAATATTCCTATCAAGTCGTCGGCAAAACTTTAAAACTGGGCATAAAACAACACCAGGTATAGATAACTCTACATCATGATGAGTATGTACAAATACCGTAACTTCGTACCCAAAAGCCACCAAAGCTTTTGCGAACTCTGTAGCATAGATTTCTACGCCGCCAATGTCGGGAGTAAACTCTGAAGTCACAATACCAATATGCATAATTAAATCCTATTATTAATTGACACCAATAAGCCAATCACGGCTGTTTACAATCAGTGTAGAACTAATTACTTGATTACCCTGTGAGTCATACCATATCAAAGTTGGTTCTTTCTCTAACATCCATGAAACAGTGACAGGTTGTTCTGAGGTATTAACCAATAATAGTTCCATATGTTGCTCATAACATAAATTAGCCATAAGCAATTCTGGATTAACTATTAAGGGTATTGATACTTGTTGATTAAAGATTAATGCCTCGCCATTAGTACCTAACAAAGAGGCTGATATACCAAACTTAAGATCATGACATTCAAGCATCGCCTCTACCAACCAATGCCGATACTTTATATCTGGCTTAGCAAGGCATCGATAATAAAGCGCCTCTGACCAAAAACCTACTGAATAGCGTTTATCAGGAGATAAATCTCGGTAACGTTTAATCAGGCCGCTGTTTTGAGTAAAAGCCATTGCCTTATCCAAAATACTTTCATCAAATGCATCTGGAAAAGAGTAAGCATATCTTGCCAAATCCATTAAATTAATGGTTTGATAATCTATCGCCCACGTTCTTAATGACAACTCACGGTCGATATAACCATTGGGCATGACTAAGCGTGGATAGCTCGCTTTTATATCAGGCAGTTTTTTAATAAAATAATCTGCGGCGAAACGTTTAATAGCACGCACAGGAAATGTAAGCTTACTCGCCTGTTCGGTAGGCAGCATTGTTAAACCGATAGCCCAAAACAAAGGTTTGTATAACCAATCTGCAGCGTTCAGTCCCAACACCGCACGGGTTGACTTTAATGCAGAAACTACTAGGTCTTGATATTGCTTATCGTCTGTTATGCGCCCATAACGGTTAATGGCAATCGTCGTATCCAGATGGGTATTTAATACCAGCATATTCGATACACTTTTACCCAAAGTTTTATTGGCTATCCATTTAAAGGGTCCGCTATTCATTGCCTGTTCTGACAACTCCAAAGAATCATGTAAAAACCAAACACCACAATCTAGCTGATCGGTTGTTTTTGAAAGAAAAGCAACCGCATTCTGTAAACTGGCTTTAACCTGAGGACAACCAGTACGTTGGAATTCATCCATCAATAAATGCACACCACTCGTATGCAATCGGTAATGACATTCAGAACTGTCTGTCCACATGCCATGATACCAGCCACCATCATCGGCTTGCCT
>CAMDWT010000075.1 GCA_945877505.1 Crenothrix polyspora
GTATGGCCTACTGTTAAGTCCAGTAAACCTTTGGCTACGGGTGAAGGAGTCATTGACGAAAGTGCTTTTAATACTATCGAGGTTGATCAGTTATTTGATGCGATCAATTACGCATCAACAACAATAGGGCAGGCGGTCTTATATCGATCATTAACCCAACCACTTGATAATATTGACAGGGTAAAAGATAAACAGGATGCCATTGAAGAGTTGCGTTCGCAGTCTCGGTTAAAAGAGTTGCTTGAGAGTGTTATCCAAGCCGCAGCGCTTGATGAAAAAAGTTTCTATTTATTATTGTTCGGTGAATTCTTAGGCACTTTTGGTACGGCACGTGAAGAGCATGAAATTGAAGGTTACGGTTATTTACAGTATAAAAGAGGTATTCGATTTATGCTGGCCTTGGTTGCTCAGGTTCAAGAGATAGAGACGCCAAAAAGCCGTTATTTAAAAACGTTAGTTGAAAAAATAAAAGGATTCGCAGAGACACGCGCTTACTCTTTAATGGAAGGTCCTGCTTATATAGCTGAGAGCGGCATTCAATCGAGGGAAGAAAGAAAGGATTCTTTTTCTCCGGCTATTATTTTTAGGCCGCGCTTGTTCAAACCGCTCTTAATAGCCCTGTTTTTCGGTTTTTTTTGGGGCTTGGCGCATTTTTTCCCTACAGACATGTTTAATGTGTCTATTGAAGCACTCCCCACTGCGACCATTTTCTTTGCGCCTTTATTACTCGTCTATTATCCCGTCATTGGTAGTTTCGACCGTGACAGTTGTATCATTCCTTTAAGAAATGTTTTTAAAAACTCAGTCGATGTTGCAGAAACACTTGATGCCTTAGGGCAGATAGATGAGTTGTTGTCCTTTATTAAGTTTGCTGATGCCTTTGGTAGTGCGGTCGTGTTACCTACTTTGTTTGATAGTGAACATCATCGTATTAATCTGTTGGCGGCCAAAAATCCAGTCTTAGGTAAAGAAAATAGCGCTTACGTTGCTAATGACTTTATTTTGGAAGATGATAAGTTAGTCTTAGTTACAGGACCTAATAGCGGCGGCAAAACAGCATTTTGCAAAACGATTACTCAAGTGCAATTATTAGCCCAAATTGGTTGTTATATTCCTGCTGAGTCAGCAACGTTAACCGTGGCAGATAGGATTTTTTATCAGGTCTCAGAAGTTAGCCATTTGAATGATGGAGAAGGTCGATTTGGTACAGAATTAAAGCGTACCAAAGATATTTTTTTGGCCACAACGCCTAAAAGCTTGGTGGTTTTGGATGAGTTATCTGAGGGCACAACCTTTGAGGAAAAAATGGAATCATCCTCTAATGTTTTAAATGGTTTTTACCGGAAAGGTAATAGTACTATTCTAATTACCCATAATCATCAATTAGTGGATCAATTTGTAAATCAAAGAATAGGCTTGCCTAGACAGGTGGAATTTGCAGATGATGCACCTACTTATAAATTAATTGCTGGGATTTCCCGAGTGAGTCATGCTGATCGTGTTGCTAAAAAAATTGGCTTTTCAAAAGAAGATATAGATAACTATTTGGCGGATGGATTATGACAATAGGCACAGCATTAACCACTCATGCGACACGCGCTTTATTATTAGGCAGTGGCGAATTAGGTAAAGAATTAGCTATTTGTTTACAGCGCTATGGTGTTGAAGTAATTGCCGTCGATCGCTATCCCAATGCACCTGCGCATCAAGTAGCGCATCGTAGTTATGTGCTCGATATGACCGATACGGTTGCCGTTAAAAATTTAATAGCATTGGAAAAGCCGCATTTCATCATTCCCGAAATTGAAGCGATTGCCACACAAGCGCTGATCGAAATAGAAGCAGAGGGGACTTGTACTGTCGTTCCCAATGCCAGAGCTATTCAATTGACCATGAATAGAGAAGGTATTAGAACGTTAGTTGCTGAGCAGTTGAATATACCAACGTCTAAGTACGCATTTGCACAAAGTTTTGACGAGTTACAAGCCGCTGTTGATAAAGGTATCGGTTATCCGTGTTTTATTAAGCCAACAATGTCATCATCAGGCAAAGGTCAGTCTATGGTTAAATGTGCTGAGGAGCTTAAAACGGCTTGGGATTACGCCAAATCCAGTGGTCGTGTTGATACGGGTAAAGTCATTGTGGAAGCTAAAGTTGATTTTGATTTTGAAATCACCTTATTGACTGTCCGTGCTTTAAATAAGACCGGTGATGTCATGACTTATTTTTGCGCACCTATTGGGCACGTTCAGGAAAGTGGTGATTACCGAGAAAGTTGGCAACCTCAAGTTATGAGTGTAGCATCGCTAGAATTGTCACAAGATATTGCTTACAAAGTAACCCATGAAATGGGTGGTTTGGGTTTGTTTGGTGTTGAATTATTTATCAAAGGCGATGATGTTTGGTTTAGTGAGGTGAGTCCAAGGCCGCATGATACGGGGATGGTGACGATGGTCACTCAAAAACAAAATGAATTTGAGTTACATGCGAGAGCCATTTTAGGGTTGCCTGTTAATGCACAATTGCATAACGAAGGTGCTAGTGCTGTTATTTTAGGTGGTATTAATGCTACCGGTGTTGTCTATGAAGGCTTGGCCCAAGCGCTGGCTATTGACGATACTGAAATTAGATTATTTGGTAAGCCTGAAGCATTTGTTAGCAGGCGTATGGGGGTAGCTTTAGCGACGGCTGAAAACGTCAAAGAAGCGCGGCAAAAAGCGGTAAAAGCTGCCAGTTTAGTGGTGGTTAAAAACCACTGATAAACTTATAGGAAATGCGATGAGAATAGTATTCATGTTAATAGCATTATGCGCTTCAACAAACGTGATAGCTGATGTTTATAAATTTACAGATAATTATGGTCGTGTTTTCTATACGGATGAACGTAAAAATAGTGCCTATAAGCGTATTATTAAAAGCAAGCCGATACAATCACCCATTTATTCAAATACGTTAAATAGTGCTTTAAAATTTAATAGCTATACCGGTGTAAATAAAAAACGCTTTACTGATCTTATTGATCAAGCCGCTTATAAGCATCAGGTTGATGCGAAGTTAGTACATGCGGTCATCCAGACTGAATCAGCTTATAATTCAACGGCACAATCTTCAAAAGGTGCGGTCGGTTTAATGCAATTAATGCCTGATACCGCTAAGCGTTTTGGGGTAATAAATCGTAATGATCCTGATCAAAATGTCGATGGTGGCACCCGCTATTTGAAACATTTAATCAAACTGTTTAATCCTAAGTTAGAACTTGCCATCGCTGCTTATAATGCCGGTGAAAATGCCGTTATTAACCACAACAACTCCATTCCCCCTTATCCAGAAACCCAAAACTATGTCAGACAGGTTTTGGCTTTGTATCATCGGTAATTCCTTCGAAAACCCCTTATTCAACGATTACACTGTAAAAAATGAGTTTAAACGCTATTTAGGACGAGTGAGAATACAAAATATCTAAAGTTGTTTAAGTCAAATAACGCATTGTTTGATAGTGTGTTTTTTATGTTTATTTTTTTGTACTAGCCCATAAAATGCGGCGTTAATTTAGTCGTTTTGAGATTTTTAGTGTTGTAGGTCAAGGGAGTGTCATTATGTTTAATAAAATTACCTAACACTTTGTAACAAGGTATCTGTAAAAGGCAGGGGTCGCCTGTTGAAATGAGAAACCTGAGCAGAAAAAAATCTGCTCATAACATCACATAATAGAATTAACTGTTAACGCATAAGAGTAGACGTTACTGCATCAATTACCTCTGTCTCTATCAAAGACAGGGGTAATTGAGCTTGAAAGATGATTATTTGACGGGTTTACTAACCTCAATAGAGGCTGCTCGTGTTAAACGCGTTACGACAAAGTCGCCTACTTTAACCTCATCAAGATGTTGTATTTCAGCACCGGCTTTCATTTTTATAATATTGCCTTCAGGTCCTTTAAGGGACACTTCACGCGTTTGGTAATTAATACCTACAATGACGGCATTTACTTCGATAGCATCAATGACTTCAAAACTTGGCTTACTGCCTAACGGCGCACGATCAACTTCAGTGACCCGTTCCGATGCGGCTTGTACCTTTTCAGTGACTAATATTTCAACGGTTTCAAGCAGGGTGGTTTTTACGACGTCACCAACACGTATCTGTTTAAAATTACGAACTTCAGGCCCACATTTTATTTTTGATATTTTTCCATCAGGTGATTGGAGTGTAACGAGGCGCTCTTTCTTGTTAATGGCCTTTACTTTTGCAGTGATAACGAGTATTTCACCGGCTATTTCATCAGGTAAATCATCAGCTTTACTGACAGAATCTGTATTTTGTGCGACTGCTGTGGCGGGTAAAGAAACTGAGGGTTCGGGTTGATCTTTATTTTCAGTACTGGAGCATCCATATAAAAATGAGAGGGAAATTAGGGTTGCAAGGCCTATGGATAGAGGCTTTTTTGTAGCTTTCATGTAAATTCCTGGTTACGAGTGATGTTTAAATAATTTGAATTGCGCTTGAATACTAACACAAGGATTTTTAATGCTATATTTAGTTTACAAAAAATATCCATTTTTCCTTGAAATATTAGGATTATTTACGGGCGTAAAACAAAGCGACACACCCCGCTATTTCGATGGAGACCTCAGAAAACCTAATGTCTAGCTCCCTCTTTAAATGTTCTGCGCAGTCGTATTGGTTAGAAAATACACCCTTGTTGTTATAAAAATTCATAAGTTTTTTTGCAAACCAATTAGGTGATACTCCCCTTTGTAAAATCGTTGCGCCAAATATGACTGCATGAGGGTTCATTATTGCTTTGAGATGATCGAAAATCACCCCTTTTTCAGAGAAGTCTCCCGGCACACAATGCAGTAAAAAATTAATGCCTACTGAGTCGAAATTTTCTGCAGGAATGGATATTGAATCTAAAATATTACGACAGTAAACTTCTGGCGCATAGCGAACTATTCTTTCTGCGGTATAGCGCAATGCATTTTTATTTAAATCCATTAGCGCAATTCTTGGTTTTTTAGAGGGAAAATCACAATGATCAAGAAAGTATCCGGTCCCTACGCCAACATCAAGATGGTTATTGCTGATAAATTTATTATAGTGATCTTTCATTTTACGGGCAGGACATCGCCATAATAGTTGACACGAAATACCCAGTACTAAAAGGTCGTATGCCGCTAGGACATATTTGTTATAAATGGCTTGGCCGGCGTCCACTTGTTGGGGTGTTGCTACCTTCATTATTAGGTCCTTAGATAGATTTATGACAAAGCAATAGGCATCAATGACAGAAACTTAATGAAAAAAAGCGGCGTTATTTTTTAGGGAGCGGGCAGCTATTTCGGCCTATAAGTTGATAGAAGGCGCACCAACTGGCCCAGCTTTCGTAGAAGGTAAAAATAGAAAAACCAAAGGCTAGCCAACTGCCTTGCCAATAAGCATAAATTAATAGGAAGATTGCTATTGCTATTCGTAGAAGGCGATCAGTTTTACCAATATTAGGCTTCATGTTTGTATCTCGATTTTTGTAAGATTTTAGATATTCGATGATTTTTAGGATGTTTGCAACCTATTTTAAGTGACTAGATCCAGAGGGATATTGTCCTAATTCAAAAATATAACGATAGTAGTCAAAGTAGTGGATGTTAAGTTGACGGTCGCTAAAAATCACCAAATTAAGAACACTAAATTTGAGTGAGTTCAAGTTCGCCTATTAAATAGTATTCATTACCGCCATAAACCCAGCCCGACTTTTCTAATTCATCTTCCTCAATTAACAGTTCCAGCGCAGCTTCTTCGCTAGAAGATAAGCCCTCAGGGTAAGTGTATTCACCATCACCATCACGAGATTCTTCAAATTCAAATTCATACTTGTATTGATGATTGTCAGGGTCTAAGCCTTCTTTGTTAAGCAGATCAATTTCAGGTTTACTATCAGATATAAGGGTAAAAGATCCTGAATGCCAAACAACATCGTGGATTAATTCAAGCTTATCTTTATTCCAAACTTCAGTTTCATGGAATGATTTTTTATGTTTTGGGGCTAATCGCCAAGTTTTCATAGGTGTCTCTTTAGTCAGTGTGGCTTTAGGAATGCGTCATATCACTTAATCTTATACTCAAATTCATCTAAGAGGTTAGTTTTCTATAACCATTAATAACGTATCGCCTGAGTGTTATTGAAATCAGTTAGTTAGTGTTTTTTTTCAGAATACCGTTCAATTACCCTTGACAATTAAGAAATAGAGCTTGGAATATATTACTTACACACATAGCAATATCTAATTCAGTGAAATAGAAAAATATTAGCGGATCGATCAAGGATAATGAACAAATGCATCGTAACTCATTGATTATTAATAATGTAAGTGTATTGGGTAAATAATGGACAATCTAACAAACTTTAATAAAAATTATACAGTTAGACAGTTAATCATGTGCTAATCCACAAACTTATCCACAGTTTTTGGGGATAAGTTTTCAAAGTAGTATTTGTCAAATATTTAGGGAAAAATGTTTCAGATTGTGCGCCTGCGATGATGTTGGCACGATGGCCTCTCTAAGAGAGCGACCGAGAAAAACGTTCGCTTGTCGTCCTCAGCCCCAAAATCAGCCATTAACTGTAATGGGACTGAAATACCTAGGTGGTAATCGGAATAAATGATCAGCACATGCTCACCAAGCTTACCGACACGTATCTTACTGAGGTTGATAATGTCTAATTTGCTGTGGCTTCCAGTGATGACTATGTCAGAGAAAACGGCCGCTGCTCTGAAATGGGTTATTGAACATAGTTCTCGGTTATAGGCCCCTTAATAACGTGGTTTAATAAATGCCGGTGTAATCTGTCTTGCCTACTTCAACTCCATAATGCCTCAAAATTGCGTAGGTAGTCGTTACATGAAAATAGAAATTAGGTAAGACAAAGTCAAGCAAGTAGGCCTGGCCTAAAAAATGTAATTCTTTACTACCAAATTTCAGTGTAATAGCCAGGTCTTCACTGCCGTCAACTTGTGTTTGCTTAACGCTTTCTACAAAGGCTTTAGTTTTAGCAATACGGGCTTGTAACTCAGAGAACGTTGCCTCGTTATCTTCGTAACAGGGGACTTCGATTCCAGCCAACCTAGCTGCGCAACCTTTAACGACATCTGTCGCAATTTGCACTTGTCGACTTAAGGGAAACATATCAGGAGATAAGCGTCCATTGACAAAGATCGCAGGATCTATTTTGTTCGCTTCAGCATGTGCTTCTGCTTTATCAAGAATATTAGATAGATTCCCTAGCATTCGGACAAAAACAGGGATTGACGCGGGATACATGGATAGTGACATAAGCTATAACTCCAAAAGATTGATACAAGTAAGTAGCCGCTATTCTATACTATTCGAGTTATCGAAAAATCCTTCATAAAAGTAGAGATACCCTGCGAAATTAATTACACAATAAGTAACTTTACTGGGCAACTTCTTTGCCGGATGTCCAGCTTGATAATTTAGTCGCTAATAATTCAGCCCAATGGTCTATCGCATGTTCCGCATCACCCCACTGCCACTGAAAGCCTGTTGTAAAAGAGCCTCCACCGATTCGCTTATCAACGGCCAAGGCAAGCACTTCTCCAGATATTGAATCAGTTAGCTTGGCTTCGGCTTGGGCTGATCCAACAAAAGGCATAGATCCCGTAGCAAGATATTTTAAATTAGCTATCATGTGTGCTTGGGGGACTATCATAGAAATACTACGTAAAACAGGGGTAGCTGTTTCAACATCAGTCATGGCAACATCAAGCTTCATAACGCCTGGTCCTGATTGATTAACTAATTCTAATTTAGTACCCAGCTGTTCTTTTAATTGTTGAAAGAAGTAGTTGACCAACATTTGTTGATCTGAGGCAGAAATTTTAGAGTTATTTCCCGCCCAAAAAGTGACTGGGTCTATGAGTATTTTACTATACTGATTCCACTTGATTGTTGAGTTAATATAACGTAAACCAGTCTGATCCTTCGCGCCTACCTTCAGTAAGGAGCAATCACTAGCAAGAAAAGCACAATTAATATCAGACGGCTTCATGGCTACCTTCTCGGTAGATGAGCACCCCCCTAATGTTAATAATGCTAGCGCTATAATTAAGCAGTTTTCATGGAATTTTAGTCTGTACTTTACTTTATTTAAATTCATAATTCTGTCTCTTGACTAGTTAGTAAATTGAGGTTGTTACAGATTTTAACGCTATTTTTTAGCCTTTGTCTACCCAACGATCTTAGTGGAGAAAGGGGTAAAAACTTTACTAAAAAAACGATGGCCAGTAAAAAGATTTTTTCAATTTTCTGGTTTTCTTGATTAGAATAGCCGTGTACAGTGATTGATAAAATGAAATAGTATTATGGATTAGTGGGCTAAACAGTTCGTACAGATAGCTAACCCAAAGCTTAGTGAAGCCGTAACCTATAAAACCGCTTTTACACTGAGACCTTTCTAGCTGTTGAGTAGCGGCTCATTATGCTTCTAACCCGATTGTTGAAGTGGCTGTAGAAAGATCAGACAATATGCTCCTTAATAACTACCAGCTCTATACAGGTTTTTTATTTTGGTCTGATCTCGTTGTAATAAAAACAATAATTAAAAATAAAATCGAACAGG
Source organism: Crenothrix polyspora (assembly GCA_945877505.1). Classification (GTDB taxonomy): domain Bacteria; phylum Pseudomonadota; class Gammaproteobacteria; order Methylococcales; family Methylomonadaceae; genus Methylobacter_C; species Methylobacter_C polyspora_A. The sequence continues at coordinate 8,639 of CAMDWT010000075.1, forward strand.
CCACAATGACTCATCTTACTTTATTTGAATTTAACACGACTCAAACCAGTCACTTATCGTTTTATCCAATAAGTTTACTATTAATTGTCTTGCTGTCGGGTTGCGCTCCTCCGATTGGCATCAGCAAAGTAACGCCTGTAGAGTCTTATCAAATTGCAACGACAACCCCTCTCTCTCAAGTGGGAACGCTGAGTAACAAAGCTAAATCCGTATTGCATCGTTACAATTTACTGGAGGTATACGATTCAAATGCTCAGCAAGCCTTGCTCGATCTACACAAAATAGCCTTAACAGACGATAGACGCGATGTATTATTTGCATTGGCTGAAATAAGCTATGCCTATGGAGAATCATTATCTCCAGATAATTCAGAGGGAGTCTCAGGTCAGAATGCGAGGGATGTTTACTTGCAATCAGCCGTTTATGCCTATTTATATTTACTCGGTGATAGTAAAGATCCTGCGCCCAGTCCCTACGATAGTCGGTTTCGGGAGGCTTGCGAGATTTATAACCGAGCACTGGGCCTAGCCTTTCAACAAACGGAAGGCGACAGTCTCAAGATTGTTGCCGGTAAGCGTTGGTTACCAAGTGGATCACTAAATATTTCACTGGTAACGAATGGTTTTAGATGGAAAATGAAAGCTTTTGAAGACTTCTATCCAGCTGATGCCTTCGATATCTATGGTTTTACAGTCCGAAATCGCACCCCAGGACTGGGCTTGCCCATCATTGGTGTAACCCATAAATCCAACGAAGATCCTTATGGCGGGTCTTTACCTATCACTGCATTTTTGCGCGTTAACGGTAATTTACGAGACCTGAAGACTGGGCAAGGTAGTGCAACATTAGAGCTCTATTCAGCGTATGACACTCACAAAGTGACGGTTAATGGTCAGGATATTCCGCTGCAATCAGATACTACCGCACCGCTTGCTTATCGATTAAACGATACCGAGCTTTGGAGTGCTGGGTTGAAGAATTTTTTATCTGATGGACAGTTTAAAAATCACGTACTTCTTAATCAGCCTTATCAGCCAGGACTTATTCCCGTAGTGATGGTTCACGGCACAGGAAGCAGTCCTGTGTGGTGGGCAGAGATGGTCAATACCTTGCGCAATGATCCCTTTATTCGCAGTCACTATCAGTTTTGGTTCTACGAATATGCTAGCAGCGCGCTTGTTCTTAAATCGGCTGAGGATTTGCGTGACACCCTGACGGAAAAGGTCAAGCAACTTGATCCTCAGAATAAGGATACAGCTATAAATCAGATGATAGTGATAGGTCACAGTCAAGGGGGATTATTAACCAACTTGACCGCGGTTGATTCCGGAAACAAGCTTTGGGAAGCCATCAGTGATCAGCCGTTTGAATCGCTTGACGTTAATCCTAAGATGAAATCCGTTATTAAAGGCGCTATGTTCTTTGATCATTTACCTTTTGTAAAACGTGTTATTTACATCTCGACCCCGCATCGTGGTAGCTTTTTAAGTAAAGACTGGGTTCGTAATATGACCCGTTCTTTAGTGACGATGCCTAGTGATTTGATACAAAGTGGTTTCGAGAAGTTTGACGAATTTTCGGGTCAGTTTAAGCTACCCGAGAGCACTCATGGTAAATTACCTACCAGTGCTGATAGCATGTCATCCGATAATCCTATCTTAACAGCCTTGGTTGATCTTCCTTTGGCTCCAGGGATTAAAGCAAACTCAATTGTTGCGGTATTGCCCGATCAAGACATTAAGACCGGAAATGATGGTGTGGTCGAGTACACGAGTGCTCACATCGATAACGTTGAGTCGGAATATATTGTCAGAACAGGGCATTCAGCGCAGGGGCATCCGCTTGCAATCGAAGAGGTACGACGCATTCTTCTTAATAATATCACTCAAGAATGATTTTGTAGTTGAGATAACTAGGTTATAAAAGCGTAAAGCGTGTAATGATTTAAGTCTGTCTTTTGATTGAAAGAGTGACTATTGCCCTTGTTAAGAAATGAAGCATTCCGCTTTGTTTCTTAACAAGGGCAGTGATTATGCTATGTAGATGATGGACTAACTAACTCATTTGCTAACAGATGAGGCTATCCAAAGGGTACTGGGTAATGATTTAGTGACAATTGGCAAGGGAAAGGGTTATCTCATAAAGTCACGCTGGTTTATAGGTTGTGAAATCAGATTTTAACTCAGTATGTTCCTTAAGAATCGTATTCAGCAAATTGTAAGCTTCGGGAAAATCATAAGCATCGATGTGTCCGCCCAATGGGGCGACTTTTTCCGTGCCAATTGCTTGAGAGAGTTGTGGTCCTAGTTCACGCCAGGTATCGATTGTGTCTGCGCTGTCTTCAATTAATTGTGATTCCAGTTTAGCGACTAACGCTAAGAGGTTATTCATATCATCAGTCACTTTTTTCGGTACTGGCGGATCAAGGTGCATGGTTTCAATTTCTAGGCCTACTTCCCGTAGTGCCTCACGGAGTCTATTAATGTCATCACTGATTTCGGTGCACGATAAGCCGTCATGAAACTTGCGTTCCAGATTTTGTGCAA
>CAMDWT010000076.1 GCA_945877505.1 Crenothrix polyspora
CAGTTAATACAGGAAGCCAAATTATACGCGTTCCAATAACGGGAATTGTTAAATATTGGAGAGGGATGGTCGGCTTTTCTTTTTGCGGTTTACATGTGAATGTAAGTGCTTGGGAAGGATGAAAAGGGCATAATAGAACGCGTACCTATAATTATATATAGAAGTGGTTTTGGCCTGCATAGTATTTAAGAATAAAATGTCTAAAGGCTATGCAATTGTTAACACATTGTTTTATATTTAAAATATAGGAATAAAGAATTCTCGTTTCTATAATAATTCCAATAATAACTACTTAGTCAGGAGTAAAAATTAATGTCTTTGTTAGCATCGTTCAGTAAAAAGTCCAAACTTAATGCGACTATTAATCAAACAGCCCAAGCTCGTAAAAGTGAAGGCAATACCGCAGATGGCTTGTTTAAAGCCGCTTATCAAGGTTATGCAGAGGTGATGCTAGGTGATCCGATACGTGCCGAAGCTTTATATCATTGGGGCTTTGCTTTATTGCATCAGGCGCAGACTAAATCGGGTGATGAAGCCGCAATGATTTTTCAGGATGCCATTGATAAGTTTGCTTTTTGTTTGTTGATCAATCCTAATTATTTAGGCGCCGCTATTAATAGTGGCGTGGCTTATATGGATTTTGCCAGACTTAAAAAAGTCATGCCACATGATAAATTATATGAATCGGCAAAAAAACAATTCGAAAAAGCCAATGCTATCCAGGCAGGTACGGCTTCTTATAACTTAGCGTGCATTTATGGTTTGCGAGGCGATAAAGAGGCTTGTCTTAAAGCATTAGAAACCTCAAGAGATAAAGTTACGTTGCCGGACCAAGCTGATATTTTAAGTGATTTAGATATGGCTAGTGTTAAAGATCAAGATTGGTTTATAGCGTTTATGGAAAGCTTAAACAAAAAACCAGAAGCAGAGCTTGAAGATAAGCAGCCCGTTGTTGATCCGACGTCATCTAAATGGAAGTTGTCGCAAAGAAAATTTGATGTTGAAGAAGATCTCGATGACGATGAAAAAGAAGAAGTCGTTGCCTTAAGTGCTGAGCAGGAAGCGCCTGTTGAAGTGAATGACGTTGCTGATAAAGAGCCGGAAGAAGTGGTTTCTACCGAGCAAGATACAAAATAACACGAAGGCTCCGATAGTCGCCTCCTTAAAAATGGCGTCTGTCGGAGCAAACGGATTAAAAGCGGTCGTCCAAAAAACTACGAGAGTTCTTTTCTTTTAAGCGCCCTATAACGCATTAAATCGTTTGGCGTATCAACATCCCATTGCTGATTGAGTGCGTAATAATGGAGTCGGTGCTGTTTAATACGATATTGAGTGATGTCTAACACCTTTTCAGTGCCCCATGGCATCGCAATAAAAAGTTCTGGTTGCAATTGATTAAGTCCGATTAATACATAGCCGCCATCGTCTGCAGGACCTAATACACAGGTGTTGTTTTGATGCAAGGCGCTTAAGGCTTCTTGGAGGTCTTGAGTGCTTAAGGAAGGGCAATCGCAGCCGATTAATACGGCACTTGAATAATGTTTAAGCGCCAGCGTAAAAGCATTGTTCATTCGCTCACCTAAATCATTACCCTGTTGTTGATATAGAGTGATTGGGTAGCTTTTTGTTAGTGTCGTAAAAAAAGAAGGGTCAGGTGAGGGCGTGTACCAGAGTTGCACGGGACAGAGTGGCTTGAGCGTGGCAAGTTTTAAGGTTCTGTGGGTTAGTTCAATATGCAGTTCTTTCGCTTCTTCGGCACTTAATTCAGGGGTTAAGCGGGTTTTAACGTGGCCGGCAATAGGTGCTTTACAAAAAATCATTAAAACACTATCAGGGTGTAGATAAGACATTATTAACGCCGTAATTTTTTAAAGGGAAGTAACAATAATTGAATTAAGCCTAATTCGTTTTGCTGGCGGAACGGTTCAAGGCCAATCAGCAGGGTCGTTTGAGTTGCCGTAGGTTCGGCTCTATAGGTTTTACAAAGCCGGTCCCAACAAGACAGGGAAAAGCCATAATTACTGTTGGTTTCGGCGGGTAAGGTTGAGTGATGAATGCGGTGCATGTCGGGTGTCACTATAAGTTTGCGTAAGGGGTGATCAAGAGCAGGCGCAATAGCAATATTACTATGATTAAACGTCGCGGCAGCATTGAGAATAATCTCAAAAGCGATAACCGCCCAAGGATTGGCACCCAGTAAAAAGATACAAAGTACTTTATAGAACATTGAAATTAGAATTTCTAAGGGGTGAAAGCGCACCGCAGTGGTTGCGTCAAATTCTAAATCCGTATGATGCACCTGATGTAAACGCCAAAGTGGCGGCCATGCGTGCGAAGCAATATGTTGCCCGTAAATAGCAAAATCAAGTAGTAATAAAGTGACGCCAATTGACAGCCATTCAGGGAGTGCTAACTGGTTTAATAAGCCATAGCTTTGTTCTGACGCATAAACAGCGCTTAGATACGCCATACTGCCGATGGTTAGTCGCATAATGAGCATATTTAAAATAGCTAGGCCTATGTTAATAGGCCAGCGTTGTAAACGAACGATTTTTTGACGCCTTCTAGGGAAGATATATTCCCAACTAATCATCATAAAAAAAATGCCTAGCGAGGCTGTCAGACGAATTATGGTTTCCATGGCATTTTTTGGGTGGGTTTGGTGTTGAAGAATGACATATATATTTAAATGTAAAACTAAAATTTTAATTAACGATCATCTTAAAAAGAGAGCAAATTATTTCGGGCATTGATGCCTTAAGTGACTCATTTTTTATCGCTAAAAAGGATCGTTTTGACAAGTAGATGTCATTGTTAGATATTAAATAATATATGATTATTTATCATAATGTTACGTTTTTTATAGAGAGCGCCGTGATGGTAAGAAACACTTATCTCGTGTGTAAATTAAACGTATCCTGAATTTTTTTTATTTATAGTTTTGACATGGCACACTGTCTCATGATAAAAATTACACCATTGGCGAAAGTTAATTCGGCAATCAATTCATAAAATATTGTTTTTGAATTGCTCTCTTGAGGAGAGGGAAATAATAAATATTAATAACTATAGAGGATTTTAAAATGGCTGAAGAACAAGAAAAAGATAACACATGGGCAATCGTTGGCGTTTCTATCGCTGCTATCGTTCTTTTGGTTGTCATGTTAAAGAAAGACGAAACTAAGCATTTGGAAAGTGGTGCAGTTGCAGCTCTTCAAACAGAAACATTCTCTAAAATTGAGAAAAGACACACATCTAATAACAGTTCTGCAGAACAAATCTCAGGCAAATAAGTTATTACCCTCCCCCGCTTAAGTTTTTGCGTGGGAGGGATTCTCTTGATCCATCGCATTAATTCCCCGTATTATTCTTAAGTTCTTATTTTTTTGCTTTCCTACCCAGCAAAAGACCAGTCAGAATTAACTTAATTTTTCAAATTAGCATCTAAGGTGTTAAAGCTTGAATATACCTGCGTGCTTTTTTTAGAGGCTAAGCAATAGGTCGGCTTGGCTCTATCAAAAAGCAGCATCGTTTTGGGGATTTGGGTTTGCTAGATAAACCTGAAGCTCTTGTAAGCTCCAGGTTATTTGGGAAGGTTTTTAGAAATCAGGTGTTACTTTTTATCAGCTATTTTGATTAGCCAACCATCTTTATCGCTACAACCGGTAACTACTTTGGCACTCACATCAATTCTGACAAAATCACCATTTAAAGAGGCCGGTAATTTTGCGGTAATCTTGTGAAAAGTGTTATTACTTTCCAATTTAAAGTCTAAAGCTTGTTTTTTAGCGGTTAACTTAATAGTGCTCGGATCTGCCCAAACAGATATTTTGATAAAAAATTCTGATTCAGGGGCTACTTCAATGTTCTCAGGGGCCGCATATTCAGTGAGATTAAAATCAGTGAATTTCGGTTTTTTACAAGCTTTAGCTAATTCTTCCGGACTGTAGGCAGAGGCCGCAGCACTAAAAAGAAGGGCGGTAGTGAATAACGCGGATTTAAGTATTTTTGTTATTTTCATAGTAATTCCTCAGTTAAGACGTGGTTATCGCTATCGATTAACCCACCTGGACGCTCGGTCACTTTAAATATTTTTATAAATAAATTCAACTATTTCTGTAACAAAGCAAGATCCAAGCTTGAGATTGTCCTCGCTTTCTTCATAACCTTCACAAAAATCAACGATGTCTTGTACAATATCCACAGTTTAAATTTTTTAAGAGACGATACCATTGAGCGCAAAAAACCAAGAAAGCTTAAATTATAAAAGTGCCGGCGTTGATATTGCAGCAGGTAATGAGTTAGTTGAGCGTATCAAGCCCATCGCAGCCAGAACTCGCACCCCGGGCGTGATGTCTGGTTTAGGTGGCTTCGGTTCAATGTTTGAATTGCCATTAGATCGTTACCAGAATCCGATTTTAGTCTCGGGAACCGATGGTGTTGGCACCAAGTTAAAGCTAGCGATAGATTTAGGTCTTCATGACACGGTAGGTATTGATTTAGTGGCTATGTGTGTCAACGATATTATCGTACAAGGTGCAGAGCCTCTGTTTTTTCTTGATTATTTTGCGACCGGCAAGTTGGATGTAGATACCGCAGCTTCAGTGATTGCCGGTATAGGTAAGGGCTGTGAACTGGCGGGTGCTGCTCTAGTCGGTGGTGAAACAGCTGAGATGCCTGGCATGTATGTCGATGGCGATTATGATCTGGCCGGTTTTTGTGTAGGCATCGTAGAAAAAGCTAAAGTACTGGATGGTTCTAAAGTTAAGGTGGGCGATAAGTTGATTGGTATTGCTTCCTCGGGACCTCATTCCAATGGTTATTCACTAATTCGAAAAATAATCGAGCATAGTCAATCGGCCCTCACCGATTCTTTTGGTGACAAAACGTTAGGTCTTGCGTTAATGGAGCCAACCAAAATCTATGTAAAATCGTTGTTATCGTTGTTAGATAAAGTGCCTGTTCATGCGTTTGCGCATATTACTGGTGGCGGTTTAACGGAGAATTTACCTCGCGTACTTCCCGTCGGCCTTGATGCTAAGATTGATTTATCGTCTTGGGTGTTTCCAGATATTTTTTTATGGCTACAGGAACAAGGAAATGTTTCTCAAGCCGACATGCTGACGACCTTTAATTGTGGCATTGGCATGATTGTGTGTGTGGCTGAAGTCGATCAACAAGCGACACTAGACGCGCTACATGCTACCGGTGAAACGGCCTTTGTAATAGGTGAATTGTTTGAGTCTGAAGGTAAACCAGACGTTATTTACAGCCTTTAGCGCTTTGTGCGCCCTTGCCACTAAGGTGTTGGCAAGGGCGTAGCATTTAGAGGGGGCTTACAAATATCTTACTATTGAAGGCATTAAAGCTTAGTTATGACCCTGCAAAAATTACCCGCAACACTCTACCGCACAGAGCAAGTCAGAGAGCTTGATAGGATAGCGATACAAGATTTTGCGATTGCGGGTCTTGAATTAATGCAGAGGGCGGCTTGCGCGGTCTTTCAACAACTCAAAAATAAATGGCCCAAGGCGAAGTCAGTCGCCATTTTTTGCGGTGGCGGCAATAATGGGGGTGATGGTTATATAGTCGCTCGTTTAGCGCTAGAAGCCGGTTTAAAAGTCAGTGTTTACAGTCTTACCGATGTTGATAAATTAAGTGCTGATGCATTAACAGCGTATCAGTCTTTTAGGGAGGCTCAGGGTGTGATCACTGTTTTTCAAGGTGATCAGATCATCGTAGACGTTATCGTGGATGCTTTGTTAGGGTCGGGGTTGGATAGGCCGGTAACGGGACTTTACGCGATGGCTATTGAGAGGATTAATCAATCACTCGCGCCGGTGCTTGCCGTTGATAATCCTTCTGGTTTAAATACGGATACCGGTACTGTCATGGGTTGTGCCGTAAAAGCAGACTGCACCGTGACGTTTATTGCGCTGAAACAGGGTTTGTTTACCGGGCAAGCGGCTGATTACTGTGGTGAAATAAGGTATGCTGACTTAGCGCTACCAGCGGCTGTTTTTAAGGCCTTGTCTCCGTCGGCTGTTCGTGTTATTAAAACGCCATTAGCGCCTAGGGTTCGCTATTCACATAAAGGTGATTTTGGCCATGTGTTAATCGTCGGTGGTGATTTTGGCTATTCGGGTGCTGCGCGATTGGCAGGGGAAGCGGCTTTGCGAATAGGCGCTGGCTTGGTTAGCATTGCAACACGGCCTGCACATGCTGGGCTTATGAATGTGGGTAGGCCCGAGCTAATGTGTCATGGGGTTGAGAATGCCGAGCACTTAGCCGTATTGCTAGAAAAAGCCAGTGTCGTTGTTATAGGGCCAGGTTTAGGGCAAAGCGATTGGGCCAAGGCCTTGTTTGAGAGCGTTTTGCGGTCTCAAAAACCGTTAATTATTGACGCAGATGCTTTGAATCTATTGGCGCAAAAGCCTAGCATGAATAACAATTGGATTTTAACGCCTCATCCGGGTGAAGCGGCTCGGTTATTACAGTGCTCCACGGCTGAAATTCAAGAAGATCGTTTTGCTGCTGTATTAGCGTTGCAAAATAAATATAAAGGGGTCGTTCTACTTAAAGGTGCGGGCACGTTAATAGCCTCAAGTATGGAGTGCGCAGTGTCTACCACGGGTAATCCTGGAATGGCTTCAGGCGGCATGGGGGATGTGCTTGCCGGTGTTATTGCGGGTTTGCTTGCACAAGGGTTGGATTTAAAAGAAGCGGCTCAACAAGGGGCGTTAGGACATGGATGGGCAGCCGATTTAGCGGCTGGTCGAGACGGTGAACGAGGTTTACTAGCCAGTGATTTAATGGCTTATCTTAGACAATGGAGTGGGTAATGCAACAGTATTTGGATAGCACAGAAGCCACCGAGAAGTTTGGGGCAGAATTATTTAGAACGTTACCCTCAAAAAATTTGATTTTTTTACAGGGAGATTTAGGTGCAGGTAAAACAACCTTAGTGAGGGGTTTTTTACGCGCGGCAGGTTATAACGGCGTTGTTAAAAGCCCAACCTATACGTTAGTGGAGGAATACAACGTTGCCGATCGAAAAATATTTCACTTCGATTTATATCGAATTGTTGATCCCGAAGAGTTGGAATGGATGGGCATAAGAGATTATTTTGCACAAGATTGTATTTGTTTTATAGAATGGCCTGATTTGGGTAAAGGCTTTTTAGCCAAGCCTGATCGAGTCATTAGTTTAGAAGTTGAAGGCATGGGGCGGTTATTGACCATGGATGCGACTCAGTAAGCCATACTAAGTCTGTGTTAAAACAATAACAGACTGTTATAATCTAAAAAAGAGTTGTTTTAGGGTGTCGTTATGAGAAATTACGGGAAAATCTTGTTTTTCTTTGTATTACAAATCGTGTCAATGTCGCTTTGCGCGCAACCACTCAGTGTTAACGCTTTGCAGTTCAACACGACGGCCACGCAAAATGAGATGATTTTTGAGGTGAGCGCTTCGCCACAGCATCGGGTTTTTGTAATGAATAATCCGTCACGCTTAGTCATTGATATTAACCATGCACAACTGGCCCATGCTTTAGCACAACCGTCTCACGATCACCCCTTATTTGCGCGTGTCCGTACCGGTGTAAAAGATAAGACTGATTTACGCGTCGTCGTTGATTTAAAAACCCCCATTACCGCTGAAAAATTCACCCTAAAGTCTAATAATAAAGAGGAGCATCGATTAGTCGTTGATTTGAATGCCCTCGTCGCTGCGGAGGGTCAAGAAAAGCAAGAGAAATTCGCCGAATCTGAGTCACAACCCACTGAAAATAAAGCGACTCCTAAAAAAGTGACCGCCACAGAAAAGGCTGTTCGGATGATTGTTGCTATTGATCCAGGACATGGCGGTAATGATCCTGGCGCGCGTGGCGTACAGGGCACAGAAGAAAAAATAATAACCTTGTCGATAGCAAAAAAACTTGAAGCGCTGATTAATAACCAACCCGGTATGAAAGCAGTCATGGTGCGCAAAGGGGATTATTATGTGGGTCTTAGAGAGCGCATGGAAATTGCCAGAGCCGCCAAAGCAGATTTATTTATATCAATACACGCTGATGCTTTTCACGATACCGAGATTAAAGGCGTTTCCGTTTATACCTTATCAACTAATGGGGCTTCAAGTGAAGCCGCTCGTTGGTTGGCAGATAGTGAAAATGCTTCCGATATGGTCGGCGTAAGTCTTCATGATAAAGCCGATGATTTGGCCTCTACTTTATTTGATTTAACCCAAAAAGATACCCGAGAAGCCAGCGTTAATGTGGCTAATCACGTGTTAAAAAGTTTTACCAACGCCTCGCAATTACATAAAGACACGGTACAAAAAGCCGGTTTTATGGTATTAAAATCGCCAGATATTCCGTCTATCTTGGTCGAAACGGCTTTTATATCCAATCCTTCAGAAGAGCAAAATCTCCTCAGCAACCAGTATCAGTCAAAGCTGGCTAATACTATATTTAAAGGCTTGCGTAATTATTTTAAAGAAGCTTCACCGTTGGATAGTAAAGTGGCGGCCTTGGCTTTGTAAGTTTGTAAATAAAAGGGTGGGTTAGTCAGAGGATAGGTTTTGGCATTTCTTACAAATACCATGTATTTCAATAGCTTTACTATGAACGGTAAAGCCCGCTTGAGTTGTTTCTTGCGCTAAGGCAGACATCACCTCTTTGGCAGAGCGTTCTTCAACTTCTTCACAATGCTTACAAATAAGTAATAATTGCTCATGCTGAGAGCCAGAACAATGGCAACCGACAAAGGCATTAAGGCTTTCAACGCGATGAATTAAACCTTGTTCAATTAAAAAGTCTAAAGCGCGGTAAATGGTTGCGGGTTTTGCCGCTTTTTGTAAGGGTTTAAGTTGATCTAAAAGTTCATAGGCCTTGACCGCTTTATGGCTAGCCCAGATTAATTCCAATACTTTATGACGGGCAGGCGTTAATAACACACCACGATTGATACATAACTGTTCAGCGGTTAATAAAGCCTGGCTGACACAGTTGTTGTGATTATGTTCTGATAAAGCTTGAGTTGAGTGCGTAGGTTGGGTCATTGAGGGCTTAGTTAATGAAGTCAAATTTATAATAGTGTAATTAACCGGTGTAAGCAATTTGTTTAAAGCAGGGCAATATATAAGACGGATTTTTTGCTAAGAGATGGTTGAAAAAAGCATAAATATGGTTATTTTTCATATAAAGCATGAAATTAATATGGTAGGATTAATATTACCTTGAGTTTTTCGGGTAATGAAAACCTAATTAAAATTTAAAACAACAGGAACAACTATGAAAAATAAAATGATTGTAGCAACTGGTTTATTTGCTTTGGCCTTATTGGTAGGTTGTGACAAAGCAGAAGACACTTCAGCACCAAGCGCAACGGCCGCTCCAGCTGCTGCTGAATCTGCAGCACCTGTTGCAGCACCCGCTCCTGCAGCGGCTCCTGCTGAAGCACCAGCCGCTCCTGCCGCAGCCCCTGCTGCTGAGCCAGCAAGCAAATAAGACCGGTCAGCACTGTGCCCAGCCTACTCTGGTTGGGCACAGCAATAAACTTTTAAGTGTAGCCTTAATAGTCAATAAATTAAGTTGTTAGACATAGCCTATTTATAATTTATTTAGGCTAGTAAAAATAGTGTTTTTATTGGCGGTTATTCGTTTTTCTGCACACGCTAAATACCCAGACAAGCCTTATACCCCATAGTTTATTCATGTCTTTTCGGTAAAGCAGTTTTCCTTGGCTTAACTGCGAAATAAACGACTTCCACACCTTATTTACCTATTCCCCCCCCTGCTATTTATTAAGTGTCTAGTACTCATTTGACTTAAATTTGTCAGTTATACGGATAGTTTTAAGTAAGGTAAGCGTATCTTTTTATAGAACTTTATGAAATACTCGGCAACATTAGTCTTAAATAATGATGATATTAAACCTAGCGCTCTAATATGCTTGAAAACTACCGCATAGATCTTCACACTAAAAATTTCCGTTCATTATTACTGGTTCTTTTTGCACTGTCTAATTACGCGATTATGTATGTCGCCCACATTTTATTGGCTCGTTCACTCACCGTGGATGATTTTGGGGATTACAGTGTAGCGATATCAATTGTCACGATACTATCAACATTAGCAACATTGGGCTTAGAAAAATATGCCTTGCGAGTTGTCGCCTTGTTTAGCGATCACAAAGATTGGTCGGCTTATAGGGGTTATTGGTTATTTTCATTAAGAACTATTTTTTGTCTTAGTGTTTTGTTAGCAATATTACTCGGATTAGGGATGGAGGTTGTATCGGTAGCGCGACATATGATTTATCATTTTGCGATTATTATTTACGCAGGCTTTTTGCCGATTATTGCCACCACACTTTTTTTAGTTGAATATATCTCGGCGCACGGTGCTTTTATTCTAAGCATGGCTATTTATCGTTTTTTTCTGCCGTTGGTTTATGTACTAATTCTTTTCGCAATCATTTTAAGCACCTTCGCTTTGTCAGCAAAACTGGCTGTATTAAGTTTTGGTTTTGCTTGGTTTTTAGCGCTAGTATTAATTTGGTATGCCGCTCAAAAGTACATGCCTACTGAGGTATCGATAGCAAAGCCCAGTTGGGATGGACGAGTATGGCTTAGTCGGTCAATTCCTTTAGTGGTTAGTAGCTTACTAATGACCCTTATGACCAGTAGTGGTGTTGTTATTATGGATTTGCTTGACCCTACAGGTAAGGAAGTGGGGTCTTACTCGATTGCCGCACAAACAGGCGCTT
>CAMDWT010000077.1 GCA_945877505.1 Crenothrix polyspora
AAAGTTAAATAAGGTAAATAGATACATGCACACACGCCTCTGGTTGTTATAGAAGGGGCGTTTTGTGCTCTTAAAGTCTTTTTCATAAAGCGATGATTTAAAGCGTTCGATCCAACTTGCGATAGCTAATCGCTTCACTTAAATGTTTAGTTTCAATATGCTCTGACTTTGCTAAATCAGCAATAGTTAATGCCAGCTTTAAAATTCGATGATAAGCCCGATTGGATAGACCAAACTTTTCCATTGCTTGACCTAAAAGTTGGTGACTTGCTTCCGATAAGAGGCATAGCTGTTTAACTTCTTTTGCGCTTAATGCTGAATTGGCTTTGCCATGACGAGCTAAGGCAATATTTCGTGCGGCAATCACGCGTGACCTGATAGTTGCACTGGATTCTTCGCCACCTATTGTACCTTTGCGTAAGATCTCATGAGAAATGCGGGGGACCTCCAAATGCATATCAATACGATCTAACAAAGGGCCTGATACTCGTGCTCTATAGCGAATAACTTGTTCAGAAGTGCAGTGACAACGTCCTGAGGCGTCACCTAAATAGCCACAAGGACAAGGATTCATGGCGGCGATAAGCTGAAATCGCGCTGGAAAATCGACTTGCCTGGCTGCCCGAGAAATTGTGATATGTCCAGTTTCTAAAGGCTCACGTAAGACTTCTAAGACTTTGCGATCAAACTCGGGTAACTCATCCAAAAATAAAGTGCCATTATGGGCAAGGGATATTTCACCGGGTTTTGGGTTACTGCCACCCCCCACCAAGGCGGCGGCTGAGGCGGTATGATGGGGCGCTCGATAAGCCGGTTTTAGCCAGTTGGCAACATCTAGGCCATGATCGCTAATAGAAGCGATGGCCGCAGACTCTTGAGCTTGTTGTTCGGTTAGTAGCGGTAAAATACTCGGTAATCTTGCGGCAAGCATTGATTTTCCAGTGCCTGGAGGTCCAAGCATAATTAAATTATGCGCTCCAGCTGCGGCAATTTCGAAGGCTCTCTTAACGTGAAATTGACCATGAACATCCGCAAAGTCAAGATCATCGGTAAGGGTTGGTTGTTCAGTTTGTTGATATTCAGTGGGTATTAGAGCCTGACCATTCAGATGTGCGCAGACTTCTAAAAGATGCATTGCGGGGATCAGCTCAATGCCTTTTACTAGCGCAGCTTCGGCAATATTTACTTTAGGTAGAATTAATTTTCTTTGGTGGTTTCTAGCTTGTATCGCAATAGGGAGAACACCATTAATGCCACGTAACTCACCACCTAGCGATAGTTCACCTATACATTCGTATTGTTCAAGATTGCTATTGGAAATTTGACCTGATGCCGCTAGAATTCCTAAGGCAATAGCTAAATCAAAACGACCACCTTCCTTAGGTAGATCAGCTGGCGCTAAATTAACGGTAATGCGTTGTGCGGGGAATTCAAAACGGGAGTTTAATAGAGCGCCTCGAACACGATCTTTGCTTTCTTTAACGGCTGCTTCGGGAAGGCCGACAATATTTAGAGCGGGTAAGCCATTAGCAACATGAACCTCTACCATGACAAGAGGTGCTTCTATACCGGCGCGTCCCCTGCTAAAGATAACCGCTAAGCCCATGGCATTTTGGAGCAAAGAAGTTGATTATTTATCGCCACTATAAGTATATTCCTTTCAATTACATAAGCCCCCTGACGTCGTAAGTCAGCGGACTTAAACGAGGTGACTTTTTAGCCTCGTTGCTGAGGCTAAAAAGTCACGCTTACAATTTACGGTGATCTACTGATTTCTGACGAAAATCAAAAGCTCGGAATAATTATAGTTATCTTTCAGATTTAGGAAGGAAATTCTTCTCCATTTCAGAGACCTTTTTTTCAAGGTCTTCCAATTTTGAACGTGTTTTAGCTAAAACCATTTTTTGTACTTCAAATTCTTCACGGGTCACTAGGTCAAGTTTACCTAGGGCGCCTTGTAAAATGGCTTGAAAGGTTTTTTCTAGGTCGTCTTTCAGATTATTAAGTCCCGGAGGGATTGCACCTGCTAAACGGTTGGCAATATCATCTATAGCTTTAGGATCAAACATTAAGGCATCTCATCTCATGTTGTTTAGAAATTGTAGGTTGAGGTTTAACAATAAAGCACCTCAACCTACCGTATATTTATTTAGTGAAAGCTTTTTTAAAAAACTCTGGTTGAGCTAACGAGGCTTTATGTATATCTATATTATAGTAAATGGTTTCAAAAGGTTTATCAGTTGAATCCTGCTCTCTAAAGGTGCTTAAATCAGTCTTGCTGGCAAGGGTAGCGCTCCACCAACCCGAAGGATATAGGCATTGAGGAAAAAATAAAGTTTGTAAGTGATTAAAGCCACTTGCGGACATAGCATCACGCATTTCGCCTATTAGCGTCATGTTGAATAGCGCTGACTCACTTTGTTGGACTATCATGCCATTTTCAGAGAGGCAATTGTAACAATCTCGGTAAAAGTCTTCGCTGAATAAGCCTAATGCAGGGCCAATTGGATCAGTACTATCTACGATAATAATATCAACTGAATTAGGCGCAGCATCTTTGACCCATTTTATGCCATCGATAAATTTTAAATCGGCTCTAGGATCATTATTAGAGGCACATAATTCAGGAAAATAAATTTCCGCCAAGCGTGTTACTCGTTCATCAATATCAATTTGAACGGCATGTTCTACGGAATCATGCTTTAGTACTTCTCTTAATGTACCGCAATCACCCCCGCCGATAATCCAAACTCTTTTGGGATTAGGGTGCGTATATAAAGCCGGATGACTCATCATCTCGTGATAAAAAAAGTTATCTCGAGTTGAAACCATCGTACAGCCGTCGATGACCATTAAATAACCGAAGGTTTCTGTTTCATAAATTTCAAGATGTTGAAATTCAGATTGTTCTTCGTGTACTTTTTGTTTTATTTTTAAAGAAAAAGCCGAGCCAGCAGCAGGCACTTGTTCGGTAAACCATTGGGATGGGTTCATGTATGGGATCCTGAAAAAAAATAAACGAATAAATAAGTGTGCATTATATTAGAATTTGACTTTCTTTAGGCATAAAACGGAGTTTCGAGTGAATTTAAGTCAGAGCAAAACCTGGTCAACTGAGCAATCAACACACACTTATGCGATAGAAAACTGGGGCGATGGCTATTTCTCTATCAATGCCAGTGGTCATGTCTGTGTTAAACCAAGTTCAGACAAGGCGATTGAACTGGATTTGTATGAAATTGCTCAATCACTCAATGATAAAAACTTATCGTTGCCGGTACTCGTTCGTTTTACGGATATCTTAAAAGATCGTGTAATACGACTATCGAATGCGTTTGAAAAAGCCTGTGTAAGTAACCATTATCAAGGCCAATATACGCCGGTTTATCCGATTAAGGTCAATCAGCAACGTCAGGTGGTTGAAGGTATTTTATCGGCTGATAATATTGGTTTGGAAGCGGGAAGTAAGCCTGAATTACTGGCGGTTATGGCGCTATCTAATAAAGGGGTGGTGGTTTGTAATGGTTATAAAGATCGAGCTTATATTCGTTTAGCGCTTATTGGCATAAAGATGGGCTTGAATCTTTATTTAGTCATTGAAAAACCTTTGGAACTTGAGTTGATTATTGAAGAGGCCGCTAATTTAAATATAAAACCGCAACTGGGCGTTAGAGTTAGGCTTTCCAGTATAAGTGCGGGTAAATGGCAAAATAGTGGTGGTGAAAAATCTAAATTTGGTCTTCATGCGCATGAGGTATTGCAACTTGTTGAGCGCTTGAAGCAAGTAGATTTACTGGATACGCTTAAGCTGCTGCATTTTCACATGGGTTCGCAAATTGCTAATATTCACGATATAAAAGTAGCACTGAAGGAAGCGGGTCAATTTTACGTTGAGTTGCATCGATTGGGTGCGCAGATAAAAATTATTGATGCGGGTGGTGGTTTAGGGGTTGATTATGATGGGAGTCGATCTCGTCGTGAATCATCAATTAATTACAGCCTAGAAGAGTATGCCCAAAATATCGTGAGGAGTTTTGCCGAGCTTTGTGCTGAAAAGCAGATGCCTCAACCTGATATTATCACTGAATCAGGACGGGCACTGACAGCGCATCATGCCGTATTAATTACTAATGTTACAGATGTTGAATCAGTTTATAGCAATAAAGAAGAATTATTGGCGTTGCCGGTTGCACATAATGTGGTAGAGCATTTTCACGATGCACAATTTACTTTATCAGAAGCGAGAGCTCGTTTTACGCAGGACAAATTGAGCATTACGGAACTGGCGAAAGCTGAGAATCATTACGCTCTTTTGTGTCAGCAAATTAAAAGTCAACTTAATCCTAATACGCAAAGTGAAGCTATTATTCTGGAAGAGTTGAACGAGAAATTGGCAGACAAGGTTTTTTGTAATTTCTCGCTGTTTCAATCCATGCCGGATATTTGGGGGATTGATCAGATATTTCCAATTATGCCCATTCATCGCTTGAATGAACAACCGACGCGTCGAGCCGTCATTCAGGATTTAACGTGTGATTCTGATGGTCGTATTGACCATTATATTGATGGGCAAAACATCGAAAATACGTTGCCTTTGCATGATATCGATAGTAATAAACCCTATCTGATCGGTTTTTTTATGGTTGGTGCCTATCAGGAAATTTTAGGTGATATGCATAATTTATTTGGTGATACGCATTCCATTAATATCAAATTAGATGACAATGGCTATCATTTTTATGATTTCCAGGAAGGAGAGCACGTAAGTGATTTATTGGATTATGTGCATATTAGTAGTGGAGAATTAGAACAGGCTTATCGGGATAAATTGGCAAAGAGTGATCTTAGTGAGCAACAGCGAAAAGATTACGAACAAGAATTGATTGCTGGTTTAAAGGCCTATACCTATCTTGAAAAATAATATGAAAGTAGGCATGATCGGCTTGGGTGCGATGGGTTTAGGTATGGCCAGAAATCTGGTTAAAGCTGGATTTTTAACCGCTGTTTATAATCGTACGGCTCTAAAAACAGCAGAGTTTACAGTGTCGGCTTATGCGTTGCCTGAAGCGTTGGCGGCAGCGGTTGACATTGTATTGATCTGTGTTTCTAAGGATCAAGATGTCTTAAGTTTAATTGCCGCGATAGAAGGAAGTATTAAGCCCGGTTCAATAGTGATTGATATGTCAACGGTCAGCAGTGATACGGCAAGAAAAGCAGCGGTAATTTTGGCTAAAAAACAGGTGGCTTTTTTGGATGCTCCTGTTTCTGGTGGCGTTGAAGGTGCTAAAAATGGAATGTTGGCAATGATGGTGGGAGGCGATGCCCAAGCGCTGGAAAAAGCACGGCCTGTTTTGGAGGCAATGGCGAAACGTATTGTCCATATGGGTGATGTCGGTTCTGGTCAGGCCACCAAAGCAGTAAATCAAGTGATGTGTGCAGGCATTAACCAGGCCGTTACAGAAGCGCTTGCCTTTGCACAAGCACAAGATTTAGAAATGGATAAAGTGATTGAGGTTGTTTCAAGTGGTGCATCGGGTAACTGGTTTTTAGAGCATCGAGGCGCAACGATGATTAAAGGGAGTTTTGAATCGGGATTTAAACTCGCCTTACATTATAAAGATTTGAAGATTTGCCAAGCGATGGCTGTTGAAGCTGATCTTTCAATGCCGTTAACGGATATGACAGTGATTGATTATGCACAGTTAATGGCAGAAGGCTATGGTGATGAAGATATTTCGGCTTTGTATCGGTTGAAAAAAGGATGATGTTTATACCGAGCATTGAATTAGATTTATCCTAAGGCTCAATTTAATATAGAAGTGCCTTTTATTTGCGCATAGACGGCCAGGCCTATTTTTAAGTTTAAAATAAGTGAGGATTTTAGGGTGATATGGGCCAATAAAATTTGTTTTCCTATTTGTAACTGTACGACCATTTGCCCTCTGTGATTGTCGCTGAGGCCAATGATGTTTGCCGAGAGTACATTGAGAATGCTGGTGTTGGTCGGTGAATCAAGCGTAATACTAACATCGCGTGCATAAATCTGTACTCGAATTGGGGTGTTTATCGCTGCAGTTATCAAAGGTAAACTTAGTGTGCCGCCATGAAAATCAACGCGCGTAAGATAGTAACCGCTTTCATGTTCGATAATAGTTGCGGGCCAAACGGTATTCGCTTCGTAGTCTTGTATAAGGGGTGTGTCGAGGCGGCTAAGCGTTTCCGAAAGGGGACCTGAGACAACTGTTTGACCGTCTTTTAGAATAACGAGCGTATCAGCAAGTTGCGCCATTTCTTGTTGAGAATGAGTGACGTAGATTACAGGAATCGCTAAATGTTGGTGCAAGTTAGTTAAGAAAGGCAATATTTCCCTTTTACGCTTTAAATCCAAGGCCGCTAAGGGTTCATCTAACAACAATATTTCAGGTTTAAGAAGCAGTGCACGGGCAATGGCCACTCGCTGTTGCTCTCCCCCAGATAGCCTACTTGGCATACGCTTTAGTAAATGATTAATACCTAGTAATTCTAAGATCTCTTGAAAAGCGATAGCGTCGGTTTTTTTTTCTATTCGCTTCAAGCCAAACTGTAAGTTTCCTTCTACGGTTAAATGTGAAAATAGATTGGCTTCTTGAAATACATAACCCAACGCTCGTTTATGAGGAGGCATAAACAGCTTTCGATGGCTGTCTTGCCAAATTACACCATTGATTTCTAAGAAGCCTTGCGAGGCGTGTTGCAGTCCCGCGATGCACCGTAACAGGGTAGTTTTACCAGAGCCAGAATGACCAAATAGTACGGTAATGCCTGTGCCTGGAAGTTGTAAGTCGACATTTAACGTAAAATCGCCGTAATCAAGCAGAAAGCGCGCTGTAATGGGTGGACTCATTTTAGTTGATGGGTGACTGGTTGGGTTTTTAGTGTTGTGTAAAGTAGCAACAGTACGATAAATGAGAACGCCAACAAATAGCCTGCTAGCCAGTGCGCTTCAGTGTATTCGAGTGCTTCGACGTGATTATAAATTTGCACAGAGACTACACGAGTTTTATCGGGAATATTGCCACCAATCATTAATACCACTCCAAATTCGCCGACCGTATGCGTAAAGCCTAAAATGGTGGCGGTCAGGAAACCGGGCTTCGCCATCGGTACAATCACACTAAAAAATGTATCTAAAGGACTGGCGCGTAAGGTTGCCGCCGCTTCTAATGGTTGTTCACCAATGGACGCGAATGCCGTTTGCAATGGTTGCACAACAAACGGTAGGGAATAGAGGACCGAGGCGACCACTAAGCCTGCAAAGGTAAACGGCAGGGTGCCTAAACCTAACCAATGGGTGATTTGACCGATAGTCCCAGTAGGTCCCATTAATATCAGTAAATAAAACCCCAATACTGTCGGGGGTAGTACCAGCGGCAATGAGACAACAGCATTGATTACACCTTTCCAGGCCGAACGCGTCCGTGCTAGCCACCAAGCCAATGGTGTGCCAAGCAGTAGCATTAAAAAAGTCGCAAAACTCGCTACTTTAAAGGTTAAAAAAAGCGTCTGCAGATCGGTATTAGACAGCATAAAAGTTTCTAAAGTCTCTGTATTTATTGAGCTAAAGCGTAGCCATATTTCTTGATAATAGCTAACGCCGGTGCAGATTTTAAAAATTCAAGCAATGCAAGGGCTGCAGGATTTTCGGCGCCATTTTTCAGCAGTACAGCGCCTTGTCGAATCGGCGCATACAGATTGTCTGGAATAATCCAACCGGAACCGTTGGCGATTTTACCATTTTCCAAGACTTGTGATAGGGCTATAAAGCCCAGTTCGGCATTAGCGGTACTAATAAATTGATAGGTTTGCGCAATGTTCTCACCTTGTACAAAAAAAAGCTGTAACTTATCAAATAGCTTCATGTTTTTTAATACTTCAACGGCTGCAACGCCATAAGGTGCCAGTTTTGAGTCAGCCAAGGCTAAGTGCTTAAAGTCACCGGTTGATAAAATTTTACCTTGATTATCTACATAGTCCGGCATAGTTGACCATAAGACTAGTTTTCCTAAGGCATAAACGAAGCGAGTATTGGGTACAGTTAATCCAGCTTGTTCTAATTTCTCAGGCCCTTTTTCATCTGCGGACAATAGCACTTCGAAAGGCCCCCCATTTTCCATTTGTGAGACAAATTTGCCGGATGAACCCAATGCTAAGTTAGCGCGATGACCGGTTTCTTTTTCAAATTCAGCGGCTATATCCGTCATCGGTTTACTAAAATTGGCAGCAACGGCAACCAATACGGTAGCTGACCAACCAGATTGCCCGAATAGTAGTAACGCGACTATGATGCTTGTGCGTTGAAAGGTAGTTATTAGCATGAGCTGTCTCCATGAATAAGTTTGAATTAACGAGGTAGGTATTGCTGTCTATTTCAGGGTGAATTTTTTAAAATCTAAACATACTTTGTACATAGAAATAATTGATATCGACGGGTGCAGGTGAAAAAGGTGCATTTTTGGCAAAAGAACCTTTAAATAAATGGGTGTAGCCGCTTTCAAAATTTAGACTGCTATTAAAATCCCAGCGCGCAGAGAGATCGAGTTGTTGGCCAATATTATTACCGCTACGGCCGGTTGTATCGTGAAGGTCGGTTTTATTGCAAATACTTCCACCCCAACAATCGGTTGCCGATGCTAGCCAGAATAGGCGTTGACTCACTGATAGTTGCACATCAGAACGAGGCGCTGCTTTAATGCTCACACCTGGTGAGTTGATGTTACTACGGGAAAAAGCACCATAGATGCCAGTAGGGCCTAGCTCGAAGCGTCTGGCTCCGTATAGGCTGTCAAAGCGCTGATCTTGATTATCATTCGGGTTTTTATCGCCCGTGGCATAGTCGTATTCTAAGGCGAATCGCGGTGACCATTGTAGATCTGTGGTGTAACCAATATCAGCATGTTGAAACCACGCCGTATGATTAAGATTCTGGCTATTGCCGGTAACGCTTGATTCTACCGTACCGAACTGCCCGATGGTTTCCAGTTGAAGGTCAAATGCAGCTTTGGCAGGTTTTATGAATAAGCGGGTGCCGGGCGTAAAATAGCGGCGATTGCGAGTAGGAAGGTTGTTACTAGTGCCTTCATCAAGATGATACACATAAATTTCACTGTTAATATTCCAGCCTAGTCCATAAAGCTCTAAGAACCCTCCTGAAAACCAAGTCTTGGTGTTTTCTCTGTCGAATACTTGATCATTATCGAGAGCGGCCGTTGGGTTATTGGGCAAGCGATTAACCGGTGTCGAGATAAAGCCTGTGAATTGCCAATTATCATAATCCAGTAAGCGCAATTTAATACCGGTAAAGCTGTTAATGGCGTTGCGAAATGCATTTCTCGCTACGAGTCTCCGACTTCCTAGGTTTAGGGTTTGTCGGCCTGCCGTTACTTCTGCACCCATGCCACTAAAAAAAACATTTTGGTCTGACCAAGTCGCATAGCCTTGTAAAAAATCCAAGGTATTAACCATGGTGTTATTCACGAGGGTTGCTCTATCTGAGTCCAAAGCGCGAGCATCCATGAATTCTGTGCCTATTCTGAAAGAATTTAGATGCGCTTCCAGCCAAAGTGTAGTTTGAAGAGGAATTTGTTGGCTACCCCCTTTAGTATCTGCTTTAAAGGAGCCATCCATTGATTCGTAACGGGTTCGTTGTTCTAGCGATACGGATAACCATTTGGGTAACTTAAGGGCATTGTGTAGATTCCAGATGGGCTTTTCGTATTTATCAGCGCCTAGTAAGGCATCGGGCATTTGGCTGGCAAAGGCTGTGAAGGGTGTCTTGGCGTAAGTTTTCTTATCGGATGCGAATATCGTTTTAATAGGGCTGATGAATAAGGCGCCCCCAATAATTATGCTGAAAAGCGGGAGGATCCTGATTTTTTTTATGATGGGTGTAGCGCTATATTTCAAGCAGGGACTTAGCTTCATTATAAAGGCGTCTTAGAAAATGTTTAAAAAGGCTTAACGACGGCCAATATAATAATCCCGACTAAAAACAGAACCGGCACTTCATTCATCCAGCGAAAATAAACATGACTATGTTGATTGCGATCATGTTTAAAATCTAAAAGCCACACGCCACAAAAATAGTGATAAATCAACGCCAATGCAAGCAGTGCCAATTTTGCATGTAACCAACCACTAGTTGAATAAAGTGCCCAGGCGTAATCTGTTAGCATCCAAATACCAAAGGCGAAGGTAATGATCATCCCAGGCGTCATAATGCCAAAAAAAAGCTTACGCTCCATAATTTTAAACCGTTCGTTGCTAGTCTCATCGGAACTCATGGCATGATAAACATAGAGGCGAGGTAAATAAAACAAGCCTGCAAACCA